>CAZDQM010000014.1:0-33732 GCA_964507825.1 uncultured Nitrosopumilaceae archaeon | reverse complement strand
CGTGTGCGCCGACGCGTCCGCGATCGAGAACGGGTCGTCCCACGCGCGCGGGCTGCGCGCCGTGGGCGGGGCGGAGACCGTAAAGGTCAACTTTTCAAAAAAGACCATGAAGATGATCGGTGCCGTCGGCGCGGACTCTTGCCACCTCCACTTCTGCGAGAGGGCCGGCTCCGACGATCTCATCGCGCTGCTCGAGACCCTCAGGCGGTACTTTGGTAGGGTGTTCGTCATACTAGACAACGCCAAGGCCCACAAGTCCAAGAAGATACGCGAGTATCTAGAAAGGGCCCGCGGGGCAGTCGCTCTGTGGTACCTGCCCCCATACACGCCCCAGCACAACCCGATCGAGGTGCTGTGGCGCGAGATAAAGCGCGCCGTTGCGGGGAGGTATTTTGAGGGTGGCTTTGACCAGATGAAATGGTCCATCTTGCGCATGGTCTCTGGCGGCGAGGTGTGCGTCCCAAAGCTGTTCGAGTACATGCTCGACGCAATAAAAAAGGCGGGGGACGGCGCCTCTCACGCGCCAATCCCGCGGTAGCCGCGGTAGCCGCGCTACCCGCGACGGTGCGCCAGACTGCGCACACTTCTGCAGGTTTCACGCCCGGAGCGGGACCGGCCGTGCCGGTCACCTGTGACGCGTGCACGGTCGACGCGTCCCGGAGCGTGTCAGTTTAGTGGACGGGCAGATATGCAAGTACATAATCATAAGAGTGCAAGCACATAATCATGAGCCTGCAAGAATTATCGGATCTTTATTCAGTTTACTATCCATTTGCATTCTGCCCGCACGTAGATCCATGCGCCAGCTGCACGTGGCATAATCCGGAAACTGCTTCCTTGGAATATGAATGAAAAGTGGACCGGAAGGGATTTGAACCCTTGATCCGATGCATGCCATGCACCTATCCTACCAGGCTAGACGACCGGCCCAAATCAGAAAATTCTGACTGTTGAAATCTTTTCGGATTGGTTATTAACGTTTAACTGCCTTGGAAAATTTTGATATGCAATAACAACAAGATATTTAACTATTAGAAACCCCGTTAGTAAATGGTCGTAGACGGCAAGGCAACCATAAGTTACATTCAAACATTAAAGGAAGATTTGGGTATCTTTAGGATCGTTCCAAGCGAGGGCGGGGTTCCTGATTTCCGTGCTGGACAGTTTATCACCCTCGGACTGCCGAATCCTGCCGAAGACAACAAGATAGTCAGAAGGGCATATTCCATTGCATCACATCCCGAAAACAAGCAATATGTAGAACTAGTCATCAGATGGGTACGAAAGCCTCTCCCAGGCAGGTTCACCACCCAGCTGTTCAACGCAAAGGAGGGAGACGAGATCAATTGGTTAAAGCCATCCGGCATGGCGCTAGATATCAACGACACACTTCCCGACGGATCACGAGACGAGCGGCGCATAGTCTGCATTGGCGGAGGCACCGGCCTAGCTCCATTCATCAGCTTTGCACAGCACCTGCACGATACAGGGGACAAGAGGGAGATCATAGTACTGCACGGTGCCAGTTATGTAGATGAGCTGGCATACAAGGGACTGCTTACCGATTTGGAGGATGAAAGTCTAGACAGGGGGGCCGACAAGTGGAATTTCAAGTACAGGGCGGCAATAAGTAGGCCTCAGGAATGGTTCAACAGATCATGGTCAGGCCAGGTTGGAAGGGTTGAGACGTTCCTAAGACCAAGGGACAGCGGCAAGTCGCCGCTAGAAGAGCTGGTAGGTGAGACGATAACAAGGGACAACACGATGTTTTATGTCTGTGGGTGGCAGGGAACCATCGACGGAGTCATGGATTTTCTAAACCCAAAGGGTTTTGTCACGCAACAGGACAAGCGTGAAGACGGAAGCTTTGAGGTAAAGTACGAATCATACGGCTGACACTAAAAGAAGAAATATGGCCAGAGTGGGTTTTTGTAAGGGATGTAGGTTAGCTTGGTATACTGCCAGCTTCGGGTGCTGGAGTTCGTGGGTTCAAGTCCCATCATCCCTATGAATTGAAATATAACGGATTTTCAGGAAAGTCGAATGGTAACCGCGCTGTACCTTGCACACCTAAACCCGTTGACAAAGGCGCATGTTGAAATCATTACAGAGCTGATGGCAGAAGCGGACGCGGTAAAGGTCATGCCAGTGATCTTCAGAAAGGATGCCGGTGAGATCAACAGCAGGAGTTTTCCATTTACGTTTGAGCAGAGAAGGGAGATGATAGAGGTCATTTTTGGAGACGGCGTAAGCGTGACGGACGATTATGCGTTTTTTGCACCGTTTAGAAGATACATGCCACCGCTACTGTCACCAAAGTCATGGGAGTTGCGCAGACGCATTCTCAACGGGGTTCGTGGAAAATATTTTACATATACCGGAGACAGGGCGGAGGGATACATGCTGAGGATTTACAGGCTGAGGCCGAAGATAGGAGTAAGAAAATCACTTTCCGCTACTTCGGTCAAGGAGAAGATGTATCAAGCGGCAGTAGAATCCGATTCATGCTGGAAAAATGATGTTCCAGATGGCGTCGCCAAAATAATTGAAAGGGACTGGGATGTCGTCAAGAAATTTGCATGCATGGAGGATAGGACATCACGAGTGTTGGGAATGAAGTTTCCAAAGGACGGATATTAGAAATAGATTAATTACAACAACATTTGCATCTGTTTTGTGAAGCTACCATTATCAAAATACATGTGGCTAGATGGCAGATTTGTACAGGGGGCCCGGGCGCGTGTTCCAATTACCACACATGCCATCCATTATGGAACGTCAGTGTTTGAGGGCATCAGGGCGTACTGGAACTCAAAAAACCTGCTTGTTTTTAGGCTTGATGAGCACCTTAAGCGCCTCCGAAGATCCGGAGAGTTTTACGACATGTCACTGAATTATTCAGATGAGCAGATCAGGACGGCGATCATCGATCTGTGCAAGAAAAACAACCTGAAAAAATCAGCCTACATAAGACCGTTTTATTTCGTAGGCGAATACGGAATCAACCTACACGTTACAAAAAAAGCCCCCACTCACCTAGGAATCTACACATTCCCGTTCGGGGACCTGTTTGACAAAAACGGAATCACGATCGGAGTGGCATCATGGCGAAAGTTCTCAGATGCATCCACGCCGCCGCAGGCCAAAATGGGCGGAAATTATCTTAATTCAATTATTGCCACCCAGGAGGCAAAGAGAAATGGCTACGACGAGGCGCTATTGCTAGATCAAAACGGCAATGTAAGCGAGGCTCCAGGAGAGAACATATTCATTGTAAGGGACGGGCAGTTGATCACGCCCCCCATAAGCTCATCGGCCCTAGACGGTATTACCCGAGACACAGTAATTAGCATGGCCGCGGATTCAGACATCATGGTGATCCAACGCGACATACCTAGAAGCGAGTTATACGCCTCAGACGAGGTATTCCTATCCGGAACGGCGGCCGAGATTACCCCGGTCAAGGCCGTAGATCAGAGAATGATTGGCACCGGAGGTATCGGGAATGTCACTAAAACCCTCATGAAGAAATACAATGAAATAGTAATGAATCAGGACAAGGTATACAAGCGATGGATTACCGTGATTAGATGAGGATTGCGCAGATAGGAGTCGGCAAGTGGGGGATTAATCATGCAAGGATCCTCTCACAACTAGATGTCCTGTGCGCCATTTGCGATACGGACAAACATCAATGCGCCGAGATTGCAGACAAGTACTCTGTAAAAGGATATGACATGGTGGACAGCCTTATACGCGACGAGGAGTTTGATGCGGCCTGTGTGTGCACGCCTACGTCAACCCATGCACAAATTGTAACACAGCTGCTTGAGGCAAAAAAGCACGTCTTTGTGGAAAAACCGCTGACGTACGACTCAAACAGTGGTGAAAGATTACGCGAATTGGCGATAAAAAACAAGGTACTGTTGACGGTAGGATACATCGAGAGGTTCAATCCGGCGATGAATGCCGTAAAAAAATTTGTCCAGTCAAAAAAACACGGGGATCTGATAATGCTGGAATTTCACAGGGAAAACATAGTGCCGCTACACATCAAGGACGTTGGAATCATTCATGATACATCCGTACACGACATAGACACGGCAGTGTGGCTGTTCGACAATATGCCCAACGTGGTCTTTGCAAGATCAGGTCGAATAAGACATGAGTATGAGGATTTTGCATCAATCATGCTCGGCTTTGAAAACAACAGGGTAGCCATAACTTCGTCAAACTGGATCACCTCCACCAAGGTAAGAAAGATGAATGCTGTATGTACGGATGCGATGATTTCATTGGATCTTATAACCCAGGATGTCACGGTGGAAAAGAGCAATGAGGTGATCATGCCCAAGAATGAAAAAATAGAGCCCCTCATGCTAGAAATCCAGAACTTTGTTGGGGCAGTCCAGGGTAGAAATGAGCTGAAGGTAACGGCCCAGAATGCAGTAAACATAACCAAGATTGCCGAAGCTGCACTTTTATCGGCCAGAAACGGCGTACCAATCTATCTGGAGTTAAAATGAGAAGAAAGTTATTAGAAATTCTGGCATGTCCGATGGACAAGCATCATCCTTTGGAATTATACGAGTGCCAAGCCAAGGGCGAGGTCATTTCAGATGGGGCGCTATACTGTACAAAATGCTCCAGGTTTTTTGCAATAATGGAGGAGATTCCAATCATGCTTCCCGACGATTTGAGGGATAAAAAGCATGAGATGGAATTTCTCGAAAAAAACAGTAAAAGACTCCCGGAGAAGATAATAAAACAGGCAAACCCGTGGCACTTGTAGAGACTCGATAATAAAGTGCAAGGGTCGGCATTTCATCTATGAGAAACAACTAGCAGATAGATAACCATACAGTTATTGACTCACCGGACACCCTCACAATATAATGATCGGCAGAGGTTCAAGAATCAATGGGAACTGTCCGCCTGCCGCCGCGTACAGAGGTCAGAAGAGCCATCTTTATCATAACCGTGGTAAATGACTCGCATCCTGCGCGTTATACTGCCGGGGTAATCGCACGGGATGGACGGTAATCGAATCTGGGCCCACGATAATAGTCTAGATCATAACAGGTATCATTATAATCAGATGGCCACAAAGGATATTCCTGAAAACATGATAGTATCAGCATGTACCTGCCCGGATAGTGTGCATCCTCAAGTCAGAGTATTAAAGGTACGAGCCCCGACTAGGTAATCCTCTTTTTGAAGATCCAGTTCTTTATCCTGTGCAGAACCACCACCCAGATCACGACAAGGAAGACTGCAGTCACACCCTTTAGTCCGGAGGAGATTGTCGGGTCCAGATCTCCAAAACCCGTCACGGAGATCGGTCCCAGTATGGTGACGGCTATTCCTCCGCCTGCCAGTATCAGGGCCCAGACTGCCAGCAAAAATCCGTAAATTTCCTTCAAATCCTCACCCCGATCATAAACGCCGTAATTATGGCAAGGATGCTTGAAAATGCAGCCAGTTTGAATATTGCAGTGGCGACCTGTCTTTCAGTCATTGGTCCGCAACAGGACAGTATGATTCGGACCAGGGTTATAGGGGCCCTAAGATCGCTTGTTGCCTTTATTTTAAAGTCCTCGGTAAATGAAACCGGCTTGGCCCCAAGCTTTCGGTGTTCCACGACGCGCTTTACGCTAGAGAGAAAGAGAAACGAGTTGATGATTGCCGGTAGCAGGGCGACTGCGGCGATGACCTCTACCTGTCCCACTATTGCCAACGAGCCATACATGGCACCAAATGCCAGCGCCCCAGAATCGCCGGGAAAAATCCGGCTCGGGAACCGATGATACCGGTAAAATGCCAGTGCAACAAACCCAAGGGGCAGGCTTGCCAGGGCAATATCATAGCTCGGACTCTCGCTAAAATACTCGACGATAAAGATGCCAGCAGTGAGTGCAAAGCCGGTAATTATCATGAACCCGCTTGCCGCCCCGTTTAAGACGTCGATGGAGTTGATGGTGTTTCCCGTAATTGAAATCATTATTACAATCAGGCCCAGATACAATAGTGGGATCTGTACCTCGCCAAAGAGTGGAAATGCAAGGTTTGTGTCATATGCGCCAAGCAGGATTATCGGGGCCGCCGCCGCGGCAAGTGCCAGCGGCTTGAACCAGCCCCCCATGACCCTCAGATCATCGACCCACCCTATCAGAAACGCCAAAAAGCTGGTAATCATGACTGCAAGGATTCCAGGATTGGGAAAGAACCAGTATAGTACGGCCTCGGCAGACAGAATTCCCGCGATTATTGCAGGCCCGCCGGGACGTGGAATCATCGTCTTTTCCTTTTTAAAAAAGTCAGGAACCATAGAGTTGCCCTTTACAAGGTAGTTAATCAGGGCGGGAGTCGACACATATACTACAACAAATGCCACTGCGGATGTAGCCGCGGCTCCCGCCACATATTCAATCAATCAACCCACCCTGCGCAGTTGGGTCTTTATATTATTTGCAAGTGCAGTACCGATTTTATCAATTCTGGCAAGTTTGTCCGCTCTGATGCCGCGGAGCGCGTCTATGTCTGTGATTTTATTCCGGTACAGGATTCGGGCCCTAGTCCGGCCAATGCCCCGGATGCCTACGAGGTCCACGAGTTCGGGCTTTATTCCATATTTGATCCGCGTGCGCAAGATGTCTATCTTGGCAAGCAGATCGGCGCGTCCAATCTCCTTGGATATCACCCTTAGGCAGTAAAGAAGCCAGTTTCCCGTCTCGGCCATCCTGTACATGTCCCCCGATTCGACCCCCAGATTGTCAGACAGGCACACCTCGGTGGCCTCGTGTATCCACGAATAAAGCGCCAGCAGGCTTCGATTACAATCATACTCGGATATCGGTTCTATCAGCTGCTGGGAATTTGCCTCAATAAGCGTGCATGCATCTTCATAATCCTTGTTTCTAAGGCTAAATTTTGGAAAAAATTCATCACAGTTGGAGATCATATGCAGTATTCCAAATGTGTGGGATTTTTTCTCAGATATCATCTCTAGTGATTTTACAAAGCCGGCGGCCGTCATCGGATCAAGGTAAAGTTGCGAGGTCTTTTTGCCAATTCCAGTCGCCGCGTACCTGTCACCCTTCTTCTTCAGCATACCCTCCTTGACTAGTAAGCGGAGCGCTATGCGGACTGCAAGGGTTAGGCTTGATTTTGTAGACTGGCATCCCCCCAGCGTCTTTAGAAAAAAATCAACGATATCACCATCTTTGATGGCCGGATTTGTAACTATCATGCTTAGTACATGTATCCGAAGGGATTTGTCTCCGGTTATTTTGGACAGGATCGGCTCTGGCTCGCCGAATACATAATGCTCGATGACATTATGTGGATCAAGGCCGCCTGCAACGACGATGGATTCTCCGTGATCATCATACTGTGGTCTTCCGGCGCGCCCGGACAGCTGCTTGTACTCTAGGACGCTGATCGGCAGGTTTTCATTTTTCTTAAAATCATACCTGCTGATACTCGATATGACGACCCGCCGCGCCGGCAGGTTTACGCCCGCCGCCAGCGTTGGTGTGGACGAAACCATCTTTATGTTGCCGTTCCTAAACCCCGACTCGACTGCATTGCGGCAGTCTTGATTCATGCCGGCGTGGTGAAACGCCACCCCGCGTTCTACTAGGTCGGCAAGACGCAGGACAACCTTGGTGTGTTCGTTGTTTGCAAGTATTTTTTTGGCCGTTCCCTTGAGCATTGTTACGTCGTCATCGGAGAGGAGTTTTGACACCGCGTCCGACGCCCGGGTTGCCTGGGACATGGAACGGGCGCGTGTTTCGGCAAAAAGAAGCGCCTGTCCCCCATCCCTGACGGAATGCAGGCACAGGTCAACCGGTAGCCCCCGGGCAGAGGTCTCAATCTCAAAGTTTTCCCCGCCCGGCACGATGACCTCGCCGCCATCACAGACCCATTCGGAGAGCGGTACGGGCCTCCACTCGCTTTTGACCGGGATGCAATCTAGCCATTGGGCAACCTCATCAGAATTAGTCACCGTTGCGCTAAGGCCCACAATCTGCGGCACCGGTTCCAGCTGTCCAAGACGGCTTAGGACCATCTCCAGTGTCGGCCCCCTGTCCTGATCCCCGATAAGATGGATCTCGTCTGCTATGACCAGTCCCACCTTGTCGATCCACGCGGCGTTGTGCCGCATTATAGAGTCCATTTTTTCATTTGTCAGTATCAAGACGTTGTATTGTTGGAGGTTTTTTTCCAGTTCTTCAAAGTCACCAGTCGAGATTGCCACCTTGATTTGTGGTTTGGCGATATTTTCCATTTTTTTAAACTCTGAATATTTTTCTGATGCCAGCGCCTTGAGGGGGCTTAGATAGACGGCCTTGCCGGAATTCCTAGACAGGTAGCTTAGTATAGCAAGCATGGCAATCAGGGTCTTCCCGCTGGCAGTTGGTGCCGAGACTAGTATAGATTTGCCGTCAAGCATGCCGGCCTTGACGGCCTGCTGCTGCGGCGGATACAGTACCTTGAATCCTTCCGAGTCCAAATGCTCCAGTGCGCCATCCGGAAGATCAAGTTTTGAAACCTTCATACCCTGTTATAATGGCCGGGTTTTGATTCATAAATAGATGCTTCGCGGAGCATTCGCTTAAGGAATGCGCGCGCGTCATCCTCGGTAAACTTGGTGGTCTTTTCAAGCTCCTTGAGGAAGAGCTTTTCTTCGACAGGTGTCTTGTTTTCGCCCTCTAGTGACTTGAGAACGTCCATGAACAGCTGCATTTTAGAGACCTCGCTTCTGGGCTTGCCCTGCAGGACACCAAGGTCGACCTGGCCGGTGTTGACATCCACTCCGGCATCATGCAGCATGCTTTCAATCAGGAATATGGCGCGCTCGGCATCTTCCTCCTCCACCCTGTCCTTCATCAAGAGCCGTGCGCGTGCAGTGGACAGCCGTATTATCCCCTCTAGCTGCCTCGGGGTGACGGTGATCATTTCTTCTGCCTCGACGTTTCTCATCTTGAGATAGTACTCCAGAATCTTTTCTTCTGCCTCTACAGTCAGCTCGGGCGCCGCGCGCTTTGCATACGCAAGGTATTTGGTAAGAATGTCTACATCTATTAGGGACTTGGTGTCCGAGCCCTGCGGAGTATGAAGTGCAATTATATGCCGTGCAATATTTTCATCGCGTTCCCGAGAGGGTAGGTCTCGGACCACAAAGATCAGGTCAAACCTTGTCAGGAGCGGGATTGGCAGGTTTACATTTTCAGTGATGTTTTTGAATGGATCATATTTTCCATACATCGGGTTGGCCGCCGCCAAAATGGATGTCCGCGCGTTTAACGTCGCCACGATTCCTCCCTTTGCAATGCTTGCAGATTGCTGCTCCATGACCTCGTGCAACGCGCTTCTGTCCTCTGGCTTCATTTTGTCAAACTCGTCTATGCATACGAGGCCCTGGTCTCCGAGCACCACGGCGCCCGCTTCCAACATCATGATTCCGGTCTTGTCACGCACCACGGCCGCCGTAAGGCCTGCCGCAGTCGAACCCCTGCCAGACGTGTAAAGACCTCGCGGTGCAATACGTGCACAGAACTTTAGCATCTCACTCTTTGCGGTTCCAGGATCACCTACCAAAAAGACGTTAATGTCCCCGCGAATCTTGCTCCCATCCGTCAGCAGTCGTTGCGTAGAGCCCACAATCAGCAGCAAAATCGCCTCCTTGATTAGCGACTGGCCTTGGATGTGGGGGGCAAACGAGTCAATCAGCCGCTGATAAACTTCGGGGCTTTTTGCCAGCGCCCTGATGATTTTTTCCTCATCCAGGGAGATCTCTTCTCGTTCAGTCTTTCGCTGTATTTTGGAACCACGGCCTCCAAGAAACTCTATGTTGTTTCCGTCAATGCGCAGCCGGTATACGCCACTGTTGGTCTTGCTTATGCCGGATATTGGCTCTTGCTCGATTCTTACAATTCCCGTGAGTATTATCCTGTCGCCGGGGCGGGCATTATCCACAAGATCCTGCTTGATCGTAACGTCCACATAGTGGGGGAGCTGTCCGGGCGGCAGATCTTCGGGCAGTTCCTGTAGCCGGAGTATTTGAAAGTCGATAAACCGGCTGGAGTCAGGCTTTATCTGAAGATCCCGGTGGGAGCACTTGGGATTGGAGCATTTTACAGGAGTGTTGACGCTCATGCCCTTTTGCAAGAAGATCTGGGTGACGTGGTTGTCCTGGCACGTGTAGAGTATTTCCCGGGCCAGTGGCTTTACCTCCGATGCGCGTACCACCATACCTGAAACGCTTGTCATCTTGCTAATCACCTCCGCGTTGATTTGTCTGAGGCTGCGCTGGACTGGATAATTTATAATTCGGACTCGTGTCTCATCCCTGATTTTTGCGGCATATTGTGGAAATCTTTCCTCAAGTATTTCGTTGATGGCGCGTGCAAACGCGTCGAGTATCTCATCGGGCTGTTCGTTAAATATTGACTCGATCTCGTGCTCCGTCACGAGGTCATTATAGTCAACTGCGATGAATTTTGCACGCCTTGGCATCATTTGGTCGATTTCCTCAACATAAGAGTAAGAGCCGTCCGCGCCCTTGAATTGGGTGAGAAATTCCTTTACCTTTGCAGACAGGCCCGACTGTGAAATTGCCTCCGTCTCAGTACTCATCGTCCCTCAGTATTTTTTTCTCAAAGTTCCGGCTGTCTTCATAAATAGTATTATAGAATGCTTGCTCCTCAATGGTTAATTTTTGTGCAATATCAGAGGTAAGCTTTGAGGAATCGGCAAGTCCGATAATTTTGCCGCGTCTTTTCCTGACTATGGAGTTTAGCAGGCTTTTTACCCTGTCCCTGTCTGACTCGGACAGCCGCCTCATGTATGCCCTAAGCTTGATGTAAAAGTGGGATTCCAGCGTGGCCATGTCAAACTCGCCCTGGACATTTTCCTTGACGATTGCCTGTTTTAGCTCAACTACCATGTCGGTGTCCTGTATTTGCGCATGTTTTTGGGATTCTAGTACGTTGGCAACCCACCGCGGCAGGTTAATCATCTCCCCCCGTTTTCCCTCGACATGTACTCCAGAGACGTCTATCTTGACATCGTGTTCAAATGACACCTTGACATCCTCTAGCTTGAACTTTATCGTTCCCGCCTTGACTATATCATCCATGTCGACCATGATTGGCTCATTACTCCCGTGATTTTATGTTGAATTGGTACGATCAATTCTGTTAACCATTTGGTAAGAATCAATTGATCTGGCTATAACTCTACGCATGTCTTTGCGGTAAAACCCGGTGGTTTTGTTATGCGGGTCATTAAACAATTACCAGGATTCATGTAAGCCATTTATTAGTGGAGTTTTTCCAGTATTGAATAATGACGGCGGACTTTATGTGGGTTGAAAAGTACAGGCCGCAAAAGCTTTCAGATATTGTAAACCAAAAGGACGTTATCGGTAGTATCAGCAGTCTGATAAAAAACGCCCCTGAAATGCCACACATGCTGTTTTCTGGTTCTGCCGGGGTGGGCAAGACAACGACGGCGCTGTGCATCATAAGGGAGGTGTTAGGCGACAGGTACAAAGAGTACACTCTAGAGCTGAATGCGTCAGACGAGAGGGGGATCAACATGGTGCGCGAAAAGGTCAAGAGGTTTTCCCGGTTTGCAGGAATCGAACAGATTCCGTTCAAATTCATTATTTTAGACGAGGCAGACGAGATGACGTCGGATGCACAGACCGCGCTAAGAAGGATAATAGAGGATGCCGCAAGGTTTTGCAGGTTTATTATAATAGCCAACAATATTTCAAAGATCATTGATCCGATTCAAAGCAGGTGCGCCGTGTTCAAGTTTACGTCCATTGCCGAAGAAGAGGCCGTCAAGCACCTAGCATCAATAGCAAAGAAGGAGGGAGTCGAGTCCAGCGAGGGGGGGCTCAGGGCCGTACACGATTATGCCGAAGGCGACCTTCGTCACGCGATAAACCTTCTCCAGACCGTGGCAAGCATGGGCCCCATTTCAGAGGATAGTGTGAAATCATCTGCTGGGTTGAGCCGAATCAGCGATGTTGATGACGTGTTAAAGATGGCCATGGATGGAAAGCTGTCAGACGCTAGGAATAAGATGATTGAGCTGATCAAGGTATATGGAATGTCCGAGTCGGACTTTTTAAAATACATGAACTCGGCACTGTTCAAATCCAAGACAGATATACAGAGTCAGGCGTTAAAGATCATTGCAAAATACGATTACAGGATTCTTGTCGGCGCCAGTCCGGAGATCCAGCTGTCGGCAATGCTTGCCGAGCTTGGAAGTAAAAAGAACCAGTCCCCATGACCATACTCTGTCACGGTACAAAACTAGCAATATCTAACACGTATCACGGGGTATAAAATTCGCGATCCTTGCCAAATAAATACAATATCAAGCGCAGAGAGAGGGATTCGAACCCCCGCGTGATTGCTCACACAGGCTCTCAAGGCCCGCGCCCTACCAGGCTAGGCGACCTCTGCAGGATTACAGATGTGACGGCAGTTAAAATTTGTTGATAAGGTATAGAAAATAAAAGTGGTGGGTTTTCCTAATCGTGCGCATGCGGGTTTTCTGAGCTACCCTGCATCTGTACAAACGTACCGGCGGCTTTTTCATGATGTTCTTGGTACGATGGTTCAATCAAGATTGCCTTTTCAGGACACGCCTCTTGACAGGCCATGCATTGGGTACAGTCATGCTCCCTGATTGGTTGTGATTTGTCGGTGTAGTCTAGACGCTCATCTTGTTCCGTGGCTCCGGTGCCCTCAAACGTCTCATCCATGCATTGTGCAGCCGAGATGTCCTTTTCCGTCCTGAACCACTGGAATGTCTGAACCGGACATACGCTCATGCACGAGCCGCGTGCGGTGCATTCGTCCCAGTCTACTGCAACTGTGGTTCCATGAATGCCAAGCGGGACTTGTTCTTCACCGCGGGCCTCATATGCGGCCTTTACCTCTTCGTTTGAAAAGGCTGCACCGTCAGTTTTTCCGTTGCCCCAGATAAAGTGGAAGTTCTCGCCATCTGCATGGTTGGTACGTCCAATGGTCTCTAGATTCTCTACAAACTTTTCATCTATTCCCATGTTATGGGTATTTCGAGGTTGTTATTTAAAGCTACAAAATCGGTTCATCGGGCAAAGGCCCCAAGCCGCCGAATCCAGAAATATTGCCAAGAATATACATGTCCAGTACAAGTACGGAGACGTAACACGGTCTGCAGGGATTAGATCATTTGGTACGAAGGGGTGACTTGTTATATCATGCAGTAAATACACTAGTGTCAGGGCGAGTACAAAAAAAGTCATAAAATAATGGTGGGAAATTTCTAGTCGTGCGCGTGTGGATTTTCTCCGCCCTTGAGTTGGGTATATGTTCCGGCCGCCTTTTCATGCGCTTCTAGGTTGGATTGATCAACCTTGATTGCCTGTGGAGGGCATACTGAGACGCATGCCATGCACCATATACAATCATGTTCTCTGATCGGATCCGCCTTGTCGGTATGGTCCTTTCTTTCCTCCTTTTCGGAGCTGCCGCTACCTTCAAAGGTTTGCCCCACGACATCCTTTGCGGGTATGTCCTTTTCGGTTCTATACCATTGGAATACTTGGACAGGGCATGCCTCAATGCATGCGCCGTCTGCAACACAAGAGTCCCAGTCAACTGCAACCATCGTTCCACTGACTCCCAATGGTTCATAGGTCTCGCCGCGCGCCTTGTAGGCCGCCTGAACATCCTCGTTTGTGGAGGTTTCTGCATCCGCCCTTCCCGGGCCCCACATGAAGTGAAACTGGCCGTCCGACTGGTGAATCTTTCCCTTTGGTTCAAAACCTTCCGGAAAGTTTTCTGGAATTGGCATGAGTCAAATCTTTACAAATGTTATTTAAACCTAGGCTGATAAATCGCCATAAATTAGGTATAGAGCTTTACCTAGTGTCGATTCCTTACGTTCATATCATTTGATGTTTTTGCGGATCAAGTGGACATAATCAAGTATGACATCTACAGGGGTCCAAATATAGGAGTCTATGCCAGTGCAAACGACAAGTTCGTCTTTATTCCCAGGGGGCTAGTCAGCTCCAAGGCAGACGCCCTTGCAGAACACCTCGGGGTAGAGCATCTAAAGATATCAGTTGGAAACACCAGGGTCATAGGGGTCCTGATGGTGGCAAACAACCATGGCCTTCTCCTGCCGCATACCGCATATCCCGACGAGATTGAGTTTTTAGAAAAGGCTACTGGGTTAAACGTGGAGGTCCTAGATACAAAGTACAACGCATTGGGAAACATGATGTCGATAAACGACAAGGGGGCAGTCGTCTCGCCGCTGATTGAAAGGGAGAATGTCAAGAAGATCGAGCAGGCGCTCAACGTGGAGGCGATTCAAAGGAGGATTGCAGGGTATAATCAGGTAGGCGCCATGATTAGCGCCAATCAGGTGGGCGGAATAATACATCCGGAAGCCGATGAGGAAGACATCAAGATGTTTTCCAACATACTGGGCATAAACATAGAGCCAGCGACGGTCAACGGAGGTGTGCCGTTTGTGACATCAGGAACGCTGATCAACAACAGGGCAGTCGTCGCGGGTTCCTTTACAACAGGACCGGAGATCATGATGATGACACGCGCCTTTATTGGTTAAGGACCGAATGCGGATCGGTTTTGATTTTTTCGATCCCGACTAGTGTTTCAGTTCCGTCCTCCATGTTGCGCAATAATATGTTGCCGGATTCAGCCTCCTTCGGGCCAACAATGATTGCAAACTTTGAACCTGATGCAAGATCCATCTGCTTTTTGAGCGGCCTTCCAGCCAAGTCAATGTCCACCACAATGCGGCGTAATCTGAGTGCAGATGCGATTCCCACTGCCGTCCTTTGCATCTCCTCGTTCACGTACAAGACCGAGGTCGTCTCCTGCCTTGTACTAGGCCAAGCGCCCTGTTGGTCCATCGCCAGCATCATACGTTCCACGCCCCCGGCTACTCCGGCCGCGCCGATGTCCTTGCGGCCAAACGCGTCAGTAAGAGAGTCGTACCGTCCGCCTCCCGCCAGTGCAAGTCTGGAATTTTTCTCAAAGACCTCAAATACCACGCCAGAATAATAGTCTAGGCCACGTACGATTCCAAAGTTGACGCGTATGTTTGACACGCCGCGGTTCTGCAACGAGGCGAAAAGTGATTTCAGATCATTCCAGGATTCTAGGACGGACGTGTCAAACCTAGATTCAATTTCCGATATCGTGCCGCAAAGCCGTGAGAAATCCAAGATTTTGTCCAGCTTGGACCTGTCATACCCCTTTTCTTCAAATTCTTTAAGGATTTCATCCCTTGGTTTTTTCTGCGTCTTGTCAACGGCGCGTAGGATATCGCCCGTCAGCTGTGCGTCATCAGATTCAAAGATCCTGTTAATGTATGACTCGACAAGGTTCCTGTGGTTTATGTCTATGATTATGTCGGTCAAGTTTAACGAGTCAAACAGCCTAGAGGTCAGCTCGATGATTTCTGCCTCGGACTCTAGCCCAATCCTTCCATATACCTCTATATCCCATTGATGAAAATACCGGTAACGTCCCTTTTGAGGCTCGTCATACCGAAAGACCCCACCAAAGCTAGACACCTTGATTGGAAGCCGTGCGGATTTCTGTGATGCGATATAACGGGTCAGACCGACGGTAAAGTCAAAACGCAGTGCAATCTCCCTGCCACCCTTGTCCGTAAAGTAATAGATCTCATTACGGATCTCCTGCCCGGATTTTGTCTCTAGTACCGACAACAGTTCAATCGGAGACGGATCCATGAATGAAAAACCATACAGGGACGACATGTGCTTGAACTTTTCCCGTATGAGTTCAATCTTGCACTGTTCCCCCTCTTCAAAATCCTTCATTCCACGGGGAAGCTCCAAGACACTGTAAAGTCCTAGGTTGTAGATTTAGGCTTTGCGCCAAGCGCGAATCGTTGAAATCATTATTTAGAGTACTTGTAGACAGGTTGCAGTTGAGTTACAAGGTGTTGGAGCATACAACCGATGCAATCATAGAGGTAAGGGCATCCACCCTCGAGGAGGCGTTTAGGATTGCAGGGGATGCTGTTATAGAGACTACGCTGAATCCGGATGCCGTAAACGGTACGGAGACTAGGGAAGTTTCCGTAAGCGGTACAGATTTGAGATATCTCCTGCTTAACTGGCTTGAGGAGGTAATCTATCTGCTGATAACCGACGGGTTTGCAATCAAAAAGCTGGAGCCAAAAATTTCACTGTCAAATGAAATGAAGATTTCCTGCATGGCCACGGGTGAACCAATTGACCTGTCAAGGCACGGGTTCAAGGTGGAGATCAAGGCGCCAACGTTTCACGACATGGAGATAAGGCAAAATGGTGGCATCTACATGAGGTTTTTGCTGGATCTGTAAAGTAATTATAGATTGGATGGTTAAGAAAAGGTATGGTAGACGAGGAGCTTGAACGGCTAAAGGGGAAGAAACTGCAGGAAATGATGGCGTCGAGTCAGACCCAGCAGCCAAGTGTGCTGGATCTCAATGGTGAAAACTTTGATCAGACGATCGCAAATGACGGCCTGACGCTAGTTGACTTTTGGGCCAATTGGTGCATGCCATGCAAGATGATGCATCCGATCTTTGAAAGAATGGCCAAAAAATACAAGCATGTGACATTTGCGCGGGTAGACGTAGATCAAAACAAGACCATTGCTGGCAGGTTCGGAGTATGTGCAATTCCGACGTTTATCATGTTCAAAAAGGGCAGCGAGATCGACAGGATGATGGGTGCCGTAGGCGAACCCGGAATACACATGGCAATTCAAAAGCATTCAGAATCATAATTGTCTGTTTAATATACCCAATTTATCAGGATATATTATGTATTATTTTTAATAAAAAATTCCACAAATTACCAACGACGGAGATGAACGCACGCGTTATACTTGTCATTTTATGCGGAATTATCATCATGCCACCAGCGTTTGCCGATGTGACAAGTCTGAAAACAGACAAGCAATTCTACGACAAGGATGAAAGCATCGTATTTTCAGGTACCGCAGAGGACGGTGGGGAGATAATCACACTGATAATAAGGAGTCCTACAGGTGGAAAAGTAGATCTAAAGAACGGTTTGGCATCTAGTTCCGGACTTTACGAGATAGTACCCATCAAGATAAAAGATATTTTTTCAGCAGTCGGGGTTTACAAGGCTCTGGCGTTTACAAGCGACGAAAAGATTGCAAATGCCACAAGCATCAACTTGCAGTTTGATGGTACGGCCGTCAGGGTGGGGCAGATCTACGACCTTAGGCTAGTACCGATTGGAGACAAGCAGGTAAACGAGGGCAGTACACTGACATTTACCGCAAGAATTACGGATTCGTCAATAGCCGGCGAGTATGAATTGGGAACCAATGCCCCGGCCGGCGCCAAGATAGACTCTAGGACCGGGGAGTTTACATGGACGCCGGATGAAGAGTTTGGGTCCGGCGCGTATCTTGTCGACATTGTCGTCAGGGCAGGGGCGTCCCATGACAGCAAGACCATCACAGTAACGGTTAACAAGGTTCAAAACCAGGCAGTGCAGGATTCAGAACCCAAAGCCAGTGAGGTAAAAGCCGCGGAACGAGAATCCAAAGAAAGGGAATCCGCGGAACGAGAATCCAAAGAAGTGGAATCCAAAGAAGTGGAATCCGCGGAGCCTAGTCTTGCGTCATTTGTAGACAGCGCAAAGGATCCGCAGCATTATGTTGACAGGTACCTAGACGAGGATACGTACAAGAAATGGTTCGATGAGAACTTTCCCCAATACGACTCGATTTACGAGGCAGTCGGCCTATCAGAGCCGGTAGCAGAGGTCTGCGCCCAAGGAACAGTCCTAAAAGACGGAGTTTGCAGTCCGGTCGAGGACAAAGAAGAAGTAGTGCAGCCTAAGACAAACGCGACGTCGGATTCAAAACCGCTCGCAAAGCAAGATGACACCCAGTCTGAGACAAACCCTAGGAACAGCGGATGCCTGATTGCAACTGCCGCATATGGTTCGGAGATGGCAGTACAGGTTCAGCTTTTGCGCGAGATACGTGATGATGTCGTACTGCAGACGCGGTCCGGCTCGGCATTCATAGACGGATTCAACCAGTTCTACTACTCGTTTTCACCCACAGTAGCAGACTGGGAAAGGAATAATCCGGCATTCAAGGAGACAGTCAAGGTAGTAATCGCTCCAATGCTTGCCACGCTGGAAATCCTGAACCATGCAGATATCGACACAGAGTACGAGATGATCGGATACGGGCTCGGAATCATTGCGCTCAATGCCGGAATGTATCTAGCTGCACCTGCAATCATAATGTACATGATTTTCAAAAGGTGGGGGCGGGCAAATCCGGACGTGCCGGGCAACAGGGTTTCAAAAATACATGCTTGAGCGGCTGTAAGCAGTACCCTAGTACCCGTATGCAGGATCGTTTTTGCGCTGAATATCTACTATAAAATTAAGAATTTCCATCTGTTCGGCGGTCAGTTTGTGCATGAATTGATTGAGAAGTTTTTTTGCCTCCCATGAATGGGGAAGGGTATAGAGCTCATCTTCCTCATTAATCTGCCTGCCAATGGTTACCCCTTGAACCGAGCAGGCCACCTCCTGCCCCGACTGCGCTGTATCCACTGATTTCTTGTCGTCTTGCATCTGATGAACGACGCCAACTCGCCTGCCGTTTTTGTTCATAAATGAGACCTTTTGTTTGAGAACGCCTGCGTCAACATGTATTCCAAACACGGCTGGATCCTTGTTGCGAAAGACGTATCCCTTGAGAAATGTAAATTTTGCAATTGGTGTGAGTTCGGAGAATATCGCATCCTCCCTGTTGGCCGCGTCATCAGTTACCCACTGGCGATAGGTGTCAATCAGGTTGTAGATTATCCTGTCCTCAAAAAGCCGGATGTGGCCGGTGTCGGATTCCTCCCTGGCATCAGGCAGTATTTTTACATTAAATGCAAGAATTACACCTAGGTGCCGATCCTTTTCCTTGATTGCCTTTGCCTCCATGACGTCACGTCTTGTGACCGGACCGACGTTGGCCTTGGCGACGGGAATATGCTCCTTCTTTAGCATTGCAATAATAGCTTCAAGGGAGCCGATTGTATCACATTTTAGAATCACGCCATTGGATTCCGTATCAATAAAGACGGATTTTAGTTCCTCTGCAATGTAACCTTTGAATCGTTCAGTTTCATCAGGACTAGATGAGACGTAAAGCGTGCTTCCGGGCAGAACGCCCTCAAGTTCCGGGGAGGCAATCTTGATTCCCGCAGCCGCCACTACCTCGTCCACCGGCCGGAACTTGTCCCTAGGATCCCTCATCTCATCAAGCGGTTTTGGGAGCAGGATTGCCTTTGGCCTTGTCACTATAACCGAATCACGCTTTGCAACTACTACCGAATCGTTTTTGTTCATGCTTCCATCAATAAGGACCACGCTTGCAGTCTGTCCCAATCCAGCCTCGTCGTTTACCTCCAGTATGATTCCATGGCTTTCCTTTTCCTCCTGATCAAGTTTTTTGTTAAGGTACTGCTGTGTCAGTCCAATCAGCACGGTAAACAGTTCTGGGATTCCGACTCCGGTTCTGGCAGAGACGGGCACGATGGCAATCTCTTTTTTAAAGTCCTGAACTCGGTAGAATGCCTCAGATTGATAACCTAGGATGGAGAGGGATCCTACAACGTCGTAGATTTTCTGATCCAGATCCGCCCGTATAGATGAATCCTGTTCCTTAATTGCCTGGGTGATGAACTGGTTGTCCGTGGATCTCCATCCTGAGATTTGATCACATTTGTTCAAGGCAACAACAAACGGAACCTTCCTGTTTTCAAGGATTTGCAGGCTTTCCCTAGTCTGCGGTTGAAATCCCCTAGCCGCATCAACTACCAATATTGCAATGTCGGCCGCAGAGCCGCCCCGCGTCCTAAGGTTTCTAAAGACCTCATGTCCCGGCGTGTCAATAACAAGAATGCCAGGAATCTGGGTTTTGGAGGACTCTAATTTTTTGTATAATGGGCCGCACGTGGTCCTGATCGTCTCCGTGGGAAGAAAACTAGCCCCAATATGCTGCGTGATTCCGCCTGCCTCCCTCCCCTGCACACCCGTGCCGCGGATTCTGTCCAAAAGTGACGTTTTTCCCGAATCAACATGACCCAAGACGGCCACAATCGGCTGACGGACCTTCAACGCCGATCACGAAAATACTACCCTTGACTCGTGTTCAAAACTTTCCTGAGAGTCCGATGCATGAATGATATTTTCGCTGAATCCAAGCCCATAGTCGCCCCTGATTGAACCGGGTGCAGCCTCGAATGATTTTGTTGCCCCTATCATGATCCTAGTGGTGGCAATGGCGTTGTTTCCCTCGATTACTGCTGCGACCACAGGGCCGGATGTTATAAACGATCCAAGCTCTCCAAAAAACGGCTTGTCCTTATGGACCGCATAGAATTGTTCTGCTTGTTCCGTGGTAAATTGAAACATTTTCAGCTTGCGAATTACGAATCCCTTGTGTTCAAAACGCGCAACGATCTCGCCTGTGAGACCCCGCCTTACAGCGTCCGGCTTTACTATGAATAGTGTCTGTTCGGCCAATTTTACTTCTTTTGTTTAATTCCGCCCTTGATGTATTTTTTGGTCCATTTCAGCTTTCGAGGATCACGTCTGAGATCCAGCATGTTCTTTTTGCACTTTGAGGAGCAGAACCAAAGAACCGTACCGTCATTTTTAATCAGCATTGTACCGGAACCTTTTGCCACCGGCCTGTCACAGAAATTGCATGGTTTGACCAAGAGACTCATTTATTTCTCCACCTATTTGATTTTCTTGGCTTCCCTTTCCGTTTCACGCAGCATCAGGATATCACCCATGCGGACCGATCCTTTTGCGTTTCGTGTGAGAATTCTGCCCTTGTCTTTTCCAGACATTATCTTTACTCTGACTTGAATGACCTCGCCGGCAATCCCAGTCCTTCCAACAATCTGAATGATTTCAGCCTGCGTTACTTCTTCGGTTTCAGCGCTCATTGATCAGTCGTGCCGTCCTTGATTTTAGCAATTGACGAAATGACTTGATCGATTATGTGCTGCGCGTCGCCAGAATCTAGAATGGCCGCCGCGGCAGATATGATGTCGATTCCAAGGGCCTTGCCTAATTCCTCCTTGCTTGGAACAAATGCATATGCCACGTTTTGTTCTTCGCACAGGATTGGCAGATGTGCTACGATCTCAGGGGGTTCCACATCCTCTGCAATAACTATTAGTTTGCTTGATCCTCTTTCGATTGCCTTTGTCGCCTCGTTGGTGCCTTTTTTGACCTTGCCGCTCTGGGTGGCGACTCGAAGCGCCTCGTAGATTGGACTAACGAGATCTTCAGGAGTATCGAATTTTACATAGTAAGCTTTGCCCATAATACATCACCCTAAGGGATCATCTCCATTTCACAACTGACGTAACTGGTTTTAAAAGTGTTATTCGCAGATGCCAGTTGATCCTAATTTGGCTACAAGTGTGAAATGAAGTAGAATGGGAGGCCCGGATATATGTGATGTCTAGACACTTACGTCAAGGGCCATGTTTAGTATACGGCGACAAAGTATATCAAATTATTGGCTCGTTGTTGTGCCTGTATATATAAAAAACAGTGCGCTCTGCGTTCAAATGTTCAAAATCGGCAAAGGCGGCTCGATGATGTGATAACCCTACAGTGCTACGAGGCAATGAGGAATATGAAAAGACAGGTATCAAATGCGGCAGGACCAAAATGGGCGAGTCAGAGATGGACTAGAGTGTATGATATATCATGTGTTACTAGTACGGATCAGCCGCAGGCAGACGGCAGGGTCGAAGGATCACGGGACAAGATACATTGCAAGGCATGCAGTCTATCGGCTTTTGATTGTTGCACATGGGATTACGTCGCACGAATTTGAGTATGTGAAAAAGTGATCCAATAAAATAATACATGCGCCATTAGATGACGAGATAACTGCCGTGACATTTGTAAAAAATCCCAATAGTAGAGTGCAGTAGCAGGTCCGGTAAAAAAATTACACAGATAGTAATAACTAACTTTATCCAACGGACAAACCAAGCTAGAACAGGACTAGTTACACGTGTTGACGCGTCCGTGTTTCTAGTCAACGAGATTGGTCCGTATACTAGTGGTCAAAATGTCTTCCGTGTAGTAATCGGCATCAGATTATGGATTTGATTTTGGCAGTATACTCTTTGATTAGCTCGTCTAACCTCTCTTGGGAGTCTGCCTCTGCATATATCCGAACGAGCGGCTCTGTACCACTTGGCCTTATCATTACCCATTCCCTGAGTCCAAGTGTGATCTTGATTCCATCAGACGTATCGGATCTTGGAAATTCTGCATTCATATATTCAATCAGGCGCCTTGCCTGATCAGGGGTACACTGAATCTTGTTCTTGGCAGTGTGTGAAACGGGGAGGGAGGCTAGCAGGTCGGTGACAGGTTTTTCGGAGGATGCCATCAAATCAAGCATTAGTCCCAGAGTCATCGCCCCATCCCGAACCTGGTTATGCCGCCCGTACATGAACCCGCCGTTCTCCTCAAATCCCAGTATTGCGCCGGTGTCAATCATTTTTCTTGAAACCTCCACGCTGCCTACCTTGGTTCGTATTACAGGGGAGTCGAATTGTCCGGCAATCTCCTCTATTGCGGTACCAGAATTCATGCATGTAACCGCGCCGGAGCCCGGATTATTCCGCAAAATGTGGCGCGCAAGCAACAGCGCAGACCTGTCGCCAGTCATGATTTCCCCCCGCTCATCACAGAAAATACTCCTGTCCCCGTCGCCATCAAAGGCAATGCCTAGATCCGCGTTGTTTTGCCTTACCGCGCCTGATAATTCAGATAGGTTTTCCGGGGTGGGTTCAGAACCCCTTCCCGGAAACAATCCATCAATGTTTTCGTTTATGGTAATTACATTGCAATTCAATGATTTGCAAAAATCAGGCGCGGTCACTGCCTGTGCACCGTTTCCCAGATCCATTACAACGACAAACTGCTTTTTCCTGATTTTCTCAACATCCATCATTGAGAGGATGCTTTCTATATACGTGGCAACGACTTTGGGTTCCGCGAAGGTTTTGCCAAAATGCTCCGTATATGCATCCCATGTTCTATTGAAATAAAAACGCTCGATTATTTTTTCATCGTCCCTTGAAATCTCTACCCCGTCGGCGGCGCAAGGTTTTATGCCGTTGTACTCGGGGGGATTGTGGGAGGCAGTCACCATTATTCCACCGGCATATCCAAGCTTTTTAGTGGCAAGCTCAAGACACGGGGTTGGAACGAGTCCGGCGCCCCCGCAGTCTAGTCCATGGGCATTCAAGGTGGCACAGACGGTTCTAGCAATCAACGGGCTTGATCTTCTCCCGTCATGACCTACCAGTATTGGCCCTTTTCGGACATATGAGGCAAACGAGGATACAAGATCATGAATGACATTCAAGGTAAGATCCCTAGCAAAGATGCCCCTTACGCCGTTGGTTCCAAATAATTCCCCCACAAATAGTCTTAAAACAATAGATAAATTTGTCTTTAGTGGTGTTTCCATGCGGAAATTGCCAAGCCTGGTCAAAGGCGCAGGGCTTAGGACCCTGTCTTTTAGGAGTTCGTGGGTTCGAATCCCACTTTCCGCATCATACAAAGTCTAGACGACAAGTACAAGGTCAGGTCGTCAGATGCATGACCTGCATCGGATACGGGATTTGTGAGCCATGGGACGACTCGGCCTGTACGTGCCAGCCCAAAACGGTTTGACCGATTGGCCCAACATGTTCCATCGCAACCCGTTGATCCGGGCATTGTATGGTATATCGTACGGTATATCGTACGGAGGATGACGAAAGCACGGCATTGCAGGGAGAGATTGCGACACTGCACGCCGGACTTGACGGGGAGCTAGCGGATAATACAAGGCCCGGCTTGCCTATTACGAGGCCGACGATAATTGAAGAATTAATAAGGCAATTTCCAGATTGGAACGCGTTGAAAACGACGGTGGGTATTACGGTAGTTGGAAATGACAGGGAGGGTATAGTTGCCGCATTTACAGGGTTTGTGTTCCGACAACACGGAAACGTAGAGAAGCTAAGCCAGAATGTCAGCAAGGGCCTGTTTGGAATGTATCTAGAGGCGTCATTTGGCAAAAAAATCGACATGAAAAAATTTGATCGTCAGCTGCAAAGCCTAGCCAGGAATGAGGGCATGGAGGTTAGCACCCATAACGAATCAGAGTCGCAGAAGAACATTGCAGTCTTTGTAACAAGGGAACCCCACTGCCTGAAACTGTTAATTAAGAACCAGCAAATGTTGAGGGGAAAGATTGCAGTTATAGTTGGAACGGAGAGCGCCCTAGAATCCATGGCCAACAGTGCAAAGATTCCATTTGTTCTAGTAGAGGAGCGTTCACAGGACAGGGCGGAATCAACCCTGATGGATGTCTGCAAGATGTACGAGATTGATTTGATCCTGCTGGCAAGATACATGAGAATACTTTCTCCAAATTTCGTGTGGAGGTACCCAAACAGGATAATCAACATTCATCCGTCGCTGTTGCCTGCATTTCCCGGCGCAATCGCATACGAACAGGCATTCGAGAGGGGAACCAAGATCATAGGAGTCACATCCCACTATGTCACGGAAAACCTAGATCAGGGACCCATAATCTTTCAGGACTCGTTTAACGTAGACACCAGCTACACTCTAGAAACAATAAAGAAAAAGGGGCAAAAGCTAGAGGCGACTACACTCTTCAAGGCTGCCAGGATGCACCTAGAGAACAAGCTGGAAGTCAATTGGAGAAAGGTACACATCAAACGTCAGTGATTCAATGAGCGGCATCTTTGCGCAGTTTGATCCGGACCTAAGGAGAAAGATATCTAGGAGGAGGCCCGCCGCGATAATTCCCGTAGGCTCGATCGAGCAACACGGCCCCCACCTGCCGGTCACCGCGGATTCGGAGATTGTGACAGAGGTTGCAGCCGGAGTCGGTTCTAGGATCGATGCGCTTGTCCTGCCCACCATGATGTACGGGGTTTCCTTTGAACATGCCCCGTTTTTTCAGATAAGCATCAAGGGGACCACGCTGCAAAGGTATATCATTGAAGTTTGTGAATCCCTAGGCGCCAATGGGATCAAGAATGTTTTTGTGATAAACGGGCATTATGGAAACCAGGGGGCCGTTCATCAAATAGGCAAAAGGATACCCAGGGGTCCAAGGGTGTTTGAATTTTCCTACTGGAATTTCATGAGTGATAGGTTTGATCATGCCGGGTTCGTGGAAACATCGCTGATGCTGGCCGTTTCAAAAAATGTCAGGATGAGTAAGGCAAGAAAGGGATTAGACGAGAAACGGTTCAACGACGCGGATCTGAAAAAAATCCGCAGGCTGGCCTCAAGATCGTTTCCAGAGGCCACCGGTAACGGGATCTGGGGGGACCCAAGAAGGGCTACAAAAGAAGACGGGAGGCGTATCCTATCGGAGATCATCGAAAACCTGTCAAAAAGGTGTCAAATATGCCTAACAGAGTAAAAGAAGTTACACCAATGAAATTTTAATATAATCCCCGTCTATGAACGTCAATAAGTGAGATAAATGTCCGTAGATATGGCAGTAAAGGTGCTCGATGAGAGTATTAACAGCATAGTCTTGATCAAGCTCAAGGGTGGCAAGACAATTCGTGGAAGTCTGCTCGGCTTTGACCAGCACATGAACCTACTACTCGATCAATCAGAAGAGATCTCTTCTGATGGCGATCCAGAGAGTCTTGGAACCATAGTAGTCAGAGGAGACAACGTGGTAATGATTTCCCCACCTCCATCACAGAGTGATTAGCCATGGTAAAAGGCACAACATCAATGGGCGGGTTTACCAAGAAAAAGGTCCACATACGATGTCGACGGTGTGGTAAAAATTCGTTTCATAAAAGGCATTACAGGTGTGCCAGTTGTGGATTTCCAGATGCAAAAATCCGTAAATACTCTTGGATCAAATGGTACACATAGATGCAAGAGCTAGCCATTTTACTTAGTTCCATAGCCGGAGCGGCGTCGGCCGTCGCCGTAAGAAAGTTTCCAAGAAAGCCAGCAGGACTTTCAAGTATTGGTGCAAGCAAGCACGTCAAAAACCAGCTAAGCTCACTAAAAATCGAAAAAGATATCCTGAATAAAACCATAGCAAGGCTGTACGAGGATTCAAACCTGTCAAAGATTCAAAGGGACGGACTGTTGCTAAAGTACCAGCACCAACTTGGAATAATACTGGCAAAGTTAGAGAGGATAAAGGCCGCCGGGGATCATCCCGACTTGGGCCCCGTAGGCGATGGCCTGATCACCCTGATGGATCAAAAGTTGTCACAGCTTGACAACAGGTTGTATGAACTCTCATCAAGGATTACAGCAAGTACAAGGATAGTAGAGGAGGAAAAAGCCGCCAAAAAAACAGACGGTCAGGAACAGGCCAAGGGGATCCGAGAGTCATTTAGTACAGGTATGATGCGGTCATCTGACTCTGAAATAATCGGAATTCCAAGAGCAAAAAGGGATTCAATGGAGATTACCACGCTGACATCAATACCGAATGGTTCCCTCAAGTATCCGTTGGATGAAAAACCCCAGCCAGTGCGGCATCCAGCCAAGCCAATACACCAAGAGGTTACAGAGCATCCTAGTTCAGGACAATTAAAAATGCCCAAGACGGAGCCGATCAAGTCGGAGCCGCATAGTACGGTAATCGCAACTACCAAGCATGAAGGCCCGGATATTCAAGATGACGACAAGGATTTAGAAAAGATCAAGGGTGATCTTTTAAGGGTCATATCCAAGCTAGAGCAGGCAGAGGTGGAATAATTGTCATATGATGATGCAATCAATGCATTGTCAGCGGATGCATTAAGACACGTCAGGGACGGGCATGTGGTCGGCCTAGGTAGCGGGCGGGCCGCGGCCGCCTTTGTAAGGGCGCTCGGAAGGCGCGTCATGGATGGGGACTTGGAGGTGATCGGGGTTCCAACCTCGCTACAGATCAGGAAGATTGCAGAGGAATACGGCATTGCGTTGATCGAACCGGATTATGTAATAGGAGTTGACATCGTATTTGACGGCGCGGATCAGATAGATGCAGAAGGTTTTTTGGTCAAGGGAGGCGGCGGTGCGCTACTTCGGGAGAACATTCTGATCAGCTCGGCAAAAAAGGTAGTCATCATGGCAGACAAGACAAAATTCGTCAAAAAAATCAACATGTCGATTCCGGTAGAGGTACATCCAAGTGCAAGAAGAACCGCATCGGCGGCAATTCAAAAAATCAACGGGGAAACCATGATAAGAACGGTACAAGGCGGATATCCGTTTTTTACGGAAAACGGGAACATAATTCTGGATTGTGATTTTGGAGTCATAGACAACCCAAGGCGTCTAACCTCCCAGATTATCCGCATAGCAGGGGTAGTGGAATCAGGAATATTTGCAAGAAAGCCGGACATAATTTACAGGGCTATGGCCAGCGGAAGATTCAGCATCATTTAGAGGCCCGTCTACGGACCTGGCTTCCGTGGCCTATTTTTCCCACCACCTCAAAGTCCTCGGCGACCATTTCACCCCTTACCATGGTCTTAACCGGCCATCCAGTCAGGCTCCAGCCATCATATACGATATAATCTGAAAATCCGCCAAACATGCCGCTGTCCACCTTTTTTTCCAGCCTCAGATCAACAACTGCTACGTCCGCGTCAAATCCACGCTCGAGGGATCCCTTTTGGCCATGCATGCCAAAGATTCGAGCGGCATTATAACTGGTCAGGCAAACAAGATTTTCCAGTGTGATCCTTCCCCGGTTTACGCCCTCGCTAAGCAAAATTGGCAGCATGGTGCCGGTTCCCGGAAACCCTGCAAGCGCATCCCAGACGTCCGACCCGCCAAGCTTGAGTCCGAGTTGATTGGCCACATGATCTGTTCCAATGCAGTCGATTCTTCCATGAGATATTGCGTCCCAGACTCGGGAGATGTCGGATTTTGATCTTATCGGCGGCATTACCTTTGCAAGATAATCCCGGCGCTGCTCATGAGAAAGCGTCAGATAGTGCGGGCACGATTCCACGAAAATTTTTGTTCCGTTCTGCTTTTCTTTTCGAATCTGTTCGAGCGCAATACCAGAACCGATGTGCACGAAATAGATCGTGCAGTCAAACTCCCTGGCATGCCGCGATACCGTTGCAATCGCCTTGGCTTCGGATTCCGGGGGGCGGCTCTGTGACCAGGCCGACAGGCCGTCATGATTCTTTTCCCTTGCCGTCCTGATTCCACATGCGCATGATTCAGAGTCTTCGGCATGAACAAGGATGGGACAGCCGAGTTCTGCCGCCTCTCTAACTGCGCCCCGCACAACACCATCATCTACATCAACGTGAGCCTCGTGTAGTTGGTTTGAGCCGGGCTCCATGTCCATATATACATGCCCGACGTCACCGCCGAGATTCATGTAAAGCTTAAACGACGTGATGCCGTTCTGATAACAGTATTTCATTTCATCAATCTGCGCCTTGTTAAAGATCGAGGCGTGAATGGCATAGTCAACATAATGGGATCGTGCACTAGCCAAAAGATGCGGAGATAGATCCCTCCTGTACGAGCCGCCCAAGCGCAGCATGCGCATCATGGTGGTGATCCCACCTATTGCCGCCGCGTGCGACTCTGTTGTAGCGGCCTCCTCAATTGGCGAATATACCCCGTAATGCATGTGTGTGTCGATTGGGCCGGGAAGTGATACTAGGCCCGCGGCGTTGATCTTCTTGTCGCATGGCGGAACATCCACCGTCAGGTCCGCCACCTTGCCATCATTGATTACGATATTTCTGTCAATGATTCCAGACGGCAGTACTATATGTGAGTCCACTATTACCGTGTCAACGGTCATCGGTTTTTCTGTGATTTTATGTCTATTATTCGTTGAGAAAATAAATAAGTCAAGTAACGAGTAGAGGATAGGGCCGGTGGTTTAGGAGCATAACGCCGCGTTCGCAACGCGGAGGTCGGGGGTGCGATTCCCCCCCGGTCCATTTTTATAATCATATTCAAGAAAATGGTTTCTGGGTGATTCCACGTGCAACGGGCTGCCGGCCCTTCTTGCGGGTAAAATGCAAACCGGTCCTCCCGGTACGGCCTCCCCCCCCACGACACATGACAGCCGAACCGCCACACGCGGACGCGGTTGCCTCCGCGGCAGTAGAGAACGATACGTAAATGGCAAGATTTGGGTCGGTGGCGGCATTACCAGAAGAGCCGGCGTCGCAACGACATCAAATACCAAATACCGCGAGCCGTCGGGGTTTACGAGCGTTGCCACATACCACAAAAGGCCCCGGATCAAAATGTTGCGATGGAACATGTTAGTCCAATCGGTAAAACCGTTTTAGGGGGGCACGTACAGGCCGAGTCTTCCCATGGCTCACAAATCCCGTATCAGATACATGCATCTGACGACCTGACCTTGTACTTTCAGCCTGTCCATCTCATCGATTGCAGATTCCATCCCACACCCCGTGTGGTTAAAGCACGATATTATGGTACCAGGAAAGCAGTCTTTGGCAACTGTGCAGACATGCCTGCCATCCTAACACGGATGTGGAATCTCATTTATTCGGACCGTACAACCTGCCACCGAAATTACGCATCTTTGGAACCAGTTAGAAACCATTATTACACAAACGGACAATATTACAGATATGAAGGTCTTTGATGGAAAAAAGGCTGCACAGGACTACATGTCGGCGCATACGCTGGCGTTTTCGACCCCCGAACTAACGCTTACGAGGTTTGCATTCTGGTTGGGCGATTCAGTACCGGATCCCGAAAACAAGGAAAAATCAGTTCCAAGAATGATGACCTTTGTTACCGAAGAGGATTTTGAGCCGGTCCGCATCATAGACGACGACAAGTATGTGCCCACCGGCGCAGTACTAGGCATGTATGGAAACCAGAATACAGAACAGGATAAAGACGGAAAGTTTTGTTCAGAGTGTGGCGCAAAAATTTCAGCTAGAGCAAAATTCTGCCCGGACTGCGGCGCCACGCAGGATTAACCATGCACCTTGCTTCCACATTTTGTGCAAAACTTGGCATTTGGTCTCAGCTGTGCGCCGCATGCGTTGCACCCGTCCCCAGATGATGCCGTGGCGGGTTTTCTTGGCATGAGGTTTGGATCCGGAGTCGGCAGTGTCCCGGGATCACCGAATACGTCGGATGCAGATACTATTCCAGGCGGACCGCCCACAGGATTGTCCCTAGTTCCGGCCCTTGGCGGAACCATTCCTCCGGGGGACCCCATCGTTCCGGGCTGTCCCATCCCAGGCATCAGGCCCGGAGACTGCGTTTGTCCGCCACCAGTACCCAACGATTTCTTTACTTCAAAGAGTACCTTGATTGCAAGAAACTCTAGTGCAGAATATGCGACGACATAGTCGCCTAGTTTTTGGAAGAATTCCTTGTCCGATATCTTGCCCTGCTTGTACAGGTTGTTTGTATCCAAAAATGTCTCATAATAGCTTTGTGACTCTGTAAATAGCGTGTCAAGCTTGTCAAACAACATGCTGAGGGTGTCAACAGAGCCGCCCGGATTATACATGACCCATTCTGGTTTTTGTAATATTAATTACTTTGGAAACCTTGCCGCATAACCTTTGCTATTTCCTGCCTAGGAGACTGTTGTACAGTGCGACTGCATCCTCCTCGTCCTTGGAGCCGACCACCACGGCCGAGCCCCTCTTCATAAAGCTGACCGAATAGTCGTCATTGCGCAGGGACAGTCCAAGCTCGCCCTGGTTGTCCACATAAAGTCCCCTAGCCTTGGCTGCCGCAGTCACGCCCTCAACATCTAGGTCAAATGTGGCAGTCGGGGTGATTGAAAACGTTCTCTTTCCCCTGTTCCGCCCGCACAGTTCCTCTAGGATCAGCCTTTCTTCGGGCTCCTCGTCTTGTACTCCAGAGCCGCACACGTTGCATTCACCCACCCTAAACGTCCTAACACTGGAAAAATCCATGTTTTCCAGATCGATGTGCAGTATGCGCTCGGACAGACTCGGTTTCTTGCCAAGGATCACCTTGACTGCCTCGGCGACTTCGATCCCGCCAACTATGGACAGGATGGACGGGTGAACGCCCTCAATGCTGCACGTAGGCATCGAGTCCTCGTTCAAGTCAGGAAACATGCAGTGATAACATGCGCTTTTTCCGGGCAGGATTGTAAATGCCTGGCCGGAGACGCCCACCGCGGCCCCGGTGACAAAGGGAATGCCAAGCTTTACACACGCCTTGTTCAGCGCATATCTTGCATTAACGCTGTCTAGCGCATCAATTACAACATCACAGCCGTCTACAACCTCAAGCGCCGTATAGTCGTTGACAGACACGGCAAGCGCCTCGATTGCGCATTCGGGATTGAGCTTTCTGAGTTTTTTTGATGCGGCCTCTACCTTTATGGCGCCAACATCATCCTCGTCAAACAAGGTCTGCCGGTGAAGGTTTGAGAGTTCAACGACGTCCCTGTCCACGATGCGCATACCTCCCACACCCATGGCGGCAAGTCGGGACGTGATTGGGCTTCCTAGCCCCCCGGTGCCAACAACGCAGATCTTGGCGTTTTTGAGTCGCAGCTGCCCCTCGTATCCAATCTCCTCAAGCATTATCTGTCTTGAAAACCTGTCAAGATCCCTGCCGGAGAGATCCTGTGAGCCTCCCGCGACTGCCGGCAGGATGTAGATCTCATCGCCGTCATTCAGGCCCATTTCCATGCCACCAGAAAACCTAGCATTCTTCCCGTTGACATATATGTTGATTAAAGGACGCGGCTTTCCATCAGCCTCTAGCACGCGGCGCTTAAAGTCGTCGCCCATGACTGCGGCCATTTTTGCAAAGGCATCCTGCAAGGATTCCGCGGAGAGTTTGGTCTTTTTTTCACCGCCCCCGGAGTTGAGAACGGATGGAATTACAAACGTTACCGATGTCATGTTATTTTATCACCGCCGAGATCTTTGCCACGTCTGCCTGCACGGTTTCAGGCTTTTGAAGTATCTCCATTATTGCATCAGGTGCCTTGAGGCCGTTTCCGGTAACATAGCACACCACCCTATCATTTTTGTCGATTTTTCCCTGTTCAACCATTTTTTGTAGTGCCGAGACGGAGACTCCGCCTGCCGGCTCGGTGAATATTCCCTCCGTTTTGGCAAGGAGTAAGATGGCCTCAAGAATTTCCCGATCATCTGCCTCTTCTGCATATCCCCCGTACTGCCGTAGCCTCCTGAGAACATAGCGCCCGTCACCAGGGTCCCCGATGGCTAGGCTTTTGGCCACGGTTTCCGGACGCTCTACCGGGATTACCTCTGTTGCATTATTCTTAAACGCGTCAACGATCGGGGCGCAACCATGCGGTTGCGCCGCAATCATACGCATGTCGGAGACATCTCCGAGCAATGATACCTGCTGCAACTCTTCAAATCCCTTGCAGATGGCATTGAGCATTGCGCCGCTGCCAACCGGCACGACGAGGTGATCCGGAACCTGCCAATCAAGCTGTTCGGCCACCTCATATGCCAGTGTTTTGGAGCCCTCGACATAGTAAGAGCGCATGTTGATGTTGACTATACCTATACCCTTGCTGTCGCCAATCTGCGCGGCGATCCGGTTCGCATCATCATATGTCCCGTCAACTGCAACAAAGTTGGCCCCGTATGAGAGGGCCTGGACGATCTTTGCCATCTCAATGTCGCTTGGCGCAAAGACGTGACAGGCCAAGCCTCCCTTGGCGGCATGAGCCGCGGTGGCAGAGGCCAGATTTCCCGTGGATGCGCATCCCACGGCAGACAGGTCAAACTCCCTAGCCTTGGACACTGCAATCCCGGCTGGTCTGTCCTTGAATGAAAATGTCGGGTTTACAGAGTCATTTTTGATATACAGGTTGCTTAGTCCCAGCTCCTCCCCAAGCTTTTCTGCCTTGACAAGTGGGGTCATCCCGGCATCGATGCTTATGATATTTGATTTGTCTATAATCGGCAACAGTTCAAAATAACGCCAGTATGTCTTTTCACGGGTCAAAAAAGCATCCCTTGAAATGGATGGAAAGTCATACTGCACGTCTAGCGGTCCAAAACAGTCATCACAGATATACCGGAAGGTGGAATCATAATCCTTGCCGCACTCTCTGCACCGTAATGCAACCCTAGTCATAAAAAATAACCTCTAAAAATATACATAAAAAATCCTAATATCAACTTAAGTATTACTTAAATTTTTACCATGAAAAATTTAATGATATTATAAAAAATCTAGAGAAATATGAAAAGACTATGAGAAAATTACCAAAAAACAGGAGAAAAGCAGTGATAATTATCGAGATCGCCCATGTCATATCGATTTTACATGTGGCAGTAAATTTAGCACAATCAAAATCATCTAAAACAGTTCCTCATGATAAACTCTGTTTCCTAATTGCGCCCATAGATGTGCCTAGCTGAGTATTTTTTTCGGCATCAGTTAGATATTTTTCACATTAAGAGTCAAATGTGCATGACACTATGTCCCATCGACGTTCAAGATGATGGGACAAAGATGTCAAGCACAAGGTATACTTGCAGAATACGGATTTAAGTATGACGCGGCGG
>CAZDQM010000013.1:0-4365 GCA_964507825.1 uncultured Nitrosopumilaceae archaeon | reverse complement strand
GTCGATGATAGTCGGGGGGATGGTGGATGGGACGACATATTATGTATATGTCAGCATAATATTTAATCCATGCGCTGTCCGACTCTGTTTCCTGATCCGACATTCTACTGCTTGTTGAATCCCTGTCCGACGGCGGCACGGTCGTCACACCATTATGATTTCCCCTCTCCCACCCGCGCACCGTCTGCTCGTCCCCTCACTCGACCGGTCTCAGATCGGAGTTTAACACAGACTGGAAAGACTCTGGCCCCTTGGTGAACTGGGACGGCTAGTACTGCCGTCAAATTTACAGTATCGTCCGGATGTTACTTATATCACAAATTGGAAGCAGTATGGCAAAAACCTGCATACATACAAGACATCGTGAACCGTTACTCTTGTTAGATTAGATGAGGGCTCGGAGGGCTTCGATCCCCCGACCTGGCGGTCCGAAGCCGCCTGCACTATCCTGACTGTGCTACGAGTCCAAACAAATAGGAATTTAACAAACCTAAATACCTTCTAGTTGCATTGAATATCTCAAAAAAGGTGGCCGGTGTAGAGTATGCAATTCGAGATATAGTAGCTGCCGCTAGGGAACTCGAAGAGCGTGGCAGGATTGTGGATTATCTCAACATAGGGGATCCTGTCCAATTCGGGTTCCAGCCGCCAGACAACGTAAGGAATGCCATGGTTAAGGCGGTGACCGACGGACGCAACTATTACTCCCAGTCTGAAGGGCTACCCGAGCTACGTGATGCGATAGCAGATAAGGAAAACCGGAAAGGACTTGATATCTCGGGCGAAGACATCCTTGTAACAAACGGAGTCTCCGAGGCGCTCGACATGGTGATTGCATCCATTGTGGAAGAGGGTGACGAGGTCCTCCTTCCGGGACCGTATTATCCACCATACGCATCATACGTGAGGCTTCACGGTGGGGTTCCAGTGGAGTTCGGTGTGGATCTGGAAAACTCTACACCTGATCTTGACGACATGAGATCAAAAATCACGTCACGTACCGTGGCGGTATGCCTGATCAGCCCCAACAATCCCACCGGCGCCGTCTTTAGCGGACAGTCACTAAAGGATCTAGTCGACACTGCGAACGAGCACGGATTATACATAATATGCGACGAGATATACGACCAAATAACCTACGACGAAGAGTTTTCCGGTATTGGTAGTGTGTCCGAGGACTCGCCGGTAATAATACTCAACGGATTTTCAAAGGTGCATCTGATGACGGGCTGGAGGATCGGATACATTGCATTCAACCGGTCCGCACAGCTCGGGCCCCTCAAGGAGCACCTTCCCAAGCTTGCTAGGGTGAGGATAGCCACCAACATGCCAGTACAACATGCGGCCCTCGAATCACTACGCGGACCGCAGGACTATATCGAACGGTTCGTCTCGCAGCTGAAGATCCGACGAGATCTGGTTGTCAGGCGCCTCAACGAGATTCCCGGACTGTCATGTCCTGTTCCGCGCGGCGCGTTTTACGCGTTTCCAAAGATAGAGGACAACCCGTACGAGTCGGACCGCGAGTTTGTCCTGAACCTGCTGGAGACCAAGGGGGTGCTTACCGTGCACGGTTCGGGGTTTGGAACCGCGTATGGGAGCGGGCACTTTAGGCTTGTGTTTCTGCCAGATGTGAAGATACTTGAATCCGCACTAGACAAGATTGAAGATTTTGTGCGCCAAGAACCGTCCTGAGATAATTCAGTGCACATCTTATGCGTGTATACACGTAAAAACTCCACCGGCGTACATGTCATGTTTGATGTAGGTCTGTATCGGGGCAACGTATCACTCATGCCACTTCCTGCCGGCCGCGTGCAAGCCCCCTTACCACTAGCGTCACGCCGATGACCATCATCACCACTGAGATCTTTTCGTTTGTAATCTCCCAGTCTGTCAGGAAATCCCAGACAAACTCCGGTCCCCACAAGAACAACTGTCGAGCCAGCACTATTGCAGCCATTATGAGGAACATGGAGCCCATGGCAGTATGCCAATTCCTGCCCCTGCGGCTGTAGGGGTGGCTCATACTATCTTGATGCCGGGATTCTTCATCCCGTTTTTGATCATTGCGTTGAGGAGTAGTGGCGTTGCAATCTCTGCCATGTATGCAAGCGAGCCGCCGCCCAGATATACGGGACGGAGTCCGTCGATCTCTCTTATTAGTCCGTTGACCGTCTCCACCGCGCCTGCCGAGTCACCGCACACAAAAATGTCATAATCCAGTGGAATCTTTGGATTTGCAAGCTTTTTCTCCGAAATCACGTGGAATGCGGATACTAGATTTCCACTATTCTTCATGTGTCTTTCAACTAGCTGGTGAGAAAACGGTCTTGACTCCTTTAACGGAATGAATTCAAAACCGATATCGGTCTTTGTCATTGGAACAATGGGTGAGATCACCACACAGTCGTCAGCCACAAGGGGTAGCAGCTCGGGGCAGGTAGTGTCAATGTTTTCATATCCTATTGAAAGGACTAGTACGTCACTCTGTTTTGCAACAGACGCGTTGTCCCCACCGGTTATAGTGCCGCCAATGGTACCAAATGCATCATCTGCTAGTTTTTCATACTCTTTTGCGGTGGCAAAAGCTCTCGCGGCATCCCTAGAACCGACGACTATGTCATGTCTGAGACACCAGCGAAGGGAGAATCCCTTTCCCATTCCACCAGTACCACCGATGATTCCAATCTTCATGGACACACTCTGACAATGTTATTATTATCTCTATTTGACCTTCAGACCGGATTGGTATCCTTGATATTCATGCGGCACGCCCAGGCTGAGAACAACGTAAAAAAAATCCTAGCAGGTAGGACAGAAGGCGTACCGTTGACTGATATAGGCAGGAGTCAGGCGGCACAGGCCGCTGAGCTATTCCGACGCTTTGACGTATCAGCTGTATACTCTAGTCCGGTTATGCGTGCGCATGAGACTGCCAAGATCGTTGCGGGTCACAACTCTCTCGAGGTGATCGTCGACGACAGGCTGACTGAGCTTGAAATGGGTGACTTTACCGGCTTGAGATACGATGACGTGCTGTCGGACCACGGGGACGTGTTTTTAAAATTTTATCAGGGGGATGATGCGGTTGCTAGGAACGCCGTCGAGACATTCGAACATGTCAAGTCTAGGGTTGCAGGAATGGTACAGCATGCGTTGCACGAGCACCCTGATCAGAACGTGGCCCTTGTCACGCACATGGATCCAATCAAGGCCATGCTGTCCATTGTAATTGATCCCAGCCCGCATGCATTGTTTAATCTGGTAATTGCAAATGCATCCATGAACATATTCGGGTATGACGGCTCAACATTCTCATTATCTGCGATGAATCTGATGGATCCGTCAAGATTCGTTCAGGACGGGTAAGGTACTGCTTCCAATTCTTGGTATGGATTCTGGGCGCGTGGGATCGCACCATTCTTTGAAATTCAGGTAACCGTTAACGTGGTTTTGAGATCATGATCATTTTTAGGCAAAAGTTCAAGATAGGATCAAAATAGTGCAAAAATCTAGACACGACGTTAACAGTTAATCTGACAGTATGGTAGCAGGTGTCCCGAATTACCCGATAGCCCTTTTGATGGCCGCGACCGCATTATCGGAAGTGGCCTCTCGGAACACCATGGCCGTCGTTACACACCCTGACGCATCATCGAGATATGTGATTAGCTTGTAGCCACGAAAACGCGATTCCTTCATCTCATGCCAGTCCGTATACCACATTGCGTTAGAGTACCTGCGCTCATAGCGCATCCATTTGCGCTTGCGCGATTTTGCAGTCGATGACGTGACCCCACCTGTTTTCCTTCATGATCTTGTATACACCGTTATACCCTATCATCATACCCATGCCGCGCAGGCGTTTGGCAGTCCTAGAGACCCTTGCGGACATGGTCCTGTAGGATTCTAACACTGCCTCGATCTGCTCTAGTCGGCCGCACAACACTTCTCCCGGGGCTCTACGATGTATGTATATCGCCGGCATCACGAAATTAGGCCCACAGCTGCTACACACATCGCTGGCCTATCTTCATCTCTTCTGCAATATTGGGCGTCTTTCTGCCCTTTTTGCACTGGCTGATGATGTAGCCGATCTGCCTCCTTTTCAGCCTCTTTCTCATTGGTTTTCGTGATCAGTATAGTGCAAAATAGTCTTGGATTGATCGCCTAAAGTTAGGGCGAACTAATTGTCGTACAATACACGCGGTCACACAGGTATACTGTGTTTCCTAATTCGCCATCTATGTGCTACCAAGTACCCATCAGACGGCGACATGGATGTCATGTCGTCATGGTGTCACCTCGCCTCCCGCGCGATCGACTCGTCCCTCCACTTGTTGTATAGAATCATCTTGAGTT
>CAZDQM010000012.1:0-13025 GCA_964507825.1 uncultured Nitrosopumilaceae archaeon | reverse complement strand
ACAACACCATACATCGACTAGTACTCGATGTTGAACTATTTAACACCCACACATGGCCGTTTCGCACCGAGGTGCGCGTTTTTTGAGGACGGCCCAACGCGTGGGCGCGGCAGAGGCGTTCCTGCCCGACGTCGCACTGCTGGAACTGATAACGGCGTACAAAAGCGAGCCTTCCGGCAAGTCTCGCGACAGGTTACAGGCGGCAGTGATGCGCAAGAGGGGCAAAAGCCAGAGCAGCATCGCTAGGCGCTTGGGACGCGCGCAGAGCGTCATCAGCTGCTGGCTATAGCGACGCTCGTAAATTCATGTACAGTTTATTCTATACACTCCGCTAGACTTGTCACCAACCCTACAAATTTCATCATGAATAGTACAAGCTGCATACAACATCTAATTTTTGCAAGATTTTGGTGGTATCATTTCCCCATACCTTCCTGGCAAATCGATGAAATTCTCACGAGTCTGTTTCATAATCGATTTTATAATGTACGTAAATTTACGAGTGTTGTCATACAATTATTTAGTGATGAAATGATAGAAGACTCGTGCAATACTTTCAAGCGGTACAGGAAGGTAAACGGCGCGCAGGCGACTCACAGATGAAGCTGTTCAAGATTGCCGGGTTTGCAATGCTTACCCTAACTACAAAGAAGACAGACGGCAAGTTCATGCCTGTCGGCAAGGAGGAGTTTGCCGCAATAATACGGAGTCAGGACGGTTGTGTCGCGCTGATCGTAGATGAGGATGGATTCACCAAGGCGCAGACAAAGCCACTAGAGGATAAAGAGTCCCTGAATGTCTACAAAAAATTACTCGAATTGGGAATCAAAGAGTATCCAGGCAAGGAGGTTGAGATCTGGACTGAGAGATACCCTACCATGCAGAATGCTATAGGATGATTTCGGTTCCCGCCGGATCCCCGCGCACCGCCTTTTCTAGCATCTTCAAATCCGCCTTGAGAATTTTGGTCTTGATTTTAGAGCGCTCGATGATCTTTAGTGCCACAATGTCCATTAGATCATACCCACCTGCAACAGAATCCTCATGAACCAGCATGCTACGCAGCGACTTGATTTCGATGCGCTTGAATCGTTTGGCAGTCTTGTACTTGTTGGGATCCTTGTCATAGACTCCGTCAACATCGGTCGCATTGAGAAATTGTTCGGCCTTGATCTTTTCTGCAATCAGTGCGGCGGTACCGTTGGTACTCTGGCCCGGGTGAAGGCCGCCTGCCACAACTATCAACCCACTGTCTACTGCAAGCCTGACTTCCTGAAGCGTGGTAGGCGGGTGGGAGTATGCCTTGTTTTTGAGCGCATAGATGAGCAGCTTTGCATTCAGTCTGGAAATTTCAATCCCTAATTCGTCAAGGGTGGACTCGTCGGCCCCCGAAGAGCGTGCATGCGATATGTAATGGCGGGCAATGGTGCCTCCGCCTGCAACAATTACCGGCTGGTAGTGCTCGCTGATTTTAACAAGAAATCTTGCATAGTCCTTGAGCGTCCTTGCGTTGCCCATCCCAAAAACCCTGCCGGAGATCTTGATTACAATCCTCTTCATTTCCCTTTATCACCAATAATTGAATTGGCCGCCATTTCAACTTTTTTTCTGTTCTTGTCATATGTGTAAATCCGGAGTATGTTCATGAATCCAGACATTGCAGAGACGAGTGGGATCTCAGAGATCGGGATCTCCCGCGCCCTAGATTTGCCGCGCTCCGGGGATACTAGGATTATTGATCTTGATTCCTTGTGTGACGGGGCTAGCGGTATGGAGGGCGTGATTGAACTGTCCACAAATATGTCGCTTTCGGGGACGCGTGATTTTGCAGATATCAGGTTCCGGATTTCAGACAGCCGCTTTCTTGAGATGTCTAATTTCTTGGTAAAGATCTGCTCGTGGACGCATTTTAGGAGGTTACGGTTCTGATAATTTTGCGTGATTTCCTTTGCGCGTTTCAAGTTCGGATCATCTGACTCGAGGGATAATAAATCAGATATCATGACATCGTCCGTAAGCCGGATATAGTCGTCTAGTGTCAGCGAGTCAAGCTCGATGTCACGATATGCAAGCCTCAAGGCTTCTAGCAGCATGACCTCTACTGATCTGACGGTTTTATGAAAATACACGGCCTTGAACATCTGGTATCTTGAGTGCATCATTGACTCAAACGAGTACAGGGCGGATTTTTCAAGCGCGAGTCTCTTCTGGTGAACATCAAGCGACTGGACCATGCGGATATGATCAATCTTTGCATGCTCGGCTCCCGTATAGTATCCATCCCTGAGCAGATAGTCCATCATGTCCGAGCTTAGAACGCCCGATATGACCTCGTTCATGAATTGGTGCCTTGACTCTCCAAAGGCTAGTTTTACAATATGATTCCTGTCAAATCCGGCCTTTGACAGTATGTCGCCGATCTCGGTCTTTTTAATTATATTTTTTCCCATGTCCTCATGCGATATGCTAGAGCTGTCCCGGACCGCTTCCTCAAACAGGTGTGAGAACGGTCCGTGGCCAATGTCATGTAGCAATCCCGCCATCCGGAGCACGTCAACGTCGTCCTTTTTGATTATCTCCTTCTCCCACAACACGTTGCCTGCTAATCCTGCAATGTGCAATACGCCTAGAGAGTGCTCGAATCTAGTATGCTGTGCGCCCGGGTATGTCAGGTGCGCGCCGGAGAGCTGCCGTATTCGCCTCAGCCGCTGAAAGATCGGACTGTCGACTAGCTGTATCTCAGGGCCGTAAAGTCGGATAAAATTATGAATGGGATCAATTATGTCCAGCGTGGTTTCCTTCACAGGCCCACCCTCGCACCAAATGCCCTCATGATATCCTTGTGAACTTTCTCAGGCTCCCCCGACGCGTCGATGACTTTCCAGTGACGTTTTTTTGCCATCCGTTTGTAGTTGGAGATGACTTTTTTGAGAAATTCTCCGTCCCTTTCAAACCTGTCACGGCCGGATTTCTTGCGGTCAAATGACTCGGTCCTAGTTATGTCCAGCAGGATTACAAGATCGGCCCTTGGCAGGCCCCTGTCAAGGTTTTCCAGCCAGGATTCCTGCAATCCGTTTGCCATCCCGTAGACTATGTTGGACTGGTAATATCGATTCATTATGATTACAGAGTTTTGTTCCTGGGCCCGGATTATGTCATCTAGTCGTTCCCATCGATTGGCGGCCAAAAGGCAGTGGATCAGCTGCGGCGAAGGCCTGCGGCGCCCGGAAAGATGTGCCCGGATCTGCCGGCCGGTCGGAGTCGAGTAATCAGGAAAGCTGAATGTCTTGGTCTTGATCTTGTTTTTTCGCAGCTTTCTTTGTAGCATAGAGACCTGTGTTTTTTTTCCGGCCTGATCCGCGCCCTCGATTACGATGATCAATATGCTTGTATCCCGGTATAATTGATTAAAAATGCATGGGTTGTCATCCGTGTGTGTATCGCGTACATTAGATTCCCGGAATTATATCATGAATTTAGGCGTGCATCATCCGATGAACCGGAATATACTGCAAGGTAAAGCGACAGTCTGATTTGAAATTCAGCGTGTGCATTGAATCCTGCCGTGAGCGACCCGTCGTGCAACAACGTTTTACACGAAAGACTCATTAATGATTTTTGAGAGGTCGATATAGTTTGAGCAAGGAGGAGGTGGGAATCACCGTATCAAAACGCGATGAATTTAGCGAGTGGTATACCCAGACAGTGCTCAAGGCAGGGTTAGCAGACTATGCGCCAGTCAAGGGACTTATCGTACTACGGCCGGACGGATACTCGATATGGGAGTCGTTAAGAGATAGGTTGGATGAAAGATTTTCAAAAAGGGGTATCAGAAACGGGTTTTTGCCCGTATTAATTCCCGAATCGTTGTTGAAAAAAGAGGAGGAACACTTTGCCGGGTTTGATCCAGAGGTCTTTTGGGTTACACATTCTGGAACAAACGAGATCGGAGACAGGCTTGCACTAAGACCGACGTCGGAGACGCTGGCGTATTCACTGTACTCAAAATGGATTAAGAGTTGGAGGGACCTTCCATTAAAGATCAACTTTTGGAACACCGCCCTAAGAGCGGAGATCAAGGCGACAAAGCCGTTTCTCAGAACGTCTGAATTCCTGTGGCAGGAGGGCCACACCGTACATGCAACACCGGAGGAGGCCGAAAGGGAGGTTATGGAAATTCTAGATATTTACAAGAATACCGTGGAGGAGGAGCTGGCCATCCCGGTGGTCACGGGCAAAAAGAGTGAAAAGGAAAAGTTTGTCGGGGCCACGTACACAACGACGATGGAGTCCATCATGCCGGATGGAAAGGCCCTGCAGATGGGCACGTCGCACTTTCTAGGCCAAAACTTCTCAAAGCCGTTTGAGGTGAAATTCTCTGACAGGGATAACGTGGAACATTTTGCATGGCAGACATCGTGGGGAGTCTCGTGGAGGCTGATCGGGGCCATGATCATGGTTCACGGGGACGACGGCGGCCTCGTCCTGCCGCCCAAGGTGGCCCCCATCCAAGCGGTAATCATACCAATCATCTTCAAGGAAAAAGACGAGGCGCCGGTCCTAGAAAAGGTGCACGATATCAGGGATGCGATGGAGGAGGCAGGCATCAGGGTGCACGTCGATGACAGGCGGGATTTGACGCCGGGCTATCGGTTCAACGACTGGGAGCTAAAGGGGATTCCAGTCAGGATTGAGATAGGTCCGCGTGACATACAGGGGGGAAAGGTGGTAGTCGCCACCAGACACAACAGGGAAAAAACCGACGTGAAACTAGATGATATCGCAACAAGGATGCAGGACATACTCGATTCCGTCCAAAGGGAGATGCTAGAGAAGGCGAGGCGGCTCTTGCAGGAAAAGACCGTTGAGATCTCCTCTTATGACGAATTCAAGGGACGCATCGAGGCAGGTGGATTCCTAAGAGCGCGTTGGTGCGGAAGACAGGAATGCGAGGATAAGATCAAGGAAGAGACGGGCGGCGAGATCAGGGTGATTCCGTTTGGCAGTGAGGATGCGGACGGAACGTGCGTATACTGCAACGGCCAAGGCAAGACGGTACCGCTGTTTGCAAGGGGCTACTAACCCACAGACATAAAAATGGCACAGACTCATTCAGACGAATGGCCGTGCTAAAGCAGCAGAACAACCAAATACTGATCAAACAGTTCAACGAGACGCGAAGCCGGACGCTCCAGCTGGTAAAGACATTAGAAAGGGATGACTTTGTTGTTCAGACTGCATTCTACACCAGCCCGCCAAAGTGGCACCTAGGACACGTAAGCTGGCTGTACGAGGTAATTCTTGGTAAAATTGTTAAGGAATACGAGCCTTGTTCAAAGGAATTCTCCGAATACCTGAATTCATATTATAATCAGTTTGGCCAGCCGCACGACAAGGGTAGGCGGGGCGTGGTCTCGCGCCCCACGCTGGACCAGATTCTACAGTATTTTGACACAGTGACGCGGCGGGTTGCCGGTTTTTTGGAAAAAAACACCCTAGATGAAAAGGCAAGAACGCTGTTTGTTATGGGATTCCATCACGAGTGCCAGCATCAGGAATTGCTTGTATATGACTTGCAGCACCTGCTAGCAGAACATTACAGGCCGGTCGAGAGAAATAATCTAAAGGGTGTAGACGAGACGCAAAATTCCATGATTGCAATTCCCGGCGGGATCTACAGTCTGGGATACAGGGGCGACGGTTTTTGCTATGATATAGAGCTGCCGGAGCACAAGGTATACCTTCATGATTTTAAAATCTCCAAGTACCCCGTGTCAAACAGGGAATACCTAGCGTTTGTGGAGGACGGTGGATACAAGGACTTCAAGTACTGGCTCTCGGACGGATGGGAGAAGGTAAAGGCAGGCGGCTGGGAGGCTCCGATGTACTGGGAAAAGGTTGACGAAGAGTGGCAGGTAAGGGATTTTGCGGGCCCGCGAAAAATTAATCCAAGGGAACCGGTCGTTCATGTCAGTTTTTACGAGGCAGATGCATTCTGCAGGTGGGCCGGGGGCAGGCTGCCGACGGAGGCCGAATGGGAAAAGGCGGCATGCTGGAACGAGCAGAAACAGTCAAAGACGCGCTTTCCATGGGGGGACGGGCCGCCGACAAGGGACAACTGCAACCTTTTAGAGTCATACCTGTGGAAGAGTAGCGAGCTTGGCAGCTATCCACGCGGGCAAAGCAGCTACGGGTGCCAGCACATGATTGGGGACGTGTGGGAATGGACCTCGTCGGAGTTTGCGGGGTATCCGGGCTTTAAGACGGGATTCGAGGAATACAATGACAAGTGGTTCACCGGCCAGAAGGTACTAAGGGGAGGCTCGTTTGGTACCCCGTCCATGTCAATAAGGGGGAGTTATAGGAACTTTTTCAGATTGGATGAGAGGTGGCTCTTTGCAGGGTTCAGGCGTGCAGAGGACGCCTAGGCCGCGGCCGAATCCAACGGACGCGCCCAGAGTAAGACGGTTCAAGGGATTCCATGATTAGAAGTGATTTAATATATAGCCGGCATCCGGCCTGTAGCAGGTTGGGACTCGAATCAATGGTAGATATAGTTACAAGGGATCTTGGAAACAAGTCCAGAGAATTTTACGAGTTTGTCCTGCCTCCAGTCGACATGCGAGTCCATGAAAATAAAATTACGGTAACGGCAGACCTGCCTGGCTTTGACAAAAAGGACGTATCTGTTCGGCTTTATGCCAACATTTTACATATCAGTGCAGTCAAGCCGGCAGAGAAGGCAGGTGAATCGCTGATCTGCAACCAAAGGCCCGGTAAGATAGACAAGAAGATCAGGTTGCCAGTAGAGATCAAGGCCGGTGAGGAAGTAGTAGAGTCCGCAAGGCTTGCAGACGGCATTCTGGCCGTGGTCATCCCGTTTAGAACCCAAAAAATGACAGAATGATTATCGTCTGCCAAACGCCGCAAATATAGCCATGATTATAACGGAGCCGATCATTCCTGCAATTCCTGCCGCCTCCCCCGACGAGTAGACTAGCGCAGAGCCGACAAAGACCGCGGATGAGAGTATGCTTCCGGACAGTAGAGTGTTGGATCGTGGCCTGGATTGCAGTTGGATGGAACGGCTCTCATCAATATATCGCTGGAGTTCTGGCGCGATGGACAACGTGGCTTCCACCGCCTTTGTGAATTTTGTAAACGAGTATTTTAGCTCCTCAATATATGCATCCCTGACAAGGTCTTCCTCCTCAAGTATCTCCTTTAAGACATTTACAAACTTGAAATCAACGTCATGCGTCTTGTAGATGCCCTCGATTATCGATGCCATCCTCATGTACAGTGCGAGGTGCTTGGGCAGGACGAATGGAAACCTGCTCATTGTCCTGTTGGCAATCTCCATGAGACTGCTCACCTCCATCTCCGAGGGTTTGCGCCCGTGCAGCGCCTGTACCGTAAGATCTATTGCCTGCTCGATCACAGAACGGTTAAAGTCCGGCGTGAGCATTCCAAGCATGCTCATGGCATTGACCGTTCGGGACGGGTTCTTTTCTACTAGTGCAAGGTACAGCCTGACTAGGTGCCTCCTTGACTCGTCGTCAAGACGCCCCACCATTCCATAATCATACAAGATCAGCCTGCCGTCATCGGCCACCGATATGTTGCCCGGATGCGGGTCGGCGTGGAATACAGAGTGCCGCAGGAGCATTGTAAAGAAGACCTTGTGCACGTCGATGACAAGCCTGGTCCTGTCGATTTTTTTGTCGTCAAGCGCGCTGATGTTTGTGATTTTAATTCCAGGAATGTATTCCATGGTAAGGATGTTTTCCGAGGAATACTCGTCATATATTTCGGGGATTAGGACGGGTGAGTTTTTCATGTTGTCTTTGATCTGCCTTAGGTTTGATGATTCTATCCGATAGTCTAGCTCCTCGCGTATCGTATCTATAAACTGGGAAAGCATTGCCTTGGCCGAAAACCCCAGGTTGGGATCCACAAACCGCAACCCTAGGGGGAGGATTTTTTTTATGACCCTAAGATCCTTGTTGACTATATCCTCAATCCCGGGCCGCTTGACCTTGACGACTATCTGCTGGTTGTTGAGCTTTGCCCGGTATACCTGGCCCAGGGATGCGCCGGATAGCGCCTCGGACTCAAACTCTTCAAATGTAGCATCTATCGGTCCAAACTCCTTTTCAATCACCGGCCTTACCTTGTCAAATGGGGCAACGGGTACACTATCTTGCAGCTTTGCAAGCTCCTCCATGTACGGATACGGCAAGATGTCCGCACGGGATGAAAGCCACTGTCCCAGCTTGATGTATACCGGGCCGAGTGTCAGGAACGCGCCAAGCGCGCGCCTTGCATTCTTGCGATATTTTTCAACATTGGTTCCTTTTTCCCCCCTGTCTGCCCATTCCTTCCTGTCCCGTCTTAGGGCTAGTGCGACGGGTAATAGCTTGAGTAGCACGTGCGCGGTTCTCAGTAGCATCAGAACATCACTCTAGGCTCTTTTTGGCCGCCTTGGTCAGAAAATATCCTGCACAGCCCAGTGGAATTGCTAAAGCAAGCGCGGCGGCCGCTGAAAGTTTTGGTGAATTGGAATTCTTGTAAACTAAGGAGGCCGCCTCCTTTCCGCCTAGGATGGCACATGCAATGCCTACTAGTATCTCGGGGGCGTCGCAAACCAAGTGCCCCAGCGGATCCCGCCGTGGATCAACCCTGTCGGTGTGAACAAGATACTTGTCAGCGTATTCGCGAATGTGCAGGTTGCCGTACCGATACTGCCTTATTGCCCCAGCTTTGTTGCCTAGGCGCGTCTCCTCTGCGCCCTCTAGCATGAACTGGCGCAGCTCCTTTGGAACCTCAATATCCTTGCCCGGCACGAATACAATACCGGCTGATCGCTTATAACCCTAGCTTGCATATAATCGTAAAATCCGACAGCAGGCACGCGGGCCGCATGTCCACACCATACGCGGTCGCAAATTTATTGATTGGTATATTTTGTCCGGTAGGCGCGTCGTCGCGCCGCTGATCAGTTTCATGTGATCTTTTTGTCGTATTTGATTAATGCCAGCTTTATCAGAAGGAGCCATGTCACACCTATTGGGATATAGTACGTGGCTATCCTCCACGCTATAACGGCATTCCACTCGATTGTACGCTCTATTGCACTCAGATCAAACGGATTCAGGTTGTTAAGGTATGCCACTATGCCAAATTCTGCTAGGCCGGAGCCGCCGACGGTGATGGGCAGGTTGCCGATTGCATTTGCCCCCATCACGGCCATGACGGAATCAAATGCGCCTATATGGTACCCAATACCCGATGCAATTATCATAAATGATATTCCGTAAAATATCCAAGAGGCCAGCGACATTGCAAAGCTCTTTACAAAAACGTCCTTGGACTCCCTTTTGTGCAGGTTTTCCCTGCTCATGACGCATATCTCCTTCATCCACATGTTGGACTGCTCGATGTATTTTTTCCCCTTTTCCTTACCGAGTCTTTCGGTCACGGTCTTGATGATCCGCGGGATCTGAAATGTCCTCTTGGAGGATAAGAAGAAGAGTGCCATCCACAGCGACGTAACAAACACGCTGGTGCACAGGATTATAATGCCGACTATATACGCACCATAAATCATGGCCAGTATGCCGGCAATAATTGACAAGATCCCCCCTGCTAGGACCTCGGTCACAATATCTAGGATTGCAACCCACATTGCCTTGGATGGCTGGACGCCTTTTTTGTGCATCCAGTATATCACCACGAACTCGGCTCCGACAAACATCGGGGTCGTGAATTTGATGAATTCGCTGCCGACCCTTACGCCGGCCATCTTCCATACCGAGTCTATGCCTCCAAGGTAGTGTCTTGCGATATAGCTGAATTTGAAGCCTTGTATTGCCAGCTTTGCCATCATGGCAAATACGGCTGCCGCAAACGGAATGGCCCCGATGGCAAACACGTCCTCGGCCCGGATGTCAAACTGGATTGCTATGATTATGATTGGTATCATGCTTACAGGAATGGCTACGAGTCTCCAGTTCATTTACCAATTTCTTATGAGTTCAAATATGAAAGTTGACTATTATTGGTCGTCAACAGGCAAGCCCAAATCTTTCAACACGTGTAATAGCTGGCATATCCGAGGCGCAATTACAGGATGTATAATAGGGCGCGGGGATTTTTGCCGTTAAATTGTTAGTTTGAAATATGGGAAGGGGGTATAGTGAAAGATTGAAGTCGATTTTTGTAACTGGGACCGCAGGTTCGGGCAAGTCACTCCTGTCATCAATGCTTCACAATTACTATACCAGAAACGGGGCGTTCTCAGCAGTGCTGAATTTGGATCCCGGTGTGGAAAGCCTACCATATACCCCGGATGTTGATGTGAGGGATTATGTTGATCTGATATCCATAATGAAGCAGTATGATCTGGGTCCCAATGGCGCCCTGATCATGGCAAGTGATCTTGTAGCCTCGAGGTTTGATGATATACACAACCAGGTCCAAGGCGTTAACCCGGACTATCTCATCGTGGATACGCCGGGACAGATTGAGCTGTTTGCATACAGGTCAAGTGGGCCCTTTATACTTGACAGTATAAAGTCAGATGAAAGCGCATCGGTCTTTCTCTTTGACGGGGCGCTGATTACCTCCCCGACAAACTTTGTATCCATTGCACTGCTTGCAACGTCAATCAGACTCAGGTTAAGGCGCGGCACCGTTAACGTGGTTACAAAGTCCGATATCATTGGGGAAAAATTGGGCGAGATTCTCAGGTGGAGTGCAAGCCTAAGGGAGCTAGAAAACGCGGTATCTGAACAGGCCGATGGTGAAACCTACGCGCTGACCACAAACATCCTGAGGGGAATGAATCTAGGTGGTTTCGCACAGGGATTAATCCCGATATCTAATGTGACGGGGGACGGCATGAGTAACTTGGAGGGCGCGTTAAGCAGAATCATAAACCGGGGCGAGGAGATAGAAGACTGATGGATAAAGTTACGGTGAGGGCCCCCTCATCAACTGCTAACTTGGGGCCGGGGTTTGACGTGTTTGGACTTGCGGTAAACGCGTTTTACGACACGATCACCGTGGCAAAAAAGCGAAAAAAGGGCATCGGCATTACATCAAAAGACGACGTTCCCCTTGCAGTCTCCAAGAATACCGCCGGGCTGGTGGTCCGGAACATTGCAAGAAAGTTTGGGATTACGGGAGGTTTGGAGATTCAAATCAGCAAGGGCGTGCCTGCGGGGTTTGGCATGGGTAGCAGTGCGGCATCGGCTGCCGCGGCGGCCGTGGCAATGAACGAGCTGTTCGGATTAGGAATGGACGGCAACAGGCTAGTCGAGTATGCAGGGGTCGGTGAGAAGGCATCGGCAGGCTCGGTCCATTATGACAATGTTGCAGCCGCGGTCCTAGGCGGTTTCGTAATCGTGAGGACGAATCCCTTGAATGTAATCGGCGTTAGGCCGCCAAGAGATCTGGTCATGTGCGTTGCAATACCAGAGCTGAAAACACCCAAGAAAAAGACCATGATATCTAGAAGCGTAATCCCGTCACGAGTCGGCCTAGTAGAATCAATTGCCAATCTTTCAAATGCGAGCTCCATGGTTGCGGGATTCTTCAAAAAAGATATCGTAATTATAGGAAACTCGGTCAGGGACGTGATTGTAGAGCCCGCGAGAAGGCACATGATTCCAGGCTTTGACCAGGTAAAGAGGAATGCGACAAGGGCAGGCGCCCTAGGGGTGACCATCAGTGGTGCCGGGCCATCTGTCATTGCATTTTGTGGCCCCGGATCTGATGCAGGTATAATAGCGCAGGCCATGAGGCGCGGGTTTAGTTCCGCCGGGACCGAATCGCGGACCATAGTCTGCAGGCCTAGTACCGGGGCAGTAGTGATTAAACGAGGATAATATAATAGATGACAGAAAAGGCGGTAATCATATTCAGCGGCGGAATGGATTCCGTTTGCTATGCATCGGAATTAAGTAAAAAATATGATCTGTATGGAATCACGTTCTCTTATGGACAAAAGGCCGGCGGAGAGATCAGGGCTGCAAAAAGGCTTGCAGGTATAATCGGGTTAAAGCGCCACAGGGTTATAGATATTGGATTCATGGGTGAGATTTATGGGGACACCAACGTTCTGACGGATTCCGGTAAGGGTATTCCTGAAAAATTCGAGTACTCGATAGTGGTTCCGGTAAGAAATGCAGTCTTTCTCACGATTGCGACTGCTTGGGCGCATACGCTTGGTGCATCGGTGGTGGCCTATGGAGCGCACATGGGCGATTCACATTATCCGGATTGTAGACCAAAGTTTGCAAAAAGGATGGAAGATGCGCTAAACGAGGGGGAGGTTGACGGGATCAGGATGGGGATACGCCGCACGGTTACCATCCTGTCCCCGTATATAGAAGGCTGTTCAAAGGGTGATTTGATCAGCCTCGGATACCGGAATCTAGGCGATCAAATATTCAAGGCGTGGAGCTGTTATGCAGACGGGGATATCCACTGTGGGAGATGCGAGTCATGCAATAATAGAAGGGCCGCATTTGAAGAGTCAGGTATCAGAGACGAGACGGTATATCTAGGCTAGCTTGCGTACCGGTTTCCAAGAATCGGCTTTTTAAAGACAAGCGCGCGCAAGAGCAGGTACCATCCGATAAAGATGCCCCCCACGGCCCCAAAGAAGACCCAGTTTTGCATGTCTGGAGCAAGGCCCTCGAAAAGGTTTACAATCTCCCTTGAAACCAGCATGGAGACGGCCAGAACGATTCCAAACTCGATTGCGTACCATGTCCATCGCGGCCAAGATTCCTTTGGAATGTGAACGTTGTTGTGTGCCCCCATTGCTCTTGAATCTAGGGTAAGGGTATTTAATTTTTGACAGTCAGGGGGCGGGTTGTATTGTGACCTGAAATTCTCTCAAGTTGGTGACCTGACGCCTGACCATATCGAGATAGTGCAAATCCGCCCAAGGGACATGCCATCTCCTCTAGTATTCCTTCAGAATGCATGTCGCCGCCGCTATCCGAGCCGGCGGC
>CAZDQM010000011.1:0-24722 GCA_964507825.1 uncultured Nitrosopumilaceae archaeon | reverse complement strand
CCGAATGGGTTGGTGACGGTGTTAGACAGAGAGAGGTCGCGTGTGCTAGCGCTCGACGCAAGCGGACTCTAGCAACACAACAGGGGAGAGTGGATTAGGGCCAAGTGGAAGAAGAAACGAGGCTTTGTAAAGATGCACGTTAGTCGACACGGAGACCCTGAAGATACTAGCGCTGGAGGTCACAAACGACCACGTAGGGGACTCGACTATGTTCGAGTCGCTACTCGGACAGGTCGTGGATGCGGACGACGCGCTACACAATGAGCCCCCCCATCGCGTCCCATTTGGATGATGATATGAAATATGAAAACCTTCTTGCGTCCTGCGTATCCCCACTCGCGTCGTTCTCAGTGGGCGCCCCCCGGAACCGGACCGCGCCCGACATATTGTTTGGCGACGCGCGTACAGCTCGAGGAAGAACATTGCCGCATGCGCGCGGGTTGGGATGGTCCCTGGTATAATGCACACGATCAATGTGACGGCGCGTGGCAAGGGGTCCGGGGACGCGTGGGGTGTATCCGTAATGAACCAGATGGGCGGAAGCCCCGAGGCGACGCACCTAAATCTTATGAGCAGGGAGGAGAAGAGGGAGAATCAGGTGTATTGGAATGCCCGTATAGGCTACAGCACACGCTAGCTTGTGGAGAGTGTATTTTCGGCGTTCAAGCGCCTGTTTGGAGAGCACCTAATGGCCCTCAAGTGGAAAAACATCGAGCAGGAGGTAAAACTCAAGATGATTCTATACAACAAGTGGAGGGACAATTCGATCGCGCGGAAGACGTGACATCATGACGACATGACATCCATGTCGCCGTCTGATGGGTACTTGGTAGCACATAGATGGCGAATTAGGAAACACAGTATCATTTTGCCAAAGACTTTTAGATGAAAAAAACCGCGGTTGGAAGGTGAATAGTAGGAATTTTGCTATCATCGGCGGAATAATCACACTAGTTGTCGTCATCGGGATCGTCGCGATTATATCTGACGGAGAGCAGACAACGGATCCAAAGAACCAGAATCCAGACATTGGACCAAGTATGAATGAGACGTCCAATACCACAAAACAGCATACGGAACCAAAGACCGGTTACGATGCAAGCAGGCCAAGGGAATGGCTCACATCCGGACCGTTTCAAATTGACAGGAGCGAGTATGCGCTAGGGGAGAAGATATTTTTCAGGATAAATAATATAGAACCGCATGAAAGGGGACAGGCCGTATTCCTCAGGCCCCTAAACGATACGCATTATTCCGTGTATGTAGCGTTTCTATTTGACGGGCAAAAACCGTCTGCCAACACGTACTTTACACCTGACGTAAACAAGGCGGAAGGAATCTGTTCCATAGATGACATAGCAGGTGAATGGGTGTTGACATTCAGGGGGACGAATTATCCAAACATAAAGTTCACAGTCTCCGATTCGATGTATGTTCCAGGAGAAGAGGACAGGTTCAAGGCCGTCTGTTAAAAATATCATATATCTAGCATGCGCCGCAATCCATGCGGTATCGCGCCATTATACGAGATAATACCATCCACTATACTTGTACACAATCTATCTTGTATAATCTGTCACGTTAAAGCAATAATATCCACCCCACTACTTTGCGCCAGACGCATGCAATATCGGTCTCCCACAGCCAGTCAAATTCATCTAGTCCAGAGTCTGCGGTACGCTCTGATTATCTATACTCCTTGAGATTTGTCTCCCGCGTTATCCAGGCGGCCATGCGCTATACGTGGACCCCATCCTGCCCAACCGGTACATCATACTCAAATTCATTCCGAACTATCTAGAACAAGATGAAAAAGCGTTTTCATTCCATGCGAGGTCCGGCCCAGTAACACAAAGTCCAATTAGGAAAGCCTGTGATGAAAGCAGGTGTTTTTTCCAGTATGGCAGGCAGGACCCGATGGCTCTACCACATATATGATTGCATCAGAATCACAGTCCACTAAAATGTCCCGTATCTTCTGCGTGTTACCGGATTCCTCCCCCTTCATCCAAAGCTTGTTTCTTGAGCGGCTAAAGAACCATGAATTGCCGGTTTTTTTGGCCAGCTCCAGTGACTCCTTGCTGGCATAGGCTAGCGTCAAAATCTCCTTGGTGTGCGCATCCTGGACTAGAACCGGAACGAGCCCGCCTCCCTTGGCAAAATCTATGTCATCAACCGTTATATCCACGACATACACCGGCAGAATTTCCTTATAACCTTACGGAAATGTTTTTGTCCCTCAGTATTTCCTTGACACGTCGGACGGGTTGATCCTCGTAATGAAAGATCGAGGCGGCAAGTGCCGCGTCGGCATCAGACCTTACAAAGACCTCGTACATGTCATCCGGACTTCCGCACCCCCCGGATGCAACCACCGGTACAGATACGGCATCCACCGTTTGCCGGGTAAGTAAAGTATCATAACCGTCCCCGGTCCCGTCACGATCTATACTGGTAAGTAGAATCTCTCCGGCCCCAAGCTCCGCCGCCTTTTGGGCCCATGCTATCGCATCAAGTCCGGTTGGCTGCCTGCCCCCATACGTAAAGACCTCAAACCAGAACCGCCTGCCGTCTTCCTCAAACATCATCTTGGCATGATCCTCCGAATAGTTTCGCTTCGCATCAATTGCCACCACAATACACTGCTTTCCAAACACTGCCATAAGCTCGGCAAGCAGATCAGGGTTTTTTACGGCACCCGTGTTTATTCCCACCTTGTCGGCCCCACTGAGCAGGATGTTCCTTGCATCAGCCATGCTGGCAACCCCTCCTCCCACGGTAAACGGGATGTCAATTACCCGGGCCACGCTAGAGACTAGCTCCCTGATCGTCTTGCGTTTCTCTGCAGATGCGGTAATATCTAGGAATACAAGCTCATCGGCGCCGTCCCTGCTGTACTTGGCCGCAAGCTCCACGGGATCGCCAGCATCCCGGATTGATTCAAAGTGTAGTCCCTTTACCACCCTTCCGTCATCTACATCTAGGCACGGGATGATCCGCTTGGTCAACAAGCCTCTTTTGCCTCCTCGATCGATATCTTGTTTTCATACAGCGCCCTGCCCAGAATTACCGCGTATGCGTTCCTGGATTTCACGCTACACACGTCACCAACATTTGATATTCCCCCGCTTGCAATTACATTTGCGCGTGGCACAAGGCATGCCTTTTCTAGGAATTCCAGGTCAGGCCCCTCCATCGTCCCATCCCTGCGCACATTTGTAAGCAGGAACTCGGTAAAGCCCATGCCTGCAAAATCATTCATGGAATCAAGCAACGGGGTTTTTGTGGCCTGCTGCCATCCGTGCGTGACAATGAATCCATCTGCATGATCGACGGAGATCACAATCCTAGACGGGCCGTATTTTTTTGCCAGCTCTTCGAGCATCCTCCTGTCTCCGAATGCCAGGGTTCCAATCACGATCCGTGCGGCAAAGGAGGCCGCCCTGTCAATTACCTCCAAATCACGCAGCCCACCTGCAGCTTGTACCGGAATGGAGACTGCTCCCGTGATTTTTTCAATCAGGTTCAGATTGCTACCGGTGCCAAGGGTGGCATCGAGATCCACAACGTGTAGCATGTCGGCACCCGCATCCTGCCATTTTTTTGCAACGGATACAGGATCACCAGGATATACTGTTTTTTGTCCGGGATCTCCCCTGTACAGCCGGACTATCTGCCCTTCCATTAGATCGATGGCTGGAATTATCCTCATCTAGAGCACTCTCGCAGAAAGTTCTTGATCATGAGGGCGCCCACACTGCCTGATTTTTCGGGATGAAATTGGGTTCCAATATAGTTGTCCATTTGGACCATAGCCGGAATCCGTGTACCATAATCCGATTCGGCGATGATGACATCTGGTGCAACCGGATCCGCCCTGTACGAATGCACGAAATAAACCCACGAACCGTCATCTATGCCGTCAAGGATTCTGCTTTCCCGCCTTATCTCAAGCGCGTTCCATCCCATGTGTGGAACTTTTAGCGTGTCAGGCAGGACGACAACGTTGCCGTCCATTATTCCAAGGCCTTTTTCCTTCCCCTCCTGGCTTTTCTCAAAAAACATCTCCATGCCAAGGCATATGCCAAATACCGGCGTGTCGCCCACGGTCTGCCTAAAGTCAGCCGAGTCCCGGTTCATGCTCCGTATGGCAGGATCAAAGTTTCCAACCCCCGGCAGAAATATGCCGTCGTATCCGGCCAGTCCGCCAACGCTAGACTGCACCTCTACTGTCGCATCCTGTTTTTCCAGCGCGTTCTTGAGACTGAATATGTTGCCAGCCCCATAATCAAATATTGCAATCCTGCTCATTACATTGCGCCCTTTGTACTGGGAATCCCCTTCTGCCTAGCATCCCTAGAACACGCAGTCCGAAATGCCACGGCCAGCGACTTTATTGCGGCCTCTACCTTGTGATGGTCATTGTCGCCGTACTTTACCTCAAGATGAATGCAGCCGTTCAGATTCTGCAATAGGGACTGGAAAAAATGGTCAAGATCCTCCCGGGATACGTCCTCAATCCTTGCCTCCCGAATAGACAGGCCAAGCTTGTAAAACGGGCGCTTTACCATGTCCACTGACGCCTCAGCTAGTGACTCATCCATTGGAACAGATGCGTGGCTGAACCGTACAATTCCCGCCCTGTCTCCTAGAGCCTTGTCTATCGCGCTTCCAATCGCAATTGCAGTGTCCTCAATAAGGTGGTGCATTATACCGTCCTTTGATTTGGCCCGTACCGTCAGATCAAGCATGGCGTGCTTGCCAAACGATGTCACCAAGTGATCAATAAAGTTTGCGCCAGTCGACACGGTAATCTTTCCAGACCCGTCAATGGTAACAGTGACTAGGATGTCCGTCTCCTTTGTTTCACGTTTGATTTTACCCGAGCGTTTTTTCATCATATCACCTTGGAATACTAATGTCTTACCAGTCCAAATTTAATGCCTTCGGAATGTCGTTAATTGACTCCAAGATAAGATCCGCACCCGAATCACGGAACATCTTACGCCGGTCCTCGGGACTCGTGCTTGTCCCCACTATACCACAAAAGGTAGTCGGATTTCCCGCCCTAGTCGCGTCCCTTGCCATCATAAAGTCTTCCATCGAATCACCAACATACAGGCAGTTTTTTGAACCCATGGATTGCACGGCTCGGATCAGGGTGGCCGGATTTGGTTTTGCCAAGCTTCTTGGCTCGTCTTCCAAAAATGCCGAACTCTTTACGTCAAAGTAACCAAGCAGCCCTCCAAGCGAATATCGGATTGATTCGATTCCCCTGCCCGTAACTATTGCCATCTGCCCTCCAAACCAGTCCTGTAGCGTCCGTAACAGTGACTCTGACAGTATAATCCTGTCCCGGGATATCATTGCCGGTTCAGAAAACCTCGAGATCCTGCCAAACAGTTTTTTGTAAAGATGCGGTCCAAAGAAGATCTGGTCAAATATAGAATAGACGTAATTATCATGTCGATCATCTAGTGATCCTAGCCTCGAGAGTACATTAGATATGTCGCAGGCAGATTCTATGTAATTTCTGACGGAGCGTATTCCAGTCCCGTCTGCATGCGATATTACATCACGGACAAATTCCAACGGCTCCCTGCCAAGCCTCTCGGCCGCATAAAGGGACAGGATTGCGGCATATGTCAGGTCAACCTCGTCGTTGAATCCTCCAGATGCCTTGAATCCGTCGATTATTTTGTGATCAATGTCAATCGAGTCAATCCCCGCAATCTCCCCAAGAACGTACCTGCATGTCTTGGCAATCGTCCTGTCATATGACTCTGTTACGTCCACTAGAACCCCGTCGCAGTCAAAGATTATAGAGTCCGGCCTGCCGCTCAATGTGTCACCCCAGTAGATCACGTATTGCCAGGAGAAACTTGGAGTTCATCTCCCTTGTGCCAACCGTGACGCGCAGGCAGCCGGCATGAGAGCCTATCCTGCCTAGCTTGCGTATGGAAATTCCCTGCTCAAGTAGCGCGGTAAAGACGCGCTTGTAAGCCCCCTTTGCATCAAACAGTACAAAGTTGGCCGCAGAGTCAAAGACAATAAAAGTGTCATATTTGCGCAGACTTTCGATGATCCTAGCGCGCTCGGCTCTGATTATTCGTACTGCCTCCCGCATCTGATCCGCCTTTTCAAGCGATGCGATTCCTGCCTCGATTGCAAGCGTGTTGATCGGATACGGATACTGAATTACGCGGTTGAATATTTCGGCAATCCTCCGGCCTGCAACAAAGTATCCAAGGCGCAAGCCTGCAAGGCCGTATGCCTTTGAAAATGTCCGTACCACGATTAAATTATCATGTTTTTTTGCCAGTGAAACGGCAGACGGGCCGCCAAACTCCCCGTATGCCTCGTCAATGATTGCAAGCCCGTCAAACTCTGCAATCAGGCGCCCCAGCTGGCGGATTGAGAACTGGAATCCGGTAGGATTATTCGGTGAATCAAGGTATAAAATCTGGCATTTGGAAAGATTGGCACTGAATTTTTCAATGTCAAGACTCATGCGGTCCGAAAACGGAATTTTCGTGCATGGAATGCCATATAGCCTGCACCTCTCCTCAAAGAATCCAAACGTCGGATCCGACGTCAGAATCCGGGTCTTTTTTGATGCCATGTTTGCCAAGAACAGGTCGAGGATCTGGTCGGAGCCGTTTCCAATCCCGATCATGTTTTCAGGAACCTTCATGTGTCCTGCCAGTCTTGATATGAGACGCTCTGCACCACCTAGCGGGTATTTCCGGACATCAGAGCCGGCGCGGGCATGAGATATCACATCCTGCTGGAATTTTTTACCTAGTACAAAATTCTCGTTAGAGTCAAGTTTTAGGATATCGTCATATCTTTCAGGTTTTTGATATCCGTCTAGCGCCTCAAGCTTGTCCAGTTTTTTTTCATACCACGGACTCATTAGAACCGACCCCTTACGGCCTCATAATGGTTTGGCAACCCCTCTGCAAAAGCAAGCGTCTTGATTGATTTTGATATTTTCCGCAGGTCATTTTGATCCACATCCACCCTCGTGAGCAGCTTGACAAAATCCAAGACCGACAGCGAGCCGCGGGATCTGCCAAATCCGCCAGTAGGCAGTATGTGGTTTGAGCCCAGTAAATAGTCACTAGCAGATGATGGACTGTTTTTCCCCGTCAAAATCAGGCCCGGATTCCTGATCCGGTCCCATTTTTTGGGGTTCTTGCTGATAATTTCTAGGTGTTCTGGGGCAAGCTCGTTTGCAATATCTATAATGTCAGCCGCCCGACAGACGGCAATGAATCCATTTGATTCCAGACTGGATCTAGCAATGCTTGAACGCCGTATGTTTTTCAGTCCAGAGTCTACGGCGGATTGGATCTTCCTTGCAATTGCGCCAGATGTAGTCAGTGCATAACAAAAGGTATCCGATGAGTGTTCTGCCTGAGAGATCAGGTCCAGCGCCGCAAGATCCGCGTCCGCAGCCGAGTCAATTACTATTCCAAGCTCGGTGGGTCCTGCCATCATGTCTATGGATACGGTACTGCTTACCAAGTATTTTGCCAGTGTTACAAACGCGCCGCCGGGCCCTACAATCTTGTCCACTTTTTTGATGGTACGCGTCCCGTATGCCAGAGCTGCAATAGATTGTGCGCCGCCCGTCTTGTAAATCTCGGTTGCGCCGCAGATGTCTGCCGCCACTATGGTAAGCGGATCCATTCTTCCCGAGGAATCCGGCGGGGACGCCACGACTATGCGCCTCACGCCTGCAATGCTAGCCGGAGTTACCGACATCACGGCGGAGCTCGGATATCTTGCCGCGCCCCCCGGCACGTAGCATCCGACGCTATTTATTGGAATGAAGGATTTGGAGAGTCGCGTCCCTCCGTACCGTATAGTAATGTCCCGGAGGCGGCGCATTACTGCAGATTCCGCTTTTGACAGCCTTGATTTTGCAAGCTTGATCGCCGCTACACCTTCTGCAGGCACACTAGAGTATGCGTCGTCGATTTCACGTTTTGAAACCCGTAATGAGGGTATTGCGCCTGCGCCGAACTTTTTCTCGTATTTTCTAAGTGCGGCATCCCCGCCGCCCCTCACATCCCGTATGATGGTCTCCACGGCCTGCCGGTTTTTTAAGGGATTTCGTGCTCCTAATTTCCGTAAAAACCGCCCAGTGCTATTGACCGAAATGATTCTCATCAATTTTCTTCATCACGTTTGATCTCCTCTAGTTCTAGGATCTGCCTCGGCTCATGCACCACCAGCCCCTGCGCAATCTTTCTTAGTTTGGGAATCATCTTATGGAATTCCGACTTTTTTATTATGGTGTTTACTCCGTACCAACCATCTTCGCTTAGCGGGCTTATGGTTGGTTTCTTTAGCGACGATATCTGCCTGAGTAGCCTTGTCAGGTTCTTCTTCTCCACGTTCAGGTATATGTGCAGGTATTTTTTTCCATGCACCGCCCCCCGCATCAGTGTAACAATGTCAAAGATCTTTTCCCGCCTTGCCTTGTCCTGCAGTGATTTTTTATTTGCAATCAGGTGAGCAGTAGACGTAAGGACGTCGTCTACAATCCTGAGCTTGTTTTGCTTCAGGGTAGTCCCGGTCTCGGTCACATCAAGTATTGCATCCACATCTTCGGGCGGCTTGGCCTCGGTTGCCCCAAACGACAGGTGTATTTGAACCGATTTGTTGGAGCCGGTCCGAAGCCACGGTGTTACAATCTGCGGATCCTTACCTCCAAAGTACTTTTTGTAGGATGCGCATCCCTTGATGAATCCGGATGCGGTCGTGAGATATTCAGAAGATATCCGCAGTGTTTTTTTCTTCCTAGCATAATCTGCAATCATTGCATCTAGGCTCTTGTACCCATAGGAATCAGGTAGTGCGACCACCAGCCTGATCCTTCCATATTCCAGATCTAGGATCGGCTCTACGTCGGACTTTGTCTCCCCCACCCAGTCCTTGCCTGTGATTCCCACATCATACAACCCCTCGCTGACAAGGATTGGGATCTCTTGCGGTCTTAGCATCTTTACCGTTATTTGTGGATCATCTAGATACACACGGTATGTCCTGCTTTTGCGATTTACCTTCGTCCACGCCCTCTCCATCAGCCGGAACGTGGCATCCTCCAGACTCCCCTTTGGAATTGCAAGCCTTACCTCAGACATGATATATGCTTTCAATCCGTCTATATAATAACGTCATTGATTTTGTCTGAAGAAATTCCTAGAGCCTTGGAACGGGCGAATCAGGCATTTACTTGACTATCCGCAACAACCTATCATCATCATCGGTCGGAAAACCTTTTCCATCGGTATTAGAGGTCAGGATGTAAAGGCTGCCATCAGGCGCCTGGATGACATCACGAATGCGTCCTGTCCCGCTTAGAATTATATCCTGGGTTTGAATGCCGGGATTCTCAAGGTCTACTGCATACAGGTTTGATGCGCGAAGCGCCGTCATGACCAGCTTCCCCTGCATGTCAAGCAGATCCCCGTCGTAGACAAGTATTCCACCCGGCTCGATGGCAGGATCGTAACAAATGATCGAGTCCTCATAGCCTCCGCCGGCACATTCTTGCTCCGGCCAGCCGTAATTTCTTCCCGGAAGCACTAGGTTGATTTCATCGCTCTTAGTCGGCCCCATGTCGGTCATGTAAAAGTTGCCAGCTGCATCCCATGCCATTCCTTGCGGGTTTCTAAATCCCATGGCATAAACGGCAGAGTTGTGGATCGGATTGGTCTTTGGAATCGTCCCATCATCGTTAAGCCTTAGGATCTTACCTGCTAGGGAACCCACGTCTTGGGGCATGTGTGACGAGTCTGATACGGAACCGGTTGCAACGTAAAGCTTCCCGTCAGGGCCAAACTTGATTACTCCGCCGTTGCTGAATTGTGAGCCAGGAATCTTGTCAATAATGGCATCGGCTTCCACCAGACGGTTGTCAGACTCTGTGATCCGTGTCACCTTGTTCCAAAATGAGCCGTCCTCCACATATGTATGATATACATACAGGTAATGGTTGTTTGTAAAATCAGGATGCACCTGTATTCCCAACAGGCCGCCGTCAAAAACATCAGGTACACGAAATGTTGCAAGCGGCCTGTCAAGCAAGACGCCATCCTCCAAAACCCTGATCCGCCCGGATTTCTCCGTAAGAAACATCCTATCGTCCCCAAATGCTAGGGCCCGCGGGCTGTCTAGATGCGTGGCTATAACCTCAACGGACTCATTGCCCTGATTAGTCGTGCTCGGATCAGGAAGCGGCGGCGGCGCTCCGGGTGAGTTCATTATTATAATTGCCGCGGCCACCGCCGCTGCAATTCCCGCAATGCGAAGTCTTTTGTCCATGGGATCGACTCTGCCGGATCATATTAATTACTTTCAAGGAGTAATCCTGCCATAGAAGCAATGGCCTTCAAAATCCGCATGCATCATACCCGTGTGAATCCAGCTCGGTGTCCGGTCATCACGCATGCATCCAAAGTTATGCCACATTTATCGTACAAGGACCCAAGGTTATTCTCCAATTTACGCGCAAAATCCGGTGTTTGATAAAGCGTATATACCGCCGGACCGATTTACGATATAGCGGGGTGGGGAAGTCAGACTCTTCTTGGGCTAAGTCATCCCGGCGGGCTCATAACCCGCAAATCAGTAGTTCAAATCTACTCCCCGCTATCCTCAATATTCTGCAAACCAGGGAATCGAGCCGTCAAAGACGACCTTGTTCGTCTTTCCTTGTCTTTGCAGGGGCCGCGTCAGATGCCGATGGGCCGAGACAGCAGGTATGTACTGCCCCACCCTAAGGCTTCTCCGGATCTTTTTTATGATTTTTTTGTCCGCACGCGTGTTGCATCGGATGCAGAAGAACCCCTGACTCTTGCCCTTGGATTTCATGTTTTTGCCGCATTTTTTACATGATGGGTTTGAAACAGTATTCTGTATGGATGTTTGCAGTACCACAATCAGCTCCACGTTGATCGTCCGCGGATGCCGGCTGGTGGATTTTCTGACGCCGCCCCCTATGCGCACTTTATCTCCCGGGATCAGCTCCATGGCGACCATGGAAAGCCCTGTAGGCCTATATACCATACAGCTTACGTCCGTACCACCTGAACGTAATGATAATGTAACGTGTCCGCCTGCATGCATGGTTGGTGGTTTTGAAACCATTCCTTCCACAACCCCGGAGTCATACGGCCGCATCATGCGTATGTCGATTCCATTCTTGAGGTGATCACCAGTCCCCTGGTTTGAGCGGAAGATCATGTGCCCTGCAAGTCTCTCATCAAATACAATCTCCTTGGACGCGCGCAGGACTGATGTGGGACTCTCCCCGCGCAGTCCGTAGAATACAGGGTCGGGTCCATGCGGCGCTATGAGAATGCGGCGTCTTTTGGTATCATAGCTGTTAAAGGTTTGTGGGTGGTTAACTTGCATTTTTTGTACGCTTGGCAGGGAGATTACACGTTTTTTTCCAAACATGGATTTTCTCCTATAGCTTAAAAGCTCCACCGTCGAATCGACGAACCTGTACCCTATTGCGCTTATCGCACCAACGAGCCCCTGTCCGTTGCCCAGATGAAAGGTATCCAATCCGTGCCTAGCCGCAAATTTTTTTGCCGTTGCGCGGCCGATCAGCTGCCATAGTGCAGATTCGCTAAAAACCGCAAGATCACGCGGTACGTTATATCCCTCGTAAAATACTAGTCCGGGGTTTGCCCCGTTCCGGACGTCCGAATACTGCTCCACCATCCTGATTATCCTGTCTTTGATCGGTTGCGGGTTTTTTGTCCCAATTGTCATTGATACCGCGCCGTTGCCGCGTGTCTTCCACGGGATATTAGGATTAAGGCGGACAAGTCTTGGATAGTCGAGGAATTTCACGTCCTTTTTGACTGCATCTGCAATTTTGTATGCGAGGTATGTCGTACACATCCCACTGGCCGAATCGGTGTCGTCAAATCCAATGTGTAAAATATAATCCTCATTCAATATACAAGATGATATCGTGGCACATTTGTGGTTTTCTAGGTTAGTTTAAATTAAAACTGAAAGGGGTCTAATCTAAAATTGATAGTAATAGACAAGGAGCGAATCTTCGAGATTATAGCAGATGAAAAACCGGCATCAGTGGCGCTAAACGGACCGGACGGAATCATTCCACAGGTTCAAGAGGCGGCGCAAAACATCATGAAGCGGTTTGGGATTCCAGCATATGTTTTGGCAGATACAACCTGGGGGACATGCGATCTAAATACAAACGGCGCCAGGGTGCTTTCAGCGGAGATTCTGTTCAACATAGGACATACCATCAACAAAGAGATGTACGAAAAAGGCGTATATTTGATCAATGCCTTTGACGACATTATATTTGATGACGTTGCCAGAAAATGTGCGTTGCAGCTAAGCGGCAAGTCCGTGGCGCTGCTGACCGACAGTCAACACCTCCACGAGGTAGACAAGGTCGCCGGAATCCTTGAGGAAAACGGGGTTTCCGTAGCAATAGGCGCCGGAAAGGGGCAATTAAACGATGGACAGGTGTTTGGATGTGAGTTTTATCCCGCAACGGGTGTGGATGCGGCAGACGCAAACGTGTTTTTGGGACAGAGTAACTTCCATGCGGCCGGAATTGCCCTGTCTACGAACAGGCCCACCTATGTACTAGATCCGTATTTCAACGAGGTAAGGGAGATAACGGAATTTGCACAAAGTATACAAAAAAAGGCCACGCTTGCAATTTACAAGGCAGCAGAAGCGCAAACATTTGGCATTATCATAGGACTCAAGGAGGGACAAATGTCAAAAACGGCCGGATTAAAATTCAAGAGGGAGCTCGAGGTGGAAGGAAAGACGGTCCATCTGTTTGCACTGACAGATATTACAAACGACAGGCTGCAAAACCTGAGAGGAATAGACGCATTTATCCAAGTTGCGTGTCCGAGAATCTCTACGGACAACCGGTTTGACAAGCCGTTATTGTCCACGCCGCAGGCAAATGCTCTACTCAAGGTTCTGCGAAAAGAGCCGATCGACGGATATATGCAGATGCCGCACTGGCTCTAGCCGTCATTTACGAGCCTGAAAAACCTCTCATCTGCATATACTGGTTCAAATGACTTTTCAGTTTTGGCCCTGTTCTGAAACCTTTTCCCAAAGGCGATTGTTTTTTCAAGCGCGTCTAGAGCCTCGCTGAATTTTTCCAGTTTTGCAAGACAGCATGACCGGTCAAAAAGAACATCCCCATTGTCAGGATAATCTGCAAGAATGATATCACAATAGTCCAGCGAGTCCGAATACCGCCCCATGGAAAACAGTAATCTTTCCTTGTGATACAGCACGACATTGTAGCCCGGATTCCTTTCTAGTATAATATCACAGTATTTCAGCGCATCATTGAATCTTTGGAGCTTTCTAAGGGATGAAATCTTGTTTATCATCACGGAAAAGTCGTTCGGATCAGACTCTAATACAGCATCATAACACGATATTGCTCCCGCGTGATCCCCCAGCTTGCCTAAGGCATATCCCTTGTTGTTAAGGGCTCCGGCATGATCAGGATATTCCTCAAGTATGCGCTCATAGGCAGATATCGCCTCCCTGAACCTCTTCTCAAGGAACAAGCCGTTGGCATGATCCAACAATGGATTGATCTTTGTGTCAGGATTCATGGCCGCATTATGATTTTTCCAAACAGTCCCTTTCCAGTCAGCATCTTTTGGTGTGCCTCTGCAGCCTTTTCAAGCGGATAAACAGAGTCGATGATGGCCCTGATTTTCCCCCGCGACATCCAGTACAGTCCCTGCTCAAGCTCTGCCCTAGTCCCCTGGGTGGAGCCCAGTATATTGATTCCCTTGAAGAAGATGTGTCTTAGGTCGGTAGGCGCGTCATATCCTGTCGTGGCACCGGTAGTGACTAGTGTTGCCCCATACTTGAGTAGTGTGAGTTCCTTGTTCCAATGGGAACCGCCAATGTGCTCGAAAATTACGTCGATGCCGGGTGCATCGCCGGGCCTCGCAAGTGTCTTGGAGATTGATCGTACCTCCCTGTGCCAGTCATTCCTTCGGTGGTCAACTGCATAATCTGCCCCCAACTCTAGCAGCTGATCAAGCTTGTCCGGGCTTGCAGTCGCAATTACCGTACATCCGTACAGCTTTGCAATTTGAATTCCAAAATTGCCCACCCCAGAACCACCACCCATGATCAAGACGACCTGGCCCGGTCGAACTTTTGCCCGTCCTACCAGCATGTGCCAAGATGTTAAAAGCGTCATGGATGCAGCTGCCGCCTCGTCATACGATATGTTTTCAGGGATTTTTACGGTGTTTACCTCCGGTAGATGAGCCACTTCGCAGTAGCCGCCCCACAAAGGGCCCGTCTGAAACCCCCAGATTGTTCTTTTTTTACAGTCATATTCCCTTCCGCTAGTGCATGCCCTGCACGTCCTGCACGACATGTTTCCATGAGAGACCACCCTGTCCCCCACCCTCACATGCCTTACATCCTCGCCCGTAGCTATTACTTCGCCTGCCGCATCGGTGCCAGAAATATGCGGTAACGGTATGGCAAGCGGTTTTCCACGCATTCCCCATATATCATCATAGTTTAGAGCCGCTGCCCTTACACGAAAGACGACCTCGTTAGGCTTGGGAACCGGCTCTGGCACGTCCCTAATTTGCAGAATGCTTGCAAAATCGTTGTTTTTACAATATTCATCATAGACTAGGGCCCTCATGAGGATTGGTGGAACAGTGTGTTTAATATCGATTTTCAGGATGCATGTGCCGTCCCGGATGGCAGATAATCGTGAATCTTTGTGCACGTTGTATCGTGAATATACAAGTATTCTGACTGTTCCTCACGATGTCGTCCGGATTTGCCGCCAAGAAAACAGTGCGTACAGAGTCAATCAATGAACCATCAGGCACGTCCTGCCACCATAAACAATTATAATTATCAGAGTCAAGATTCCAGTATGTCATCTACCGCGCTTCCCGGTGAAAAAATAGCCTCAATTGAGGAGTTTGAGTCAGGGGAGAACACCTTTGATGACGGGGACATGGTCCGCTCGGCGGTGGTTGGTACGATAAACATGGACAAAAGGGAGAGAATTGCCAGTGTGTCAAAGACTCAAAGGCAGCTAGCTCCAGTGGCAGGCGATGTCGTAATAGGAACAGTGGCTGCGGTAATGTCCTCGATGATTGCAGTGAGGGTAGACTATATCAACGGCACGCATACAAAGTCCGGAATTGAGTGCATCTGTTCTATAAGAAACATAAGAAAAAAGATCATAGCTCTGGTAAACGACATAATGGTATTGAAGATACTTAGCTTAAACAACGGCACATTGCACGCCACGATAAACGAGTCCAGTCTAGGGGTAATATTCACAAAATGCAGGAAATGCGGACGCGAGGTAATGCTCTACAAGGATGTAGTAAAGTGCAAGGAATGCTCCTGGATAGACGAGAGAAAGCTTTCCAGTGATTTTGGCAAGGCAGTGTTTCTGGACTGAAATAGAATGACCAGTATTTCGTTCCAAGGTGAACGGGGTGCATACAGCGAGGCTGCCGCATCATCATTCTTTGATGGGGACGTTCAAACGGTCCCATGTATCACGTTTGCAGATGTGCTAGAATGCGTTGTAGGCAAGAAAACCGACTATGCAATCCTGCCGATAGAGAATTCAATAGAGGGTAGCGTGGGTGAAAGCAACGATCTGTTGTACTCTACCGAGCTAAAGGTGGTCGGGGAAAAGTATTACAGGATAGAGCACTGCCTGATAGGCAATGGAAGCCTAGATGAAATCGGCCTAGTCTACTCCCACCCACAGGCGCTTGGCCAGTGTCGAGGATTCATCCAAGAGCACGGCATGAGAACCGTTCCCACATACGATACGGCAGGCAGTGTTAAAATAGTCAAGGAATTGCACAGACAGGACATAGCGTGCATAGCCAGCAGGCAGGCATCAGAGATCCACAAAATGCCCGTGATCAAAGACGGCATTGCAGATAATGCTAGCAACTATACGCGTTTTTTGATTTTATCGGACGAAAATGCAAGAAATGCTGGAAACAAGACGTCAATAATATTTTCCATAAAACATGAGAGGGATGCATTATACAAAATAATGAAAAAATTCCACGAGGGCCAGATCAACCTGACCAAGATAGAGTCCAGGCCCACGAAAACCACCGTGGGTGAATACAATTTTTACGTTGATTTTGAGGGAAACGAGGGCGAGCCCAGGGTAGCGCGGACCATTGAGAAAATCATGGACGAGGCAGTATTCTTCAAGAGTCTGGGATCCTACACGGCAGATAGAATCAGCTAAAAACCCCTTGGCTTTCTGATGCTGAATCCCAGACTGAATCCTATTATGATGATACCGGCAGTAATCACGATAAAGTGATATGCAAACAGGATTGGATCTGTCGAGACGCCTAGTACCGCGCTGACCATCAGGTCGCCGCTACCAGTGTTTTGAATTTTGATGGTGGTAGTGCCGTCTGCCGCATGTGTCCAGTCAAGCCTGTGCTGTTCCTTGTATGATGTGAGTGGAACCGCATATCCATCCCCCGGACTAGTCAGCTGCAGATCAAATTTGTCACCCGATATCACCATCGATTGCTGCGTGCCGGTAGGAGCCGTAATCGTATACGGAAGGGACTTGCCAGCCTCGATCCTCTCCTCTATGTTCAGGATTTGAATGCCAAACGACGTGACAAGTGCGGCAGTTCCTATTCCTATGATTATGGAGCCTGCAATGATTCCGATTATCGTCCTCTTGGTGAACATGTCTGTATAATCCTCAATAACGCTTAAAAAACTAGTGGATTCACTCGCGGTCACATCAGAGATACGTCATGCGGCTGGCTTTCTGCAAAGCCAGCACCGGACATTCGGATAAATTCGGCGTTTTGCTGCATCTGGGAGATGGTATGCGCCCCGCAGTAACTTAGGCCCGAACGGATGCCTCCACTTAGCTGTTTTAGTATGTCAACTACGGATCCCTTGTATGGGACCATGGCCTCTACACCCTCGGCCACATAGTCATTAAGATCGTCATCAAGTGCGGTGTTTCCCGTCTCCTTTGATCGCCTGCCAATAGATGCGGCAAGCGACGCCATGCCGCGATAAACCTTGAATCGCTTCCCATTCTTGGTCAGCACCGTCCCGGGTGACTCGTCGGTTCCGCCAAGAAGACTTCCCACCATTACCGTCGACGCCCCAGCAGCCAGTGCCTTTGTGGCATCACCGGAGGTCCGTGTCCCCCCGTCAGAGATGATCGGGATGCCATGATCACGCCCCACCTTGGCGCATTCCATGACCGCGGTAAGCTGCGGAACCCCCGAACCCGTGATCACCCTAGTGATACAGATTGATCCAGAACCTACTCCTACCTTTACGGCATCAACGCCGGCCCGTATAAGATCTAGGGCTCCGTCCCCGGTCGCGACATTACCTGCTATCAGCTCGCAGTCAGGAAACGCCTTTTTGATATTCTTGACTGCATTGAGCGCGTTTTCACTGTGTCCGTGTGCTATGTCGACTACAATCGCATCAGCATCGGCCTCAAGCAAGTGCTCGGTTCTCTCCATAAAGTCCCCCTTTACACCAACCGCCGCGCCTACAAGAGGCCTTCCTTTCCTGTCCTTGGACGCCGCGGGAAAGTTTTCAATGTCTGCAATGTCCTTGCCGGTGATCATCCCCCTGACGCGGCCGGACTCATCGACTAGTGGAAGTTTTTCAATTTTGTTCTTGTGCAGTATTGCTTTTGCCTCATCAGGACCGATACTAGATTGTGCGGTAATGACGTCCCTTGTCATCACGTCCGCGATTGGTTTTGACGGGTCAGATTCAAAGCGGAGATCCCTTGCAGTCACAATTCCCACCAAGCTAGAGTCAGAGTCCACTACCAACAAGCCGGATGCCTCCTTTTGATCGGCATGATCAAGCGCGTTTTGAACCGTTTGATTAGGGCTTATTGTATAAGGGTTTTCAATCATTACGCTGCCAGATCGTTTTACCTTGAGGACCTCGTTTACCTGCTCGTCAACCCGCAGGAACCTGTGGATTATGCCCATCCCGCCCTGTTGGGCCATGGCAACGGCCATCGACGATTCGGTGACAGTATCCATGTTGGCGCTGATCAACGGGATGTTCAGCGTGATGTTAAGAGAGAGCTTTGTTTTAAGACTAGTCTGTGATCGGGTGATTATATCCGAATACTTGGGTATGAGAAGTACATCATCAAAAGTTAATCCCTCCTTAAACTCCAATGAAACCCTTATCACAGATTTGAAAATGTATTATAAGCCTTTGTTTGTTTTGAGGCTGTTGAGGAGTCGAGGTATTATGCCGCCGATCTGCGGTGCCATCCTCTGCCAGTCATGTGTAATTCCAGTCCTTGTTAAAACGATATTTTGTATCCAAGTCCGCGCATCACATGCGATTTGCTAGTCCAAGCTTTTTGCAACAAGGATCGTTCTTTGCACTAGCGTTACTGCGGCAATTATGATTACTATTATCACGGCGATCTCCATCAGTCCCGGAATCATACCGATGATGGCTATTACCAGCAGGCGTTCGGCGCGCTCTCCGATTCCAACCCCCTGTAATCGTACATTCAGGGATTCGGCCTTTGAGCGCGCATAGCTGACTAGCAAGGAGAGTGTGACTGCCAGCAACACAAGATACGGCTCAGCATATCCGCCGACAAGGATTCCTAAAAAGATTGCAACCTCGGCAACCTTGTCAGATATGGAATCAAAAAACGAGCCTCTTTGGGATGTTTTTTTGGTGACGCGCGCAACCTGCCCGTCGACAACATCAAAGAAGCCGGAGATCAAAAGTAGTATTCCGCCAGCGACAAATGCAAGCTCGTAACCGGTGCCATAAGCGATGGCAGATGCAAATGCCAGCACCAAGCCTGTGCAGGTCCAAAAGTTTGGAGACAGTCCCGTGGACGCAAATGCACGTCCCATTCTCTCGAGGGCAGGCCTGAGGCGCTCCCGCATGTTATTTAGCATGAAAAAACGCTGGTTTTCACGTATAAAAACAGGGATCAGGCCGTCCTCAATATGACACACTCGGTATGTACGGGATCATCCACATAATGATGGCAGTTTGTACAGTGAAGATGTTCGGGTTGTTCACATACTGTACACGCCGTCTTTACCTCCAATTCATCGCCGCAGTTCCTGCAAGAGTCCAGTCTTTGAAAAGTAGCCATGATTTTTTGCCCCGGAATTAGGATAAAACCCAAAGGCTGAAAAAAAGTGCCACTATGGTCAAGTGCAGCTAACCATTGGCAACGTTCATGGCAATGATTGTAGACATGATTTTGGCTGCAATTGATGCAGTCGCGCCCGTGTCATGCAACGGGACAAGCTCCACGATGTCAACACCGGTCAATTTTGCATCACTCATGGAACGAATCATGTCAAACAGCTCTCGCGAAGAGACGCCTTCGGCCTCCGGATTACCCACACCGGGGGCAAATGCGGGATCAAGTACGTCCAGATCAAAGCTGGCATAAATAGTATCAAATGTGGAAACGGCATCACGCACCATCCTTGGGCCGTCTCCGTTCCGAATGTCCGTGTCAGTTATCGTGCGTATATCATGTTCACGCAAAAAGGCAAGCTCTTCTTTTACAAACGCTCTGGCTCCGACATGTATTATGCGATCGGCTCCGCGATCCTCGACAATTCGCCGCAAATATGACGCATGACTCAGACGGGCATCCGCGTACTGATCACGCAGATCATAATGTGCGTCAAACACAATGTATCCGGTCTCCCTTGGAAAGCCGGCATATGTTCCGCAGGTCAGGGAATGCTCGCCGCCCAAAATGAACAGCTGGCGGCCTCGTCTGGACAATTCCCGGGCGATGTTTTGCGCCATCTTGATCATTTCAGAGGCCACCACGGTGTGCGTGGTGTTTCCAAGATCCTCAATGTAGAAATCTTCCAGATCAACTTGCAGATCAGGATGAAATATCTCTATGTTGTTAAACGCGTCACGGATGGCGTCAGGTCCGAACCGACATCCCGGCCGGTACGAGTGAGTCGAATCAAACGGAATCCCAAATACGGTTGCCGCGGGATCAGTCTGCCCGGATGCGGTGATGAGGGGATTTTTGCTGAAATACAAGTCAAGATAGCTCAATATGTCACACCATGATTTGCGGCCGCTTTGAAAGGTATAATGGAAGGTTTAGTGCGGAAAATGGTTTTCCTCGGGTTTGCTCGTGAATTTCACCGACAAGGCCGTCAAAGGAGAGCTCGCGGACGCCGCCGGTGCTCCTGTCACGGATGCTCAGATTCTGTGACGCGGTCTCTTTTTTCCCAATGACAAGAATGTATCTTATCCACTCCTTTTCTGCCTCCCTGATTCTCTTGCCAATGGACTCGTTCCTATCATCGATGTCGACCCGGATATTCTCAAGTGAGATCCTGTCTGCCAGATTCTTGGAAAACTCCCCAAACTCGTTTGTAAGCGGAATGATTCGGATCTGGGTGGGCGCGAGCCATAATGGAAGCTGGGGTTTCCTGCCCCTCCTTGCATCGCTAGAGGCGTTTTCAAGGAGTGCGTAGATTATGCGCTCGATTGCACCGCTTGGTGAATTGTGCAGGATTAGTGGGTGTTTGTGCGTGTTGTTTTCGTCCACGAATCCTATGCCATACCTGCTCCCGTTCTCAACATCAATCTGATCTGTGGACAATGCAGATGCCTTGCCCGAATCATCCATATAGTTAAACTCCCATTTCAGCACAAAGTAGAAGAATCTTTCCTTCCACATCTCAACTAGGACCGGCTTGCCATGCCTTTGGACCAGATCCAGGATTAGACTCTTGTTTTCATTGTAAAAGTCCTCGGTGAATCTGATTGCCATCTCATAGTCGTCATCTTTTATTCCAAGCTCATGGAGCACGTTTTTTGAGAGATCAAACCTCGTTTTCAACTCGCTTGTAACCTGTGCCATGTTCGCACAGAATGCATGGCAGTCAGGCATGGTAAAGGCGCGAAGCCTCCTCAGACCCACAAGTTCGCCGGATTGCTCACGCCTAAAGCTGTACCGGGTCAGCTCATACAGACGGTAGGGCAGGTTCTTGTATGACATTTGAAAGTCATTTGCCATTAAAAACTGTCCAAAGCATGCGGCAAATCGCAAAAAGAGCTGCTTTCCCTCCGAATCGATATTGTACTGCCTTGCAGGAAACCTGTTAAAGTAGCTCTCCATGCTGGGATGATGCGAGTCATACATAATTGGCGTCTCCACCTCATAACCCCCATATTCTCTTACACGATCTGTTACATACCGCTCAATGAGAGACTTGATCAGGCGCCCGTTGGGATAAAACCGCATGTTGCCCGAATCGGACGCGGGTTCGTAATCGGCAATCGCCATCTTTTTCATCAGGGCCACGTGCGCAGGCGGTTCATCAACGCTGCGTTTTTTGGCCGCTTCATATTTGGAGAGGATTTCAAGCTTGTCATGACGTCCAAAATCAAACTCTTCAAGTGGGACCATCGTCCCATCAGGAGACAATATGTTCCAGTATGACTTGATTTTCGACTCGCCACTTAGCGCGTCGGATGTTGGCTCAGTTGTCACGGTATCATCCCCAGTCACCACCTTGGAGCTTTCAGCCAGCGGGTGACCCTTTACACGTATCTGGTATGATTTTGTCCATCCAAACGGGGCGCTATACACCTCAAGGTCTGATGCAGATGAACTCATTTGTCCGAGTAAGGACAATGCCGTGGAGGGGGCCGCAAGATTGGAGCTGAGGTGTGCGTACGGGTACAAGAGTAGCTTTTTACAGCCGATTTTTTTCATCGATGATTTTATTTCAAGTATCGCATTTTGTGCCACGGAAGAATCGTCGCCGCTCTCTACTGCGACGAATGCTACGACTAGCTCCTCTAGGTGCCGGGGCCTCAGATCATCAATCTCTTCTGCGGACTCTATCTCCTTTTTGATCGGTGAATAGTCCATACTGTCACAATGCAGCTGTAAGATGCGCATGGTTTCACACTGGAAATTTTGAAATTAAATGTTATGTACCAGAGAGTTCCTCCCTTAATGCAATGATGGATCTCAGGATGAGGCCAGATACCCCTAGGTTTGCAGTTAAAAATCGACTGGCTCGTTCCAGCGAATCTTGCCCCCTGAATCCCTCGTCATAAATCATTTCAATCGAACCCTTGTCGGTATATACTACCGAGGTAATTAGCGAGTAATCCCCAAGCCTTTCATCAGTCTTTTCTAGGTACAAACGAAGTTCAACCCTGCATATTCCAAATTCCTGCTCCTGAAAACGGGCGTTTTCAAGGATCAGGGATATCCGGGAGGGTTCCCGTGCAACCCTAGAGGGATCAGGGATATCTACAAACTTCAATCTGTCATCTGCTCCGATGATCTTGAGCTGCACGTCATAGTTATTATGTATCGGCACATATGAAAAAAGCTGATGGATCGCCATGCATTCTCTGGAAAAAAGATTCCACATGTGGAACTAGATTCCAAGATGGGGATCGAGGGCCTGATCGAGGTGTTTGCATCCTCCGGATACAATGCAAGGCAGCTAGGAGAGGCGGCAAAGCTTTATGCAAAGATGATCAGGGATGGTGCGACCGTTTGTCTTGCGGTATCCGGGGCCATGACCCCGGTAGGATTTGGTGGAATTTTCAAGACGCTGATTGAGCGGGGCTTTGTGGATTGGATGATCACTACCGGTGCAAACGTATACCACGAGGATCATTTTGCCTGGGGGCTGCCCGTAAGGCAGGGTCACTTTAATGTAGACGACATGAAGTTATACGAAAATGAGATCGTGAGGATCCGTGACGTGTACATAAAATTCTATGAGACATTGGAAGCCGAGGATCAGATAATTCAAAGGCTATACAGGGACAAGTTTGTAGACAGGCCGTTTACCACGGCGGAATTTTGCAACTTTCTGGGCAAGATGAGCAAGGAGGAATCAAAACATCCTGAGAAGAGTTTTGTTGCATCCGCCTATGAGTATGACGTGCCCGTATACATATCGACGCTAAAGGATTCTTCGCTTGCGCTCAACCTAGCTATTCACAGACTAGAAGACAGGGTATATAGCTTGGATTTTGTCAGGGAGGTGCTAGAGCAGGGGGCAATCTTGTACAACTCAGAAAGGTCCGGAATTGTAGAGATAGGTGGCGGGGTTCCAAAAAACATGGCACAGCAGACAGGACCATTACTTGATCAAATACTTCGGAGAAACGATGGCGGCCAGGATTACATCATTCAGATTACCGATGCGAGACCGGATACCGGGGGACTGTCCGGCGCTACATTGCAGGAGGGAAAGAGCTGGGGCAAGATCCAAGATGCGCATAGTAACAATGTCACGGTATACGCGGATGCAACGATTGCATTTCCCATCCTAGCCCTTTATGTGCTAAGCAACCAAGAGAAGAGGAGGCCAAAAAGGTTGTACAAGAGACTTGGCTCATATTATGACAAGCTGAGTGTGGATTATTTCACGGGAGTCAAAGATATGAGCATAAAAGCATGAGTCAGAACCGGTCAAAACGCGCCCTTTCAAGATCGCGATCGTCCTTGGTCTCTTTTTTGTACTCTTTGTAATGTTCCTTGCACAGGACGGTCTTTTTGCCGTAAGAGTCGACCTGAAGTCCTGCATTTTCCACCTTGGACGTATTAAGTGAGCGCGCTCCGGGATTGTCACAACCGCCCACATTACATTTTGCACCCTTGGATACGATTCCCATGAGTTTTGTTGTAGATAATGTTATTTATAGTTGGAATAGAGTAGAAAAAATTGACCTGCCAGACATTATAGTAAAAAATTCATGATGTAAATTATGGAGATTAGGATTGTCGCGGGAGGTATCTTTATCATCAATGGTAAGCATATACAGGATTGGCTGTACGCATGAGAGTTTATGCGTAATCACATTTTCTGGTTGATTTTGTGCCATGGGAATTCATCAGCTAGACGATTATGCATAAACTCTATGGATTATTCTGACGGTTTCACATATGACACGGTAGAACGATAATTTCTTATAATTTATAACTAGATTGGATTAAAAGCTGTCAAATGGGAACGAAAAACAAGCCACTATCCTCACAAGACAAGTCGAGGGATTCCAAGGGATCAAAAAAGAAGGACAAGGATGGCGGCGGAGCGGCAAAGGCGGAAATTACAGTGATACTGACCGAAGAGCAGGCCTCCAAGGCAATCAAGGGCACAAAGATCATCACGGTACAAGAGTTGGCAAGGCAGACAGGGGTAAAGATCTCGGCTGCAAATGCATACCTTAGGCAGGCGGCCAAAGAGGGTCGAGTCATAAGAGTTAGTGGCCATAGCGGACATCATATTTATCAACCAGCATCATGATATCGGCCGCACGTGTGATTGAACTAGTCAACATCCGGCAATGACAGTTTTTGAAGACTAGATGATATATGAAAATGAGTACGAAGAGTTATTGTAACTGTTAACGTCGTACCAAGATTTTTGCATTATATCCTGAACTTGTGCCTAAAAATGATCTCAAAACCGCGTTAACAGTTACCTACCAATATTTTCAAATGCCAACCTGATCATCATTCAGAATCAGGGTGTACTAGAGAAAATAACAAGCGTGCAGGTTAACCGTCGAGCAAGCCGTGTATCTCAAAGTATTTCAAGGCATGAGCAAACTCTTGTATTGTAAGC
>CAZDQM010000010.1:0-21628 GCA_964507825.1 uncultured Nitrosopumilaceae archaeon | reverse complement strand
CCACGCGCCGTCACATTGATCGTGTGCATTATACCAGGGACCATCCCAACCCGCGCGCATGCGGCAATGTTCTTCCTCGAGCTGTACGCGGCGTCGCCAAACAATATGTCGGGCGCGGTCCGGTTCCGGGGGGCGCCCGGTGAGAACGACGCGAGTGGGGATACGCAGGACGCAAGAAGGTTTTCATATTTCATATCATCATCCAAATGGGACGCGACGGGGGGGGGGCTTCTTGTGTAGCGCGTCGTCCGCATCCACGACCTGTCCGAGTAGCGACAAAGACCGGGGTTGCGACGGCGCATCACGCGCAGGTGATAATCTGGTATCAGTTTGATCCGTTGGATTCAGACCTGGAGAATCCAACAGTGTCCTTATCGTCCCAGTCACGTATTTCTGAAATCAGGGACGAGCCAAGCATGGCATATTGGTTAAAATTCAGCTTGGCGGCTTTTTGTACCGCAATGTGTGATTGGTGACGATCGGCCCATATCCATCCCCAAGCCAGCCATGGACGAATCATTATGGCGGACACTAGCATTGCTTTGGCTAAATACCTCGGACGCCGGCCATAATGTCCGCGTAACCAAATGCCGTTTTGCGCCTGTCGCCATGGTATATCGTGCTGAGTATCTCCTAGAACCCGGCTACCGTATGATCTTAAGGTTATGATGTCGTCGCCAGCAGCTTCTACCAAGACGGTATCAAAACCGTTGTGGATGGCACGCATTTTATCGGCTACACTGGGTGTGATTATTTTGGGACGGTATATCCAATAGGTTCCAGAAGGGGGTGGATTCTGCTTTATGTGGTAGATTCTTGAGGCTATTTGGCGCAGTAACTTGACGGGTTTGTCCACCGTCAACTTTTCCAAGGTCGACACTAGCGGGTGGCTCGGCCCAACTATCTGTAATCCGTCCATGACACTAGGCAGGGCTACTGTATCGGCATTAAGTTGCAGTATGCGATCATGAGATGCGGCCATGAAACAGTTGTAGATCACGTGGGCTGGATGCAGATTCCAAGTATCGTGGCGCTCGACTTGCACTATTCGGATGTCGGGATCAAGTTTGGTGAGAATTTTCAAGAATGACGGATCCGCGGGATGATCCACGCCCACTATGACCTCGTCACTGTTCAATTTTTTTACCGATGGCAACGACTGCGCCACACACGATCTGTCCCAAGCCGTATCTCTGCATGGTATTACTACTGACCACTTGTGTGGTGGCATATTGGGTGCCTTGTACAACACTAGATATAAGAGCTTATGCGTAATCGACAGGAAAATTTGCCTAAATAACAAAGTCTAAAAATCACTACACCATGTTATGTGATTAAATCACCAAAACAAAAAATTGTGCGCAATCTTGTACATTCAAATAATTTTCGCAACGGTTAACATCATGCCTAGATTTTTGCACTATTTTTGATTATATCTTGAACCTGTACCAAAATGATCTCAAAGCCACGTTAACAGCTGCTCTATCGTTTACGCGTCTGGTACTGCACATTGCAGTCCGCCAGCACACGATACAGTCACACTCTTGTTTTTTCTGGTTCTGCGCTCGGGTTTACAATCATCCATTCATTTAGTAATTTGAGAATACTGGACCTGCAAAACCTTATCAATCATATGGTCAGCATGCACACTATGAATGCGCGGTTATTGATTTTTTTAGTAATTGTAGCGGGTATTGCCATTTTGGCAGGCGCGTTTGCATATTTGTCTGACTCATCAAAACCCGACTTTCCGATACTTGACTTTTCCTATTCCATGAATGATCAGCTAAAGGATGCGCTAGCTGATGATGGCGTCATGGTATCCTCACCACTTCGGCTCTCAAAAGCATCTGCGATTCAAAAATATTGCACGTTCTTTGATGATCCGGTCAAGCAATCCCAGATAGAGTACTGTACGTCTACAGAGTTGTCCAACGAACAGGGTCATTTCCTAGGCAATGTACATATGGTGGGCACACCTGAAAACCCCCGGTTAGTCATGGTAGTTCTCGAGGCATCTCTTGATGATGTCGATGAGGTGGCGGCAATCTTTGACGTGGTAATCGACAATACCGTTTGTGAGTGTTGGGAGGCAGAATCCCCCGGTGGACTGTCCTCCGTACATGCATGGGTCGTCGCACTTGGAGACTTTCACCAGCAGGCCACGCACCAGACAACCACCAAGTCGTCCGTGCTGACGCTAAACGGCCTGAACCTGCAAATTGAGGCCACCGCGATCGAGGGCGCTCATGTCTGGAAGCTGTTCATTGCCGGATAAATCAAACATGTAAAATAGACTGACGCATGTTGGTTGGCATGCTTGAAGATCTCTGGCTTTTTCCACTGGGTATAGTAGCTGGTATCCTGGGTTCGATGATTGGACTAGGAGGCGGCATAGTCACGGTACCAGTCCTGACATTTCTAGGATTTCCGCCCACGGCAGTTGCAGGCAACAGCCTGTTTGCAACATTTAGCAACGCGATTGCATCAACAATATCCTATTCACGACAAGGGCGCATTGACTATTCGACCGGATTAAAGCTGGGCCTCTTGAGCATTCCGGGAACTGTCCTAGGGGCGCTGTTCTCCTCGAATGTGACACCTGACATCTTCAAAATCCTCTTTGCAATCGTCCTAGCGGCATCCGGGGTATACATATTTGCACGCAAAAACATGCAGGACGGGGCGAAAACACAGGTGCGGGCGATGCTTGCATTGGTGGTGGGAGTCAGTTTCTTTGCAGGTGTGATATCCAGCTTTTTTGGCATCGGCGGCGGCATAGTATTCGTGCCGTTGATGGTAGTTGCTATGGGAATGAAAATCAGACGCGCCGCCCCAACGTCGCAACTCGTCCTGATTTTCGCATCATTTTCTGGACTTGTTGCACATTCTGCACTGGGTCATCCTGACTTTGTGCAGTCGCTATACTTGGCAGCTGGTGCGTTCATTGGAGGTATGGCCGGGGCGCGGCTCTCCGTAGGGATCAGAGAGCGTTATCTGCAGATCATGGTCTCGGCGGCCCTGTTTGTTGCGGCGGCAAGAATGATTCTGGACTCTATAGAGTCCGCGTTTTAGGTACGAGACACCTTTTTGACTCTATAGATGTTTTTTCTTGAAACTATGACCGCATTTCCATCCTGATCGGCTCCCTTGTAATCAACAACAAGTCTTCCATAATTGTCGTCGATATCCTCCTTTCCTGATATTGTGAACCTGATGTCCAAAACATCGTCAGTATAAAGCGTCTTGATGAATCGCGTACTGCGGTTTCCCCACTCCGAGTCCCCGTCACTTCCAATCAATATGATTTCATTCCCGTGAATCTGGCTCAGTCTTGTAAACTCGCCTTCCATCCTAGCCATGGCCGCCCTGCCTGATACAATCTTACGACTATTCTTTGAACCATCATTCAAAAATGCATTCTTGATTCTTGCAAAGTTCAAGTATGACTCTAGCTCCGCCTCCGATATACTACACGTGGATTGAAACTCGTCGCCGACCCTGAACTCATCGAACCTTTTCATCGAAACTGCCTATCGAATCTCGTCTGTGCAGAATATTACTTCTGATGAACTGCGCGCCCCCGGCGATACTGCAAAGTCTAGCGCACTTGCAATCTTGTCGTTGTCTGGCTCTGCGCCCGTGACGGAACCTGGCAGGACCGTAAATATTCTTGCACCTGACTTTAAAACGTCGCTTAACTCCTGATTGACTGTGGTGGTAAACGGCCTTAGTGCTCCGCGGAATACTTCGACCTGCATTCTTTTGACACCCGGAATCTTTCTTCCAATCGGTAGATCGGGGCCTATTATTAGTATGGAACCTGCGGCATCCTTGAACTTTCTGGGATCGCTACTGCCTCCCGGGACGAAATATTCTAGCGCCTGTTGTGAAACCGTGGCAGGTGTGATGATAAACTTGGCAACTAGATCGTCCCACTGCCTCCTTGTCAACTCTGTAAGTTTTGCAACCTCTGGTAGGCCTCCAGTGATGTGTACAATAGCTAGTATACTGCCTAGGTTGGTTCCGGCTGTGTTTAGCCACCTTGCAATCTCTCTTGGATCGGTTATGTCGATTACGTGTGAATGGAATCGTTTGGCGATGACCTCCTGTAATTTTTGCGGCATATTTTTGGAAATAAAACATGCCACCTTGCCTCCATTCTCTTCGACGTGTGCCGCTAGGTGCACCGCCCTTGCGGCGTCGGACTCGTCTGTCGCGTCGATGGTTAATGCCACGGTCCTTCCTGTATAATCTGCCTTGTGGACGCCCGGAGCGGCGTTTCCAACATGCGCCTTTACGGGATAAAAGACCCTGTCGCCTGGAATCACCTTTCCGTTTATGATCCGTGCCACTTTGTCATCACACAAGCCGAGTACCGTTTCTGCAACCTCGTCTTGCTTGAGAAACTCTTTATCTGCAATCATGTGTGATGTGTTGCTTTGAATCTTTCCTGCAAGCTTTTGAATCTGTTCTAACAATCTTGTGTATGTTTTAGTCAGCCCTGCGACATCTCTCCCGCGGGCAAGCTTTTCTGCCACCTTGGCAATACCATCAGTATTAATGCCGTCGGCCTCTATGCAGTCTAGCAGGTCATCCCTTACCTCCTCGATATCTGCCGGGGACAGATCCTCAAACCCGCTTACCCTCATAAATTCGGACGCGGCCTTTGGATATACTGTCTTGTAGATCCTGTCTGAGTGGACCGGGCCGGGGTTTGTTGCAATGGATATTATTCCCCTGTCTGTAAGCTCCCATGACATTGCCTCTGCAAGCCTGTTTTTTGCACCCTGTGACGCGGTATAAGGACTTCTGAACCTGTATGGTCGTTGCTCAAGTGGCCTCTCCTCCGTAAAGAATGTTGAAATTGTGATTATTTTTCCACCCTCTTTCATTACCCTGAGGCCCTGAACCGATGTCCAAAACGTGCCCGTCAGGTGAATATCTACCGTACTCTTGAACTCATCTAGTGGGGAATTTGCAAAGCATGTTACGGGGCCTGAAACTCCGGCATTGTTGACAATGTAATCCACGGTGGCACCATCGTCTTTTAGCGCGTCAAACACGCCGTTTATCCCTGCCTCGTCGCTTACATCCGCGCCGTCAAAGATTCTGACGGTCGCACCACTTTGCATCTCTTTGATTATATTTTCTAACATTTGTGCGGTCTGGACCAGCGGCTCTTTTCTTCTTCCCATTATAATCACACTGGCTCCCTCCTCGACAAACCTTTTTGCTACGGTCCTGCCTATTCCTGTCCCGCTACCTGTGATTAGTGCAAGCTTTCCTTGAAATTTTGCCATTGATAAACATGCAAAATTGCCTCGATATTTATTTGGATTGATTTTGGATTGCAAAATTCCTACATCTGAATTCAACGTCGGTAGGAATCTTTGGGCATGGGTGACTTGATTCATGCGCACAAGAACCGCGACTATATTGCGCCGGAATTGCTGATATGTTTATTTGTGGGCGTAATCACTAAAGGTCATGCATGATTCCGAACCAGACACGTTTGATCTACAGTCGATCCCTGAGGTCTATTCGGATCTCTTGAGGGAGATCGGTGTTAACTCGACTGCAAAGGAGATCGGCACGGACGACGTGGAAAGGGGAGATTATTACAGCAGATACTTTTCCCAATCCCCTAGGATGATTACCAACAAGGGGTGCATCGACGTCTCTGATACCAACATTGACGCTGTACAAATAATTCAAAAGGGCTGAGATGATGCAGGATCCAAATCCACTTCCATGGGGCGCATTGGACAGGTTTCAAGCGCACTTTATTGTCCGAAAAGACATCAGCTTCAACGCGCCAGACTATGTGGCCCGGACCATACTTGAGACGCGCGGCCGCTTTGGTGCCAAGGAGGTTGTTTCTGCACGCTGGGACGGCGGCAGTCTTGCCACGATTCTAAACGATGATACTATACTTGGTGAAATGATCTCAAAACGGCCGGTACGAGACGCGAGCATCACTGTGGAACCAACGGAAAACGCGGTCCGTATTTACAGCAAATGGCAGAACAGGCACGACCTTGGAATCTCTAAGGAAATGTTTGAAATTTATGATCGGATTGCTGGCCACGTCAAAAACCTTTAGGCCTTCCACCAGTCAAGAGCTAGCAGGTCCACGTTCCTAGACCTAGGAACCGCTAGGATGAACTGCTTTCTGACGGTTGTGGCCAGCCTTCCTGCTAGCACCACCTTGGTGGCCGATATTGACTCCCTCGGATTGTATACTTGGACCAGATAAGGCGCATGATCTATTCCCGGACCTCTTTCATACACTGCAAAATCGCAGCCGAATTTTATCCCGGGGTTTACGATATAACCTCTATCCCTGAAACTTCTATACACCTGATACTTTCTGTCAAAGTCATGATACTCTTCTGTGCAAATGCGGCGCATCTTTGCAATCGGGACTCGTGTCTTGGCACATGTAATCTTTAACCGTCCCGCATCCATCAGGTAATACCCTTCAATCAGATCTAATATCAGCGGCGCATCAATCTCGTCGGGCTTTGGTTTGGAAACTCCGATTGGTTTTCCATAGTATCCGCCTGCAAACAGCTTTTGCGAGTCACTTGAACTCCATATGATAATTCTATTGCCGACTAGTTCTCCCTTCACAAGAGTCCGTTAACTGAGAACTATATTTTGGTAACCCTAGAACATGATTTGATTCGTGCCGGTCTTGCATCTATGATCCGGGTGGAATACAGTATATGCTGTTCCTGACTCCTCACAGGCTCAGGGCAAGCAGGATAAACGAGTCCGATACCCTTTGGCACTTGTCTGCCATCTCCTCGATCCCCTCTATGACATCCTTCATCAAAAGCAGCTCCTTTGTGTTTGAAACGCCGCCTAGCAGCTTGAGTGTAGCCTGCCTGTACTTTATGTCGATCTCCCTTTCGATCTTTTGGGTCTCTTGGGCTAACTCGATGGAGCTTGCCGAATTACTGTTCAGGTTCCTGATGATCTCGTTTAGCTTGTATATCTCGTCTACTACTAGTTCAATCAGCCTTGCAACCTCCTTGTCGAGCTTTGAATTCTTTAACGTGGATGCCTTGACGTTTGACAGCTTGAACGAGATTCCGGTAATGTATCCTGCAATCTCATCCATTGTATATGCGGTGTTTAGCAGGTTCTCCCTGTTCATGATCAACCCGCCGACATCGGCAACCTCCCTTGTGATCTTTCGGCGTAACGTCTCTACCTCGTCTTCGATGCTGGAAATCTGTTCTAGCGCGTTTTTTACACCGGCCTTGTCTCTTGCAACCATCAGACCGGGCAATGTCGCAAGCTCCCTTGCGGCGTTTAGGATCCTATTGATCTCGTCCTGAAGAACCGCGATTGCCTTTCTTTTAGCTTGAACCTCGAGTTCGCCGCTATACATGTTGAAAACTAGGAATCCTATTACTATAATTAAATCCTCTGATGAGACGCGGGTGGCCCTAGCTCTGGGACGACTTTTTCTGTCCCTTGTACAGTGCGACGACCTCCTGATCCGTTGACGCGTCCTCTGCGGCCTTTTCTAACCTTATTCTTCCGGTAAACTTTGGAAACCTCAAGGCTAGTCCATTGTTTTTTCTGACAGAGTCCCTTGCCGCACGGTGTATGGGACTGAGGGTGATTTCTGATGCCACGACCTCGATTACAAGCTCCGGCTCAAACCAGACATCGGGCTCCATTTCGCTCTCAATCCTAGGATTCTTCCTGACCGTTATCTTGTTTGAAAGGATCTGGTACATCTGATCTAGGTGCTCGTCGGTGAATCCCGTTCCTACCTTGCAGATGCTTGGAAACGTATCTGTACCGTCGTCATATGATGCTAACAGGAGCGTCCCGTACTTGCCGGTCCTTCTACCCTTTCCAAAGAACGCTCCTATGACCACTAGGTCGAGGCTGTCGCCCAACTCATTGCGGTACTCCTTTTTAAGCTTGAGCCAGTTGCTTCCCCTTGCCCCTGCCTGATACGTGGCATCTGGCATCTTTAGCATCAAACCCTCGCATCCTGCGTTGATACTACTCTCCAAAAAATCCCATATCTGCCCCTCGTCTTCGACTAGCGTCATTGGGACATGCCGTGCATAATCGTCCTGTATTATTACATCCTCTAAGATCTTCCTTCGTTGCGTGTATCCGAGGCTGAGGCAGTCTGTCCCGTCATTATACAACACGTCAAAAAAATTCACGGTTATGGGATACTCTGAGACCGCCTTTGCCACCCCGTATTTTCGACGACGGTGCATCAGTTCCTGAAATGGCAAAAACTCCCCATTGTCCGCGTTTATGGCGACCGCTTCGGCCTCCAAGATGGCCTCCTTGGACCTAAGGGCCTTGGGAATTTTTTCGACAATGTCCGGATAATGGCCTGTGATATCTTCAAGGCTTCTAGAAAACAAGATTACGTCCTGGCCGCCTACGTGGATTTGCACCCTTTCTCCGTCTAGCTTGTATTCCGCGGCAAAACCTGCGCCCATTTTTTCTATCGCGTCATGTTCGCTTTTTACGCGCTCGGCCAGCATGGGCCTGATTGGACTAAACAGCTTTACGTGGAATCCATTTAATCCGTCGATTCCTCCTGACGCGACCGCCGTTGCAACGCGTCCTAGATCACTTGAAACATTGTATGCCGCCTCGAGCGCCTTTCTGTTTGACTTGTCGCCGGTGTGGGCCACGGCAAGCGCGTCCATGACGGTATTCTCTGCTATGCCGAGCCGCAACGTACCAAGCAACAGCTTTACAATAAAGCGAGCTTCAATCGGTGTTGCATCGTTAAGCAGGCTTGATATGTACTTGATCTTCATGTCCTGGGATCGTGCCCCCACAAGCCCTGCAATCCTTAACAGTGTATCATAGACCCTTTCCACTGTAATATCCTCCATCATGAACGTGGTCTGTGTCTTTTGTCCCAGTATTATTGACGCTGCCGCGCCCAAGTCGCCCTGTTTACCATTCTCTTCTTCGATCTTTGCCGGTGGTATCCCTGCTGACTTGGAAATTGCCTTGATTGCCATCTTTTCTGCAACCCCAAGCTCGACTCCCTCAAAATCGGGGCGGAGCTTGCCCTGAATCAGGTATACGATCTTTGAGACCTCTTCTACCGGCGTCTCCTCAAACAGTGATACTAGATGCCGGGTCAGCTCCAGCCTACTTCTAGTCTGCTCCATTCTTTCAAATGTTTCTGCTAGGATGGAAAATCTCACTATGTTGCTTTGTCATGCCTTGATAAAAATCTGAACTAAATGTACCGGAAAATGGTACGTTTTTCCGTATTCCTGTCGTCTGCCACTAGGGCAAAGCTGTACAGGGGATGATCCTTTTTGTACTGCTTCATAAAGCTCCATGCCACGTCATGAGTCTTGAACTCGGTCCGGATACCATCGATACTTGACTCCTTGCCGTACACGTCAAAGATCACTATGTAATAGTTTTTGGGCCGGTTGTGTGGCCTTGCTTTTAAGAGCCATGCCAGCGCAAATATAAAGACGGCTCCTAGGACGACTGATTCGCCCGCATATTTGAAGAATGTCAGTATTACATTTGGAATCGTCTCTCCGAACAAGTGGCCCACAGAGTATGAGAATGCGATCACGGCGACCGCTGTCATGATGTATATCTTGAGATCAAACAGTGGGGAGATGAATCTCATATGGTTTTAGTATGAACCTCTTTTATTTTAACTCTTATCAATACGGCTAGTCCGGATCTTCATAGTTTGCCTTTCTGCCGCCGGAATCCTGACTGCCACCGATTGGTCTCATTTTGGACCGGAGCACGTCCATTCGCGCCTTGTATCCTTCCGCGTATTCAAGCTCGGATGGGACCAGCGTTGCAGGATGAATGAATCCCTGACTTCTGATCGCAAGCGCCTTTTTTGTAGCGATCTCCCTGATATGGTCCCAGTCGGGGGTTGAAAACCCGTCAAATGGCCCTGTAAGCTTTCCGTCATGCATGCTAAAGACAAGCGCCTGGACAATCGGGATACAAAAGTTGATCGTAGCTGCCGAGTTGAGTCGTACCGGCATGAGCGGCATGTTGTGACTTCCCCGTGTATTTCCTGCAACAAGATGCGGATTGTTAAAGGTGCTTCCGGCCTCCTCGGTTGCCGGAAATTTTTTCTGCGTCCTGACTATGCATATTGGATCATCCTTTCCTACGTATGTTCCCGCAATATTGTGCAACCGGTCAGTCGACGCGGCTACGATGGGCTCGCCGTCCTTTGTCGTAATTGTATCGACTACGTATCTTCCGGGATACATGAGGGCGGCCTCGATGGTCGGCTTGTCCTCCCACAGCGACAATTCTGCAACCGCGCCCTGCTCCACATCCATGATGTTCATCTTCACACCTTCAGCTAGCGACTTGTTCACGATCAATCCTGTGTTACTGAGCCCGTCTACGAACATTCTGTAGAACGGATAATTGAATGCGCCCGGCTCGGTCTTGTCTGCCGCAAACACGGTGAATGCCTCATTGGCTCTCTCCTCGAATTCCATCTCGGCTACGCCAGGACCCATACCCTTGATGTTTCCTGAAAAAGAGTCCTTTAGCAGATCCTGCCCTGCGCCATAAAGGCCCTCGTTTTTTGCAACCTCGGTTCCAGCCATGAATGCATCCCATGCCATCTTGTGGATATCATGGTCTTCGACTCCCTTGGTATGAGTCACAATAATGTGTACGTCGTCCCCGCAATATCCCACATAACTGTCAATCCATAAATCCGATCTATCGCTGACGGTTTTTCTCACCGCCGCGAGCAACCCGTCACTGGGCTTTGTATGGCCTCCTATTCCACCCACATCTGCCTTGATGACCGAAACGGTAACTTTCATGGGGTGACTCGTGTACACTTTGATTTATGTGTAAGCTCCATATCCGCGCGACCAAAAAGAATTTCAAGATAATGGTAATTTTGTTGCAAAAATCGGAAGGGTAATAAATAACCCATATTACCAAGTGACTATGGCAGACAAAGAGCACCTGAACCTAATCGTAACAGGTCATATTGATAATGGCAAATCCACGACCATGGGCCACTTTTTAATGGATCTTGGAGTTGTTGATGAGAGAACCATCGCTGCCCATGCAGCCGAGTCCGAAAAGACCGGCAAGGGGGACACCTTCAAGTACGCTTGGGTGATGGACAATATCAAGGATGAGAGGGAGCGAGGAATCACCATCGATCTTGCATTTCAAAAGTTTGAAACCCCAAAATACTTCTTCACGCTTATTGATGCTCCCGGACACCGGGACTTTATCAAAAACATGATTACCGGGGCATCTGAAGCCGATGCCGCGGTCCTCGTACTCTCTGCAAAGGAGGGTGAGACTGATACCGCAATTGCGGTAGGCGGCCAAGCAAGGGAGCATGCATTCCTGCTCAAGACCCTAGGCGTAAACCAGCTCATAGTTGCCATCAACAAGATGGATGACGGCAATTATTCTGAAGATTCATACAAGGCTGCCAAGGAAAAGGGCGAAAAACTGATTGCATCGGTAGGTTACAAGATTGACAAGGTACCATTCATTCCCGTTTCCGGATGGAAGGGAGACAATCTGGTTAAAAAATCTGAAAACATGTCATGGTATACGGGCAAGACGTTACTAGAGGCATTTGATGACTTTACCGTGGCCGAGAAACCGGTAGGCAAACCATTGCGTGTTCCAATCCAGGACGTTTATACGATCACCGGCGTGGGAACCGTGCCGGTAGGCAGAGTTGAGACTGGTACCATGAAGCCAAATGACAAAATTATTGTAATGCCATCGGGCGCTGTAGGTGAGATAAAGTCAATTGAAACTCATCATACCCAGCTGCCGTCTGCATCCGCGGGCGACAACATCGGCTTTAACCTGCGCGGGATCGAAAAGAAGGACATCAAAAGAGGTGATGTCATGGGTACACCAAACGATCCGCCAAGGGTTGCAAAGGAATTCAAGGCCCAGATTATAGTCATTCACCATCCGACGGCAATTGCGCCCGGATACACTCCTGTAATGCACTGCCACACCGCACAGGTGGCGGCAACCGTTACCGAATTCCTTGAAAAGATCGATCCTGCAACCGGCGCGGCTTCTGAAAAGAATCCAAAATTCCTCAAGGTCGGCGACTCTGCAATCGTAAAGATCAGGCCGGTCCGACCGACGCCGATAGAGACGTTCCAAGAGTATCCTGAAATGGGAAGATTCGCACTCAGGGACATGGGCGCCACCATTGCAGCAGGCGTTGTCAAGGAAATAATAGAAGAGCACAAGCCGTAGGTCGGGTTAGTTGACACAATCCGCCCGCGTCAAACTCACCAGTACAAACCTTCCAAAACTTGATGGGGTATGTGGTGAGATTATGGGTATTGGCAAAAAGACCGGTGTCCGCGTAAAGGGACCAACCCCGCTTCCGGTCAAGAGGTTACACGTTGCAACAAGAAAATCACCATGCGGTAACGGGACCGGAACATATGAAAAGTGGGAGATGAGGATGCATCGAAGAATCATTGACATAAATGCAGATGACAAGGCGATCAGGCAGCTGATGAGGCTAAAGATTCCCGATGATGTATATATTGAGCTGTCATTGACTTAGGAGTATAAAGATGTCTGTAGAACCCACTGATACAAACGAACTAGAAACAACAGAAGAGTTTGATGTGATCTACTCTTGCCTGCGGTGCGGCATGACCGTGTCAAACGCCGAGCTAAACAGACTGCCTGAAATCAAGTGCATATGTGGATTCAGGGTGTTTACAAAGGTAAGGCCCCAAATTGTAAAATCCGTCAAGGCAGTATAGACGAGATACCGCAAGCCGGAATGATCTTTACGCGTTATTCTAGAAAATCCATGTCGCTACCTTTTGTTACGTGTCAAATGCATGCGACTAGCCAAATATCTTGCCCCTTTTACAGAATGGTCATGTAATGGTTATCCATGTGTCGCCTTTTGCTCGTCCCAGCACCTTCGGCACAGCTGGCCCTCGATCTTCCATCTTGGCTTTGGATTGTATCGTATTAGTCCCATCTTGCCGCTACACATTACGCAAAAGTTTCTTTTTTCATGAAAACTAGACTCTTTTTTGTCAAAGCATTCTTTGCACAGTAGCCCGTCCATGTCCCACTGCCACCTAGGCTCCCACATGTCTGAAATCTTTTTTGTAACCCCGCATATGATGCAAGGTTGCCTCACCTTGGCCTCTTGGAATTCACTTGTTTTATCCATGTGGCAATTTCCACAAAGCTTGCCTTTTATGTTCCATTCACGCTTGGGCTTGTGCTTGTGTGTGAGTAATATGTTGCATATAGCACAACGCTCTTTTTTTCCACCAAAGAGGCCCATGTGGGCATTGACCGGTTCTGAATTAAAAATGATTCTAAATGATTATTCATCATCTAGGATTTTTTCAACTGCCTGACTGGCATTTAGCATGCCGTGTTCCTTGGCAAATTTTTCGATGGCTTTGTACTGATCCGACGTAAAGCAGATCGGCATTGAACGCTTTTCCATGACCTGTGTTAACATTATTGTCTAATATGCATTGTGATTGGAAAGATTTTACATGGGGTTGTGCTGATTGTACCTGATGAGAAAGCGTCAGATTGTGGTTATCGGGCACAATGACAACGGCTGCACCAAGGAGCATGAAAAAATTGCATATGATACGGGAGCCGAGATTGCCAAATCCGACTCTGTCCTGATCACGGGCGGCATGGGTGGCATAATGCGCGCGTCTTGTCAAGGCGCATCAGATGCTGGGGGGATTACGGTAGGAATACTGCCGCAGGCCGATCATGTCTTTGCAAACGAGTTTTGCCAGATAGTGATACCTAGCGGTATAGGGCTAGCTCGAGACTTTTTAAACGCGTTATCGGCAGACGGAATAATAATTATCGGCGGCGGAGCCGGAACACTGTCTGAGATATGCGCCGCATACATGCACAAAAAGCCGATGGTGGCAATTAGAAACACCGGAGGCATGGCCGACCAGTATGCTGACAGGTACGTGGATCAACGTCAAAATGTCCGTATTCTTGGAGCCTCCACTCCGAGGGAGGCCGTAGAGAAGATCCTTGATATTATGCCAGGCAGTCGGTAAGAGTCGACGCCGCAGGGAGTAACATGTCTTTCCCTGCAGGAGCATTGGCATGTTTTATGACATCGTAATCTTGCATGGGATTCGGAAATGTTATGCGTCCGGCCGGCGCGCATTCAAATTTTTTATCATCGGGTCGGGGATGTAGAATTCATCTTTTTGCGCAAGTTTATCGAGCTCTGATACTATATTGGAAATTCCGATCTCGTCGGCCGTTTCAAAGAGTGTTTTTTTCAGTCCCAATCCGAGCATTGCCGCCCTTTCGAGCTCCGCCATATCGCTTGCCTCGTTGCTGATCAGCCACGCTGCATTGTTGATTATGTTTGCAATCAGCTGTACCGGGTCAAACCCGGCGGCTAGGTCTTTTGACGTGCCGACGCGCTCGTACTTGTCATCCGAATACTTGTAGAATCCCTCGCCTGATTTCTGGCCCAACCGCCCATCGTCAAATAACTCCTTAATTCGCGGGTGGGGACGAACCACCTTTTTGTCGCGCTGGTGCATTTCTCTAGTCGCCTTGTGGATGACGTCTATGCCGGTAAAGTCTGCAAGCTCGAATATTCCCATCGGAAATCCCAGCTTGAACTTTACTGCCGAGTCAATCTCCTCTAGTGACGCTCCCGTTCTGTCTTTTGCATAGCATGCCTCGTGAACCAGTGGAATAAACAACCTGTTGACTATGAATCCTGGAACATCCTTCCTACACATGACACCTTCCTTTCCCACGGACCTGACATATTCACTAGTCATCTCAATTGTTTCTTGTGATGTCATCTTGCCCGGTATGATTTCGACTAGTTTCATGAGCTGGGGCGGATTAAAAAAGTGGATTCCGATAAATTTCTCCGGACGTGACGTGGACTCGGCAATCTCTGTAATCGGTAGCGTGCTTGTGTTTGACGCAAATATCACGTCACTGTTTACTAGGCCGTCTAATTCTGCATATACCTTCCTCTTCAAATCCATTACCTCGGGGACTACCTCTATTATCATCTCTGCATCCTTGACGGACTCTTCAAGGTTTACCATTGGCCTTATCCTTCCAAGGATTTCATCGCCATCCTCTTTGGAAATTTTTCCCTTTGAAACCATTTTGTCCATGCTCCATCGGATCTTCTCCATCGCCTTGTCTAGGAATTCCTGACGAATGTCCCTTAGGACCACGTTGTATCCTGCGGACGCGGAGACCTGGGCTATTCCATGCCCCATTACCCCGGAGCCTAGGACGGTGATGTTTTTCACTGGCATGAAATCCAAGGCACTCGCATCCTTTATAATGTATTTCAAAAACTGCAAGATTATGGGACTGTTCGGACGAAAAAAGGACGACAATAACACAAAGTGCAAGGAGTGTGGGCTGGAACTGCCCACGCCTGAAAGGCTTGGGCGGCACATGGAAAAGGCGCACGGCAACATTCCGGAGAAAAAGTTTGATCCAAATCGTGCAGGCGACGGCACTTGGTAGCAAACGAATACTAGACAAGAAACACGCACCTTCAAGTCGTAATTGAATATGGAATATTTGATGGCGCGGCCGACATATTGTCATATATTCACTGATTGTGATGTGCGAAACATTGAACCTTTATACCGGCAGACATGATTTTGAAGTATTGGACTGCGTGTTCTGCAGGATAGCACGGCATGAAATTCCGGCCAAGATTCTATTTGACTCTGATGATGTGATTGCGTTTCTTGACGCGTTTCCACTCGCCAAGGGACACTCACTAGTCATCCCAAAGCAACATTATGAAAAGATCCAGGACATGCCGCCTAGGACAAGTTTGGCCGTATTTGATGTGGTGCACGGCCTTGCATCAAAGGTTGATTCTGTCAGCGGTTCTATGTTGGTGGCGGTCCATAACGGAAAGCAGAGCGGACAGGAGGTACCGCACGTGCACGTGCACCTGATACCGCGTAGGCAAGGTGACGGGGCGGGAGCCGTTCATTCAATGTTTCACAAAATCGAGACTATACATGATGATATAATGGAACAGATGAGGGACAAATTAAAGCTCTAGTGCGGGTACAGCTTTTCACTCGTTTTGATGTCTCGTATGTTTATTGCCTTGGTGGGACACGTCTCTGCGGCATTCATTATTTTATTGACACCGGCGCCCCTCATGTTTATCACCTCTGACTTTGGATTGACTTGAGATTTTTTGTCTATGTGGAAGACGCCGGGGGCTATTATCTCGCAACTACAGCATCCTATGCACAGGCTTGGGTCAACGCCGACGAACAAGTCGGGCTGTTTTTTAGGCTCTTCGGCCTTGTCAAACTCACCGTTGCTTCCATCCGCGTTAATCGTTTCATTATACTCTTTCCAGAATCTTTGTTCGTATTCCTTCCACCATACCTGATCGTCATCATCGAGCCCTTCTGTGAACTTGGACCAGTCTTGTTCCGGTGGATTTTCGCTTGGCGGCGCACCCCACGTCGACTTGGGCCTAGATGAGCGCCTTGCCGGTTCTGCCTGCGGCGCACCCTTGTGGTTTTTTAGGATATTGTATGCCTCTGTGATTCTTTTGAACTTTGTATCGTCCTTTATCTCAGAGTTTTTATCCGGATGCGACTCGAGTGCTAGCCTTCTGTATGCCTTTTTGATCTCTTCGGGTGAGGCGTCTCTCTTTAGCTTTAGTGTCTGATAGGCCTGACTAGCATTCAATGATTTTGTGTATTCGTACTGTTTTAAAAACAGTTTTCTAGGTTTTATGCAGCTGTGGATGCCCGTATATGGGCGATCATGCCTGTGGCAATGGTAAATTCATCCCGGGTTTCATTTTATAATACCTGTAACCAGATCCTTAAAGTCTGATTCGTACCATGTGGTCTTGTACTGGGAGCCTTTTCCGGGCAGGATGTTTATCGCAATGTGTGAGAATACGTTCCGTGTACTTGTCGAGCCATGGGTGTGCAGGGTTTTTGCCGGAATGTACACTATATCGCCACATTTTAGCTGCGTTTTTTGCATTCTCTTGATTTTAAAGTTCCTTCTTTTGGATTCTAACATCTTGAATGTCTCTAGACTGCCATTGCCATGCATGGCTATGAGTATTTGACTTCCGTTGTGACGATGCAGCTTGGTCCTTGAGCCATTCTTAAAGTAGACATGATATACTTTTTGCTCCTTGATCTTTAACATGTCTCCGATCTCCTTCATATGCGTCTTTGCGGTAAACCAGTCTGAGTTAATCTTTCTTACACTGCCGCCTGTATGTAGATTGACCTTGTTCATGGTACGCGGTATTCCTTCCCAGTGATATATTTAACTACTTTAATAGTTCGAAACAGGTATCCTTGCTTATGACGCGCAAATTGGATGTAAAAACTATCGTTCTGAAAAAGACAATGTCCGAAGACGATCTCTATGCCATGATTGAGGAAAAAAAGGCGGACAACTTTCGTTCCATGCTTCGCAAGCCTGGGCGCGACAAGGTTGTAGTCGAGTCCGTCACGCTAAACTACGAATGCATAATATCTGTATCCGGAATATATGAGGCCGATTATTTTCGCAAGGCAACCCATACCCTGTCTGTAGATGGCAACGTAGATGAGGTGGTCTTTGGCGAAGGTGTCTTTCCAGTGCGCCCTGGTTCTAATCTTAGAAAAAAACTGTCTGGCAGGTTGCACAAGAACAAGGTGGATCTGCCAGTCGAGGAGCATGTACACGCGGAGGTGGAGGGCAAGTACTATTTTGACTCGCATGGGGGAGATATCCGGCCATCCTTTAAGACCGGCCCTAGCGCAGTAGAGAACTATCCGGACCGGATATTGGCAAACGATGACGTTGTGATAATCGAGTCCGTATTATCTGAAAAGGATCTTGTAGATCGTATCGCTCAAAAGTTAAAACCGGATATTCGGGACGAAATACGGGACCTTTGTGAAAAGAGTACAATCAAGGAAATTATCCGGATTTACGTTCCCATATATGAGGTGGTCTTGTTCGGACCAAAAAGAAAGAGCGCAACCATGCGAATTGATGCAGTACGGCGCAAGGTTATCTGATCATGTGATGTATGGAATACCGAGTCATCTGTGCAATATTACATCTTGACCATTCTTCTAAACTGATCAAACGCGTGATACTTTACAAAGATTTTTTCTTCTTTTGCCCATGCCCTGATCACTTTGGGATTTTTATCTATCGCATCTCGCAAAAGATCCATTGCCCTCATATTCTCGTCTAGCGCCGCTAGACTTCGTGCCTTTGCATATATGACACTGGCATTATTCTTATAGTCCTTGAGGATTTCATCAAAAATCCGGACCGCCTTTTTGTGCTCGCCAAGCTCCGCCTGCTGAACGCCGCTTTGAAACTTTGCATCCATGTGGTTTGAAAACCTCTTGCAGACGACTTTAAAGCAGTCTAGGGCCTCATCATGACGCTTCATCTTTCCCAAGATTATTCCCTTGTAGAACTGTGCATTGGGCTTCTTTGGATCAATCCTGATTGCCGCATCCATGCAGTCTAGGGCCTCATCATGATCTCCTAGCTTGTCAAGTAATACGCCACGGTTAAAGTATGATGCGGCATATTCTGGATCTGCCTTGATTGCATCGTCATAACACTTCATTGCATCCTGGATGTTGCCCATCTCTGCAAGCGCGATTCCCTTGTTGTTGTATGCCGACGCATTGCCGGGATCCTGCTCTAGAATTAAGTCAAAGCACGTGACGGCATCTGGGTACTTTTTGAGCTTGTTTAGTGACAACCCCTTGCTATACAGCGCCGACGCATTGCCGGGTTCCATCTTTAAGACCTTGTTGAACAGTGATATGGCAGCTTTTGGATTATTTCTATCCATCATGACAGTTGCACGGCGCATCAGATCCACGGGTTCCTGCCTTGTTCCAAACAGTCCCATGCTTATCATCCGTTCATTGACTTGAATTTTTTGACGGCCTCCCTGGCAAGATCCTCTAAATCTTCATGGGATGTCTGCGTGGGATCCTTGCCTGCAAGGGACTCTTCGTACTCTTTTTGGCTGTTTGGGGGCCTCTTTGATCCTTTATCCATTGGTATCCTGATACGTGGATGGGGCTTAAATCTTGTTATTCTCCATGAATTCCTGAGATGCGGCAACCATACCTTTTACATCCGCATCTCCATGCGCATAGGATATGGCCCCGAGCTTTCCGGGCAGAAAAAATATGTTGTCTTGTGCAATCATCTTGAAATGGTACCTTGCAAGGAGGCCAGTGTCGCATTCTGCCGCTTGTGCCGCATTTACAACCTCGTCGGTCCGGCCGCGCGTAAAATGCGTCATAAATAGCGAGCCTTTTCCGGTTACTGTAACCTTGCCGTCGAAAGTCTTGGCTAGGCGCCTTCTTGCCCCGTCACCGACTCTGTTGATTTTTGAATAAATTCTTCCGGAACCGACCTTGAGCCTTTGTAACGTCTCAAGCCCGGCTACCATGGATGCGGGATTGGCAGAAAATGTTCCGCCTCCAACATATGATCTTTGACTCTTTGCAAACTTGGTTGCATCAGCGTACTTCATTATGTCATCACTTCCGCAGATGACACCTATTGGAAATCCGCCGCCGACTATCTTTCCAAGAGTTATGATGTCGGGTTTTAGTTTCATTGTTGGGTATAGGCAGCCGTACCTGAACCTGAATCCTGTTACAATCTCGTCTAGGATGAACATTGAGTCATTCTTGTGGACGGTCTCTTGAATTCCCCTGATGTACTCACTTGTTGCAGGAATGCATCCGCCACCGCCAAGAACCGGTTCCATGATCACCCCGGCGAGATCATTTCTTACGCTGTCTAGGATTGCAATTGACTCTTCTAAATCGTTGTATGGTATTGACACGATGTGATTTTCATCTGTTAGGCCGCTACTTTCGGACTCAGAGAACGGCCAGTTGACTGTCTTTAACAGATCTGACGTGTATCCGTGCCAGCCGCCATCAATTTTTGCAATGACTTTTCTCTTTGTTGCGCTGCGCGCCAGCCTGACTGCATACATTGTTGCTTCTGTACCTGATGTAACATAACGGATCTTTTCTGCCGCGGGGACAGCCTTTTGAATTGTATCTGACAGCTTGATGGTGGGCTCGTTTACAGTGCCATGCATCCATCCGTTTTCAAGCTGTTCGGCCACGACGGATTTTACAGAATCCGGAACATGCCCGAGAATTAGACTCCAGTGTCCCATCCAGTAATCTGTGTACTTGTTTTCATCTACATCCGTGAGAAACTTGCCGCCGGCGGACCGCGTGACAAACGGGTATGGTTCAAAAAACCTGATGTTGTGGCTTACGCCGTTGACGTGAAATTTGGCGGATTTGGCAAACAGGGTCGCTGATTTCGGGGTTTTTTTCCTGTATCTTGCAATTAATGTGTCTTTTTTCATCCTTTCACCATTGATTCTTTACGGCCATTGTCATGGAGATCGATAATTTTTGCGATGGTTTATATGTATTTGACAATTCTCGAATTGTGCATACGAAACGCAAGAGCGGCGCTTGTGATGAAGTATGGTAGTATACCATTTTATGATTCACAGGCCTCCAGTTTCGCATACAACATGAGGTTCTGATCAAGTGATCAGTTCTGAATCGTGAAGACCAAGTGCATCCGCTCAATTCCAAAATGTATGTTACATTTTCAAATAATCAACGATCAGGAATCCCGTTGATCCTGCGGGACCTGACTGCTATCGGATTGATACTAAGCCATGCGAGTCATTGTAGTAATACAAGGCAGACGGCTCAGTAACACGTAGTCAATCTACCCTGTAGACGGGGATAACCTCGGGAAACTGAGAATAATACCCGATAGACCATTATGCCTGGAACGGTTTATGGTTCAAATGATTTATCGCTATAGGATGGGACTGCGGCCTATCAGTTTGTTGGTGAGGTAATGGCCCACCAAGACTATTACAGGTACGGGCTCTGAGAGGAGAAGCCCGGAGATGGGTACTGAGACACGGACCCAGGCCCTATGGGGCGCAGCAGGCGAGAAAACTTTGCAATGTGCGAAAGCACGACAAGGTTAATCCGAGTGTTTTCTGCTAAAGAAATCTTTTGCCAGTCCTAGAAACACTGGTGAATAAGGGGTGGGCAAGTTCTGGTGTCAGCCGCCGCGGTAAAACCAGCACCTCAAGTGGTCAGGATGATTATTGGGCCTAAAGCATCCGTAGCCGGCTGTATTAGTTTTCGGTTAAATCCATGCGCTCAACGTATGGGCCGCCGGGAATACTGCACAGCTAGGGAGTGGGAGAGGTAGACGGTACTTGATAGGAAGGGGTAAAATCCTTTGATCTATTGATGACCACCTGTGGCGAAGGCGGTCTACTAGAACACGTCCGACGGTGAGGGATGAAAGCTGGGGGAGCAAACCGGATTAGATACCCGGGTAGTCCCAGCTGTAAACTATGCAAACTCAGTGATGCATTGGCTTGTGGCCAATGCAGTGCTGCAGGGAAGCCGTTAAGTTTGCCGCCTGGGAAGTACGTACGCAAGTATGAAACTTAAAGGAATTGGCGGGGGAGCACCACAAGGGGTGAAGCCTGCGG
>CAZDQM010000009.1:0-4890 GCA_964507825.1 uncultured Nitrosopumilaceae archaeon | reverse complement strand
GCTTACAATACAAGAGTTTGCTCATGCCTTGAAATACTTTGAGATACACGGCTTGCTCGACGGTTAACCTGCACGCTTGTTATTTTCTCTAGTACACCCTGATTCTGAATGATGATCAGGTTGGCATTTGAAAATATTGGTGATATGGGAAGGCATTCTACTATCATTTGAATACTAGACAGCGCTTATAACACATTAAAATTATGGGGGTGATGTCCTTGTAATAATATGGAAAACATGTCAGGCGCAGCCGCATTGATGAAATCCATGCAAAAGGAGGGTGTCAAGGAGGTATTCGGCCTTCCAGGGGGAGCTAACCTTCCAATGTATGATGAATTGTACAAATCCGACATCAGACACATCCTTGTTAGGCATGAACAGTCGGCTGCACACATGGCAGACGGATTTGGCAGGGTGAGCAGGAAGCCCGGTGTCTGCTTTGCAACATCAGGTCCTGGGGCTACCAACATACTTACCGGAATTGCAACGGCACAGGCCGACTCGGCTCCGATGGTTGCAGTAACCGGACAGGTGCCTGTTAATATGATTGGACGTGATGCGTTCCAAGAGAGTGACATCATCGGGATGGCGAACCCTGTAGTCAAGTACGCGTTTCAGCCCAGATCCGCTGAGGAAGTTCCAATTGTAGTAAAAAAAGGATTTTACATTGCAGAAACCGGAAGGCCGGGGCCGGTGTTGCTAGATATACCAAAGGATGTACAACAAAATGAGACGCAAATGATTTTTCCAGAGGAGTTTAAAATTCGCGGTTACCATCCGTGGACCGATCCGGATATAGGCAACATTGAGCGGGCGATAGAGGTACTACTCTCTTCTGACAAACCAATTATCCTAGCCGGCGGAGGGACAATAATATCCTCTGCGTTTGCCGAACTTCAGGCGGTCGCGGAACTATTAATGATTCCGGTCGTCACGACATTCAAGGGGAAGGGAGCATTTCCCGAGGATCATCCTCTGTCTCTAGGACCAATTGGAATGCATGGACATGCAGAAGCTAACAAGCTGATAAGTGAGGCTGATTGCGTTTTAGCCATTGGAACACGTTTCTCTGATAGATCCGTGGGAACGTTTGAAGAGTTTGAGAAAAACCTCAAAATCATTCACCTTGACGTAGATCCTGCTGAGATAGGCAAGAACCAGACGACACAGGTAGCAGTTGTCGGCGACGTGCGTGCATCATTGCGTATAATGGTTAAAATGCTTGCCGGACGGGCGATAAAACAGAACGATGACAACATCTGGCTAAAACATGTCCGAGAGGTAAAGGACTACTGGCGTGAAAACCTCAAGATTCATCCAGGAGAGCTTGGTGCAGCTAAAATCCTACGAAAGCTACGCGAACTGCTACCCAAGGAGGCGCTTGTCACCACAGAGGTTGGACAGCATCAGATGTGGGCCTCGCTATTTTATGACGTAATCACCCCGGGGACATTTTTTAGCTCCACTGGACTAGGAACAATGGGATGGGGATTTCCTGCCGCCATAGGGGCCAAGGTGGCAAAGCCAGATGTGCCTGTGGTGGACATAGCCGGGGATGGCAGCTTCAACATGACGGAAAACTCGCTTGCAACCTGCATCACTGAGGACATCCCGGTCATAGTCTTTCTTATCAATAATTATTCACTGGGCATGGTTGCCCAGTGGCAACGGACGTTCTATAACCGAAGGATGATTGGAATTGATCAAAAACACTGTCCGGATTACGTCAAGCTTGCCGAGTCATACGGCGCACAGGGAATCCGCGCACAATCCATTGACGAACTTGGACGCGCAATCACTACCGCGTTGACCAGTGACGTGGCCACGGTCATCGACATTCCAATCGATCCAGAGGAGGACGTCCTGCCGTTCGTGGCTCCGGGAACTTCTTTAAGGGACATGATATTGCCGTCTTAGTGGTTACGATGTGGGCGATTCTTTCATTATTAGTTGAAAACAAGCCTGGGATACTCTTTCAAGTAACTCATCTCTTCCGTTCCCGCAACTTTAACATAGATAGTATCTCAGTTGGCGTGACGCAGAACCCTGAGTTTTCCAGAATGACAATAACTACAATAGGTGATGAAAAGCAAATACGGCAGATCGTCAAGCAGCTTGACAAGATGATCGATACGGTGGAGGTGCGCCATTTAGACGAGCACAAAACAGTATATCGTGAACTAGTAATATTCAAGATCAAGGTACAGTCCCCGAAGGACAGCATGGAGATTAACAAGCTTGCAAACGCATATGGTGGCAAAGTCCACGACGCAAGACAGGATTCAATCATGGTTGAACTTACCACCACTCCGGATCAAATACGGGCGTTTGAGGATCTAGCTAGGCAGTTTGGAATAATGGAGGTATCTCGAACAGGTATTGCCGCCTTGCAAAGGAGCAGAACATGAAGGTTAGAATATTTGATACAACGCTGCGTGATGGGGAGCAGACACCGGGCGTATCGCTGTCACCTGATCAGAAACTAAGCATTGCAAAAAAACTCGATGATCTGGGCGTTGATGTGATCGAGGCCGGCTTTCCGATAATTTCGGCAGGCGAGCTAAAGGCGGTCAAAATGATCATGTCTGAGGGCCTGCGTTCGGAGATCTGCGGACTTGCACGTGCCAGCAAGGGGGATATTGACGCGGCAATAGACGGCGGGCTAGAATACATACATGCGTTCATTGCAACATCTGATATCCACCTTGATTACAAGCTGCACATGGGCAGGAATGAATGTGTGGAGAGGGCAGTTGAGGCAGTCGAATACGCCAAGTCGCACGGACTTGAGGTCGAGTTCTCTGCCGAGGATGCGACTAGAACCGATCGGGAATTCCTCAAAAGAATCTTCACTGCGGTTGCCGGCGCCGGCGCCGATCGGATTGATATTCCGGATACTGTGGGGTACTCTACCCCTCAATATATTGCTCAAATCACCCGTGACGCCGTGACTGCGACAAATCTTCCAGTAAGCGTCCACTGCCATAACGATTTTGGCCTTGCGGTTGCAAATGCCATTTCTGGGATTCAGGCGGGTGCATCATGCGCGCATGTGACAATCAACGGGATAGGCGAACGTGCAGGAAACGCCTCCCTTGAAGAACTTGTAATGGGATTACAGTGCCTCCAGTTTGAAAAAAAGTATGAAACAAATATCGTACCGAATATGATATATGAAACATCCCGGTTTGTATCAAACCTTGTGGGAATATCCGTCCAGGCAAACAAGGCCATAGTGGGCGACAATGCATTCGGACACGAGTCTGGAATTCACACTCATGGCATACTTAGCAATCCGCTAACATATGAGCCAATAAGTCCGGAGCTTGTGGGAAGAAAAAGATGGTTGCAGATCGGCAAGCATGCAGGCCTGCACGGAATGAATGCCATGCTTGACGAGTATGGTGTAAGACCAGACAAGGATCAGTCTGATCGAATTCTTGCAAGGGTAAAGATGTTAGGTGATCAGGGAGGACATGTCACTGATGTTGAACTGCTTGCCATTGCCAGTGAAATCATGGGTGACAAGGGAATCAAGCGCCTTGTAAAGTTGGTGGGCTTTTCAGTCTCGACTGGAATCGGAACTATGCCTTATGCATTTGTCCGGCTTGATATAGATGGAAAGGATTTCACGGCTACTGATTCCGGAGTGGGCCCTGTGGATGCGGCCCTCAACGCCATACAAAAGATAATGGGCGAGACTGCCAAGGTCAGGATCAAGGATTATGCACTAGCCTCAATTTCAGGAGGCTCTAGCTCGCTGTGTGAGGTTACGATCAAGGTGGAGGATGCCTCTAGAAACAAGGCTTCAGCCAAGGTGGTAGGTGAGGATATTGTTACTACCAGTGTCAAGGCAGTAATTGACGGCATAAACCGAATCATGCTTAAAAAGACGCTTTCTGAAAGACGGACGTGATGACTCTGGGATTCCGAGGGGGCATGATGATGGCCATTATGGCGTACGTTAAACGACTCAGTAGACTCGATTGATTTTATGGCAGGCCCTATGTAGCATCACTCTTGGCTACTCGGTTGCAGCAGGCCTTTTGGCTGTATTTTGATACTTTGAAAAGACATTCCTTGTATAATTTAGGTACGTGATCCACGTTGATGTTACCAATAATCTTTGAATTCTAAGAACGCGTCATGAAGCCGAACTTGGCAAATATTTTGATCTGTGTTACTGTTTCAAATTCGATGGGTCGGTTCTAGGCATGGAGATCCCGATCTTCCTTGAAATCTAGTTGTGGCAACTCTGCACCCTCTGGTCAGCTACTACGTGGTTGGTAGTGAGTGCCGTACCTGCACTGCACAACCTTCCCGCCATCTCACTTCGTTGGCTTGGATCCTTTTGGGTTCATGGACTCTAGTAATGAACGTAGTTCGTCTATCTTGTCCTCGGTCAGTTCTGTCCCATTATACAGCTCAAAGAGCGCCTCCATGTCTCTCTTCGATCCCTCAACTCCAGTAATCATTACGAACATATTACTAAACAACTCTTCGGAGTACAGCGATTCCATGATTTGTCCACTCTTAATCAGAAATTCCCGTAACTTCTTCCGAGTTTCCGGATCTGGTTCGTACACGTCTATCCTGATCTCGTTGTCTTCTTTTTCTCCGGCATCAAATACGGTCATGTGTTTCTTATGCCCAATCTTTTGATCATCAAAGATGTACACTGACAATCTATCACCATACTTGAAACTGACCTTCACTGCATTACTAGGTTCGCTGCAAATAATAAAAGTTTTTCTGGACTGCATGGCTGCATGTATTATATCGAAATCATTTCGCCTAGTCATGTAGGTCCTCCTCCATCCATTTTGGGTTGTTTTTCCTGATCGCTTTGGTGGCCTTTTTGTCCGAGAACGCCATCAGGGGCGTCTGGCG
>CAZDQM010000008.1:0-3971 GCA_964507825.1 uncultured Nitrosopumilaceae archaeon | reverse complement strand
TAGTTACCTCCGTCTCGATCCTTGCATCTTCCTTCATGCTTCGGAGGTATGATTTCTTCACCTGCGCCTCTCTGGTGGTACAGTATTCCACACGTCAAGATAGCGTTTGCACATCTTGTTCAGTATGGCCATGCCGAGGTTTTTTCGGAATACAAGTGTTGACTTTATGCTTAGATTTTTACACTGCCTTTTGATTCTAAATTGAACCTGTACTAAAATGATCTCAAAGACACGTTAACAATTCTGAATTATTTTAGCGACACGAGCTGCTTTATGTGATGTGGTATCCTGTCCACTAAACGGCGCCATCTTGGACCGGCAGTCTAGCCCATCATGGATCGTGTAACCTCGTCCATTTTTTCGAGACTCTTTTTTGAGCCAATATCGCGCCTATACTCTAGACTACCCGTTACATGCATGTCTATTGCAGCATTGATACATGATGATGCCTCGTCTATGTCGTCGGAGAGCGCGGCGAATGCCATGACTCTTGATCTCTTTAACGTCTCATATCTGTCATCGCCGACCCTGATGCAGGAGGCGTGTAGCACGTCCACATCCATATCTGATACACGTTCCATGTCCACCGTAAACATTACTGCCTCTGCACTGTGATTCGGATACTCGGCTGCCACGACATACTTTACAACGCTTGCCTTGTCATCAAACCTGATTTTCTCCTCCGAGACAGTCCCGTCCCACATGGAAACGACGAGCTCTGAAAATGATCCTTTTAGGAGATAGAGTACGTTTATGCCCTCAGGGTCGCCGAATCTACTGTTGAACTCCATGAATCGTATTCCGCCGGCAGTCTTGAAAAAACCACCGTTTATCACGCCGTTGAATACTGTGCCGCGCCCCCGCATATCATCTATGGTCCTCTGCATTATCGTTTTACATGCTTCTAGATCATCGTCGGTCATAAACGGCAGTCTGCCCCCGGGCCCAGTAAAGCATCCCATGCCGCCTGTCCCGGCGCCACGGTCGTCCTCATATCGGAACGGATAGTCATAGCTTGCTGGCGACAGTACTAGGTTGCTACCGTCGGTAATTCCCATAATTGTAAACTCTATCCCGTCAAGCTTTTCAACAAGTAGCACACCATGTCCTGGATTCTTATCAATAAGGGATGATGCGTACAGTTCGCAGTCCTCGTACGTGCCTAGATGCTCGGGCATCACCTTCACCCCCTTGCCTCCCGTAAGCCCCTGCGGCTTTACGACAACGTGCAGGCCGCGCGATTTGAACTGAAACATTGCATCCTTGATATCTTTATGATCGCGTACTATGATGAAAAACGGGGTGAATTCGGGACTTGTCCTGTGTACCAGCTCGATTCCGTATACCTTGTCCCACTCTATTCTAGATGCATCTCTTGTCCCACCAACGGCCTTGATTCCTCTAGATAACAGCTCATCGACCACACCGTTTGCAAGTGGCTCATCTGAGTTGATAAACGCATAGTCTATCGAACTCTTTACCGCAAAGTCTGCTACTGTACCTAGATCTGAGGGCTCTCCAATGACATATGCACCGCCCGTATCCTTTACACATTCGATTATAGATGAGTTTTCATGGGGCATGACCGCATACACCACGGAATCACTTGAGAGCTTTCTTGCAAACGCACTCTCGCGTCCTCCGCCGCCTACTATGAGAAACCGCAACATGCCGTATTCTGTATAATACATCTATTAAACCAACGGGCAGTATACCTGTATTGTAACATTGCCGGCGCATCTTAGTATCGTTGTCGATTAATATCATACCAGCAACATCTGCAGGCAAACATTTCAACGCAACGATGTTTTAAGTAGCATGTTATATCGTGCACGTGGACGAGTACCTCCGAATTGCCACACTATTGATCCTATTGTTACCTCTTGCGGTTCAAGATTGGCGGTATCGTACAGTCTCCACCGATCTCCTATATGTGACCGTTGGGATATCTGCATGTTTTTTTGCATATGATATAATAACTGGCAGGATACTGAACGCCGGTCACGCGTCCATGCTTGGACTATATGTCGGAATAATATCTGCAGGTGCACTATGGGCAATGTCAAGGATTGGACGAATTGGATCTGCGGACTGGATGCTGGCGCTTGCATGCGTGGTAATGCTTCCTAACATTCAGGGAACTGCGGCCGGCACCCTGATATTCCTAGTTGCCATGATGCTGGGCGCGGCCCATACCATGATGCAGACGCTGTATGTGAACCTGTCAGACATGGCATCCGGCCGGCCATTTTCTAGAAATTTCATATTATCCCACATGAAAAGAAGGGGTCAGAGGAATACTTGGGCCGGGACATGCGGTGGGCAGCCCATAAATGACGACTCGATCGGCGCCGACGGCTCCATAAAATGTGAGGACAAGGATTCGGAGGGCCATGAGGTGCACTTTACCACACCTGTTGCCACCATGTGTCTTGTATCGTGCATGCTGGTTGCGTCGTTTCTTATACTGACTGACTTTGGAGCGGACCATGTTGAGGCGCTACTAAAAGATGGTATACACGGGCTGGTTTCTGAACCGATATCGATACGGCTTGGCCTTAAATAGGGCGGGTCAATTTGTACACGTTGATCCCGATAGGTCTAGATATTGGAACAGGGTTTGTAAAGATCGCCGGCATGGGAAGACGCGTGATGTTTCCCAGTTTAGTAGGAAGAATAATGTCCACGGGCAGGGACATTGACGCCGTATCTGGTGTAAAAAAGAGAATCCTGTTTGGCGTCGGGAAGAAAGCACTGTCAATTGGTTCCAACAGGTATGGCTCTGTGACACGTCCGGTCAGGGGAGGACTCCCGCATGATGCGGAGGGATTTGGCATGCTAGTAAAGGAGGCTTTTTTGCAGATCAAGGCAGAACCGTCAGAGTCCTATATTGTATCTGGAATACCCTATGATCCGCACGAACCTTCGTCCACACGAAAGCAAAAGAGGGATCTTGTAACTAGAATTATCACATCTGCCGTAAAACCGCATGGCGTTCATATAATACCGCAGGCATATGGAACATTAAAGGCGTGCCAGAAAAAGGCGGGTACGGTGATAAACATAGGTCATGGCACCACGGAGATCATCAGCATAGCCGAGGGTGGATATCCGGACGGATTTTCAATAGACCGGGCGGCTAGCTTTGTAACATCCCAGCTTGACGGGGGATCAAGGCGCGAATCATACGTAGATCATACCAAGATGTTCAAGTCGGATCCTGCGGCCACGGAGCGACTGACAATGATGCTTTCTAGGCATATTGCAGATGATGTTGCCAGACTCAAAACCGTACCGCCGATAATTCTTGCTGGCGGCGGCTCGCAGATTCCTGGCATGCGCAAACACTTTGAAGATGTTTTACAAAGTTCAGTGGAGGTGCCTGAAAATCCGATATATGCCAATGCAATGGGTTATGAAATCATGGCGCGTGACCGGATGAACATACCTCGAAACGGACTTGGTAAAGGGGCTCCGGAACTGCCCGCGTCAAGGCATGGAATTGCTAGGATGCTAGAATAACCTGCCCTTGATAATTCCAATTGCCGTCCATAAATTGTAAACGGTCTGATTACTGCAGATTATGTATGTCGGCATCCCGCACGCGCCTAGAATCAACATGATTCAGGCATGTCACGAGCATGAACTATATCTTTAATGACGCGGAAATACTGAAATTCCTGCAATGCCCATTGATTACATGGGCCTGCAAGCCCGGCCCGTTTACGGCCCGCGAATTCATTTGAAACGCGACAAGGCAAGAACCACACGAATTACTGCATATCGGCAATTGTCCCGTGTACAATGTCTGGCGGTGGATTGTTCGGATTGTATGTGTTCACGTCGTGCCTAGATTTTCACTCAAATTTGTAAAAATGCATTAATTATACTGAGCTAAATACAAGTACAACCAGACGGTAGTTGTGACAAAAACCAATTTCAAAAAACTGTACAAACAAGCAAAGATGGAA
>CAZDQM010000007.1:0-21358 GCA_964507825.1 uncultured Nitrosopumilaceae archaeon | reverse complement strand
GCAGAGTGTATTCTCTTGGTGTTGTAATCTGCAAAGGCCTCTGCAATTATTTTTTCTGCCGTCTAGTAGTTGACAAACTCATAATGCCAGATGTACTCCTTTTTGAGGGTCTTGTGGAACGACTCGACGTGCCCGTTTTACTCTTCTAGATGAACTCATGCTTGCTTATGCCCAAGGCCTGGACTGCACGCCTAAAGTCGTGGCTGGTGTACTGGTTGCCGTTGTCAGTGCGTAGCCGTAGTTTGGAACAGTCCGGCTTTTCCGTGGCGACTGCGTTTGTGATCGAGTCGATTGCCACGCCCTTCGTGGCATGAACGTCAAACGCGTACGCTATTCATTTGCGCGTAAAGCAGTCTATCCCGTTGAAGTATTTGTCGATGCCGCACCAGATGTACGTGAGGTCAGTCTCCCACAGCTGATTAGGGGCCTCGGGCTTGAAGAGCCTATGTCCTGTTCGTATGATGTCATTTTTCCTCTTTTGTGGCTGAATGTAGCCTAATTTGCGGTATATTCGTTGCACCTGCTTGCGGTTTGTTGGAGTCCCAGTCTCCCGCGCTATCTGGGCGGCTATGCGCCGTGTGCCGTACGTGGGGCGCTTGGCTGCAATGCGCCTGACAGTCCGGATGGCGCCTGCATCTATTGGGAATGTTCCTTGGATGCGCGGTGTAATACCATGCCTTTTGGATATGCCGCAGTATTCAAGCGCCCGATTAAGGCTCATGTATTTTGTTACCTTGATGATCGCTTCTCTCCTCATCTTTTTGCCTCCTGCAAAGTTTTTTTTAAAACGTCGTTGACTATGATAATTTCTGCGATTATGCGCTTGAGGTGTTCAATCTCCCGGCCGTGACTCTTGTCAACGTCTCCGCGGATGGCAAGGGCCTGCTTGCCGCCCTGCAGAAACCTATCCTTCCAGTCCTGAAAGGTCGCAGGAGAGATATTATGCTTACGGCACAACTCGGCGGCAGATATGCGAGTGGTAAAAAACTCCACCACCACGTCAGCCTTGTCTTGGGAACTATATCTCTTACTCATGCCCCGGATATCGCCTCCTGCGCCCTTAAGCATTCGGTTTTGATCGGTCTCATTCTAGCGGGGTCCCCACTAGGGTTAAATGTCAAATCACTTCGAGCCTATACGTTGACAGGCACGGGTTCAGGCGGCAAAGTTCGAATTAAAACCGATTCAAACAAGACAAAAGTGGGCCCGCGGGGATTTGAACCCCGGGTCTTCGCCGTGTAAGGGCGACGTCATAACCGAACTGGACTACGGGCCCAGCAAACTAGCCTGTTAAAATCCATTTAAACTTTGAGAGTAGTAATAACATATTGAACCTGTTTTTTTCAAGCCCGATAGGACTCGGTCACGCATCCCGAGACGCGGCCGTTGCAGGATATTCTGGAGGCGGCATCCGGTTCGTAACGGGTGGCGCGGCCGCAGAGTTTTTGAAGATGACGGGCTACGACGTGATAAACCAATACACCCCGCCTCAGTTCACCATACAAGACGGTGCTCTAGTAAAATCCAATGGGTGGTTGTGGAAATATTACAAGTATTACAGGGACTGCAAGAAGATATCGTCGCATATAATACGGAATGAAAGGCCGGACATAATAACAAGCGATGAGGACTTTGCATCACTCGCGGTGGCGCAGGGAAAAAATATCCCATGCGTGCTCATCACTGACATCCTAGAGACTAGGTTTGTCAGGGGCCTCGCCTCGCTGATTGAAAAAAAGATGAACCGGTCGATGAGGGACATAATCTCCTCGTGCGATGCAGTCATCATTCCCGAGGATGGGCCGGATGAGGGAAACATCAGGAGAGTAGGCCCGATAGTGCGCCAAGTAAGATTCCCAAGGAATGAACTCAGAAGGAGACTCGGCTTTGAGAAAAAAACCGTCGTAATAACTGTCGGCGGGACCGGGGCGGGCGCATTCCTAGTCAAGAGTGCACTGTCAGCCGTCAGGAAGACAGGTCACGACGCGGTCGTGGTAGCCGGCCCGTCGCTCCAAGCAGAACCCGGTGTCAGAAACCTAGGGTTCGTTGACAACCTTCACGAGGTAATTTGCGCGGCCGACCTAGTAATTGCACCGGCCGGAAGGTCTACCATGGATGAGGCGGCCGCGTACGGCACGCCGGGCATATTCATTCCCATAAGAAACCATTTCGAACAAGAGGATAATGCAAAAAGGCATGGATTCAATCATGATGATATCCTCAAGCTCGAATCCCTAATCGAGGAGAGGATCGGACGGCGGCCGACAGAATCAAATGCAGGCGGCGCGCAAAAGGCGTGGGAGATAATCCAGGATATAGTACGTGGTACACACTCAGGTTGATTCGGAATTCATGCCCGAATGTGTTATTCGTTTTGAAATTTCAGGTATAATACCTCAGTCGACCTGACCTTGTACAACACGTGGAAAATAACGGTTAAAAGATGTCCCTGCATTGTTAAAAAATGGAAAAACTCGTGGTTGCAAAGTTCGGAGGCAGCGCGATAGGCCCGTACGGGGAGTCCATCCCAGATATAATCGACCGAATCGGCGAGTTAAAGACGGACTCCAAGGTAGTTGCAGTATTTTCTGCGCCTCTGACCACAGTCAACGGCAGGAAAAAATCACTAACCGATATGATGCTAGAGGCGGGCCGTAACGCGGAACTCGGCCGCAATCCGTCCATGAACCACATAACAGATACGTATGATCGTATCATAAAGTTGGTCAAAGACGATCAAAGGGAACGGTGCGCCGCCGTGGCAAAAAGGTTTCTTGACAAGGCAGAAGAGGCGCTCTCTGTTGCAGTCAAAACTAGGAGGTTTGCAGACGAGATGCGGTCAAGGGCGCTCGGGTTTTCAGGCGAATTGTTGATGTCAAACGTGATGAGTTTTATACTACAGGGACGCGATATGGGCGCCGCCGCAGTGGATATTGACGACTGGCCGATCATCACCGACACAAACATAGAGTCGACTAACTTTCTGGCATCAAAGTCACAGGAGCGGTTGGGGCGCGTCCGGGCCCTGATACATGAAAACGAGATAGTGTGCATGGGAGGCTTTATCGGAATGACGGAGGACGGCATCATGACCACGTATGAGAGGGGCGGCTCGGACAGGACGGCGGCAGATATTGGAATCTTGCTCCACAAGGAATACGATACCAGGATAGACTTTGAAAAGGACAGCTCGGTAGTATCTGCGGATCCAAAGACGGTCTCCGATGATTTGACCGACGTGGGGACTCTGTCCTACAACGAGGCGCGCCTTGCAGGCATGTTCGGAATGAAGATACTGGATCCGATCGCCATAAAGGAGATCCTAGAAAACGGGGTGGATATGCCCATGACAATTACAAATATGAGGGAGCCGACAAAGATCACGTCCATAAAAAGAAGCCCCGATGACGACGGGAGTCACCCGCTCAAGATTGTAACGGGAAAAAGAAACTGCGCAATCATAAGAATTGAAAGGGACGCGGCGCAGGAACTGCTAACATCACTAGAGCATGACCGAAGGTACAGTGAATACGTCATACTGTCCCCATTTACAAGGGACGGAATCGAGTTCACCAGAATACTGTTCCTTGACGGCGATTATGTAAAAAGGAATGAAAAGTATCTGCTTGGATTTGACTCGCTTGCATCAATCACGTACAACAGGGGAGTGATTACAATGATAGGGGATCAGATGTGGAGAGTCCAGCAGATAGCATCACGTGCCAGCTCCAAGATCGGCGAGGCAGGCCTGAACATCCTGAACATGGACGCGCAAGAAGAGACGTCTAGAATAATCTTTGTCGTAGAGGACTCTGGGGAGAATATTTCGCGGGCAATACGCGCAGTACATGCGGAAAAATCCAGCATCAGATTCATCTGATATCCTAGGAATACACGACTTGTTTCCGGTACAAACCCGGATCGATTCCATAGCCAGAATGCACGAGCGCCATCAGCCCCCGCCCACATACCACAGCGCAATTCCTGCGCCTATGATACAGTACCACTTTATGTTCCTCCTGTCCGTAAACACGTTCTTGGGAACATCCTCGTCGCGTAACGCGGACCGGCTGATCCTCCTCATCTCAAACCCCTGTCCTACCAGCCCGATTACCAACAGGGCTATTGCCGAAAATGCAAGCACCGGCTCCATCAATGGAACAATCACTTTATTCGATAAAACACTTGCCGTACGGATGCGGTCCACGCACAACTCTTTAAATTGCCAGTAGTACCTATTTCATTACATGAAGGAGACAGGCAGGATCTGGATGAATGGAAGACTAGTACCGTTCAAGGACGCCAAGGTCCACGTCCTGACACACGCATTACACTATTCAACATCAATCTTTGAGGGAATACGGTGCTATAATACGGGTAAAGGATCGGCAATATTCCGACTATCCGAGCACGTGGACCGCCTCTTCAAATCGGCCAAGTTATACTCCATGAAGATGAGGTATTCAAGGAACCAGGTCTCTGACGCGATAATCCAGACGGTAAAGTCAAACAGACTAAAAGAGTGCTATATCCGGCCCATTGCATACTATGGCTACGGCACAATGGGACTCACTCCGTATCCCAACAAGGTCGACTTGTCCATTTCATGCTGGGAATGGAAGATGGGCGAGTCAAAGGCAGGCAGGTCGTCGGGTGCCAAGTGCAAGGTGTCCAGCTGGCTCAAGATCGACTCTAGGGCGCAGCCGATGAAGGCCAAGGCCGCGTCAAACTATGCCAATGCCGCGCTGGCCAGAGTCGAGGCGTTACAAGAAGGCTATGACGAAGCCATAATGCTGAACTATCACGGAAAAGTTGCAGAAGGCAGCGCCGAGAACATCTTTGTCGTAAAGGACGGCGAGATACGCACCCCGCCGCCGTCGGCTGGAATCCTAGAGGGTATAACAAGGGACAGTGTAATCCAAATAATGGAACAAAATGGTGATAATATAATAGAGATGGACCTTGAAAGGGATGATCTGTACGATGCCGACGAAGTATTCATGAGCGGGACCGCGGCCGAAATAAAGTCCGTCACCCAAGTTGACTCTATAAAAATAGGCAATGGAAGGATCGGTGGCGTCACAAAAAGGCTCCAGCGAGAGTTCCTAGATGCCGCCACGGGGATTGATGAGAGGTTCCTTCCATGGCTCACATACATCTAGAACGAGGATAAATGATGGATCGGTGTGACAGTCAGGCGTCAGACACATGCTGGTTCTGCAAAAAAGGGCGCCACGATGACTGCATGAAGGCCATTCCTACGGGTGCCGCATCAGAGGGACCGCACGACTGCAGCTTTGATACTAGGATGACTGCCTGCAAGTGCAGGCATTGCCGGTCATGAGCGGTGCCAGCGGGTTTGCCGGGTTTGTAAGCGGCTTGGCAAGTTCGCTCCGTACTACAAGGGTATTGTACCTTGAGTGTAGTAATCCTGACGACCTTTCGGGGTTTTCACCGGACGTAAACGTATCGGGTATAACGCAGAATCCAGATATACTAGAAAAGATTGTGGAACGATACCCGTCGTTTGAGTTCCGGCAGGGTGACCCGTCAGAGACACGATATGAGGACGGACAGTTTGATTTTGTATTTGCCCATAATCTGTTCAATCATTTAGAGGGTTCCGAGGCAGACAGGATGCATGCAGAGATGTACAGGGTATCATCAAAGTATATCGCAAACTTTGAGATCCTCGCCGAGGACGGCAGGGTATTTGATGGCGGGGGGCGCCGCGGGATGTATTCGAGATGGACTGACTTTTCGGTCCGTGTAATCAGCGACGTGCAGATGCACGAAGAGATTGATCCCGAACGGTGCCAGTTCACGTTAGTAAGAAAGATCTGATGGGAGTTGGCAACCTAGAACCGGCTTGCGACAAAGACCGCGGCAAAGCCAGCCAAGAATATAATTCCGGCAAGGCTTAGGATCAAGAGCGGCCTAGACGGCCGGGACCGCACGTCAAGGTATCGTCCCGTAACCAGCCGGAGATTAAGGACTGCAAGGACCGGCGCGATGACAAACGAAAGTACCGTCGCAAAATCGACTAGCGCCCTGAGGCTGTCGCCGAACTGGAGCACTGTAATCATGGAACCAGCCGCAAGCATAAACAGGAGTGATGTATTGAGGACGCGCGGCCTCGTTCTGAGCGGCATACGCTCTTCAAAGAGGAGTTCCGCCGTGCGCCTAAGTGAGCGCGAATACCCGTCAAAGACGGCTATAATCGTTCCAAACATCACGGTAAACGCAGATGCCGATATGATGATGTAGCTCCACGGGCCAATAGTCTGCGTGTACAGCTCGACTATCTGCTGTGCAAAATCCGCATTATTGTTGGAGAGATGCTCGCCGGATCCAAAGAACAGATGGGAGCCAAGCGTCAAAAACATGACTGCCAACGCGGCAGTCACCACGTAGGATACCCGGAATTCAAAAAGTGTCTCCCTCAGCGTGGGCCGGTACCCGGTCTGCCTTGTGCGCTCCAGCGTCCACAAACTGTTCCAGCTAGAAAGGTCCAGTGCGGTAGGCATCCAACCCATCAGGGCAAGTAAGAAGAATATGCCCGCATCATCCCACAGCTCCCTAGGTACAAACCCGTCGACGGGCTCGACTGGTCCGTTCCACAGTGCAAGCGCGAATGCAGAGATCGTCGATACGAGCAGTACCATTGCAATTATCTTTATTATTCCATCCAGCGCGCTGTATCTTCCCACTGCCAGTATCAGGACACATACGGCAAACACGACGACTAGTGTCCACTCTTGCAGAAAATGGACCTGGAACAAGTTCTCAAAGAACCCGGCAGTTACAAATCCGACTGCTCCGGTGACAAAAAACATTGACGATATAGTGATTATGAAATAGAACCATAGTGCAGTCCTGCCAAGCCTCCGGTACCCGTCGATTATGCTCGTACCCGTCACGCTTGCATACCGGGAGCCGAATTCAAAGAAGGGATACTTGAAGAGATTGGCAAGGATTATGAATCCCACAAGCATCAGGCCGAACTCGGCTCCGGCCCGCGTTGACTGGACTAGGTGCGAGACCCCGATTGCCGTGCACGCAAACAGGATCCCAGGCCCGGCAGTCTTTGAAAGACCAGTCAGTCTTGGATTCAACCAAGGTTGTTTTCTACAGAATTATTTTAGTCATGTGGCAGATGGCGCGGCTTGCCCGTATCACCTCGTGCAGTGTCAGCACGTCACATCTGTTCCATGGACGCGCCTATCCCGTTCATGTCACGAGTATAGTCTGGATATGATACAGATATTTTGTCGGCCTCCTCTATTACCGCCGAACCGGTGCGGATGCCAATCAGGGAGAGCGCCATGGCCACGCGGTGGTCAGTGACGCCCTGCCGGCCGCGGGCGCTAAATACGTATTTTCCCTCGGGCAGATCAGTGCTATATACGGTCATCTCGTCCCTTCCGGACTCTGTCCTGATACCATATCTTGCAAACTCGCGTTCAATGACTGATATTCGGTCAGTCTCCTTGGATCGTATCTGCGGCATGTTGTACAGTCTAGTCTTGCCCGATGCGTAGATGCCAAGGACGGACAGTACAGGGAACAGATCAGGAGCATCTACTAAATCAGCCTCGATGCCGCGCAGCTTAAACGGGCCACGGACAAGAATGTATCCGGAATCCTCGCCTATCTCGGCGCCCATCTCTTGCAGAATGTCTACGATTACCTTGTCACCCTGCCGGTCATGCGGGTCAAGCCCGCCTATACGTACGTCAGAGTCAACTAGGCATGCCGCGGCCATAAAGAATGCCGCCTGCGAATAGTCCCCAGGAATCCTGTACGTGTCCGGTCCCTTGTGCGCCTGATTCGCCTTTATTGTGTACCGCATATAGTCATCTGATCTCCGGACACGTATTCCAAAGTTATCTAGTACCTCCATGGTCATCTCGACATACGGTCTAGATGCTACCATGTCCGTAACATGGATTTCCACATCGCGGCTGGCAAGGCCGCTTGCAAGGAGCAGGGAGCTTAGATACTGGGAACTCTCCTTGCAGGAGATCTCCACTCGGCCCCCGTCGAGTCCCCCCCTTGCGTTTACTATAATGGGCGCATACTCGTCGAACTCGCCGTCCCGGGTCTCCCTTGGAATGCCGGTAATGTCTGCGCCCATGGAGCGCAGGGCGTCAAGTAGGGGTCTGGTGGGACGGTTTTGTAGTGACGGATCCCCGGTGATTGCAAGCTTGCCTTCTGCTAAGCATGCAAGAGATATCACCATGCGCAGTGCGGTGCCGGAGTTGCCCAAGTCGATCGGCCTGTCGGCATCCGGACGGCCCCGGATGCGGCCAACCCTTATGCCATCCTTCTCCTGCGTCATCGAGGCACCAAGCTGCCTGCATGCATGAAGCATTGCGGCGTTTGCATCCGAGTTCGACGGGTTTTGAATCAGCATCTCCCCGCCATAAAGCGACGCGGCGGCAATAACCCGGTGCGTATACGACTTGGAACCTGGCGCGATGACCGTGCCGGCTAGGCTTGTGGATTTTTTTATCAATATATCCATCTGGATCACGCTGTAAATCCTTGATCATGTGACAGCAGATAAAAATCTTTTAAGGGTACAGATAGTAACCGGTTGATATCCTGAGTAATTGTCTGTAGATATCGTCTCAAGCCGTATCCATTCAAGCCTTCAGGTCATGACTCATCAGTGTGAATGATATCGGCAAGTGCATTCGTTAAATTTCTAGGTACGCCAGCCGTATAGATTAGATATAATAGACGGTCATTATGCGTATATGATGTGTCCAAGTATCAATCGCCCGGCATGAACGTCAATAGGAATGCCGCACGGGGCGTCATGTTAGGAATAATAGTATTAATAGTAATAGGAGTGGTCGCGTATGCTTCAGTACATATAGTTGATGCGGGCCACAGGGGTGTGCTACTCCACTGGAACGCGGTGGACACTAGCGTCCCGCCACTTGACGAGGGGCTACATTTTGTCATGCCGTTTGCAGACTCTGTGGTAAACATGGAGATAAGGACGCTCAAGTATGTAAAATCCACGTCGTCTGCATCCAAGGACCTGCAGACCGTATCCACCACTGTGACTGTGAACTATCGACCGGCGGCAAACTCGGTGCACCACCTGTACCAGAATGTGGGCCTTGACTACGAGGACAGGATAATCCAGCCCGCCGTAGAGGAGGTTGTAAAGCAGGTCACCGCAAACTACAACGCCGAGGAGCTTATCACCAAGAGACCGCTGGTAAAAGCAGACATTGAGCGTGAGATAACCATACGCCTAAACACGTTTAACATCCAGACCGAGGTCATATCGATTACCGACTTTCAGTTCTCTCCCCTCTTTGCAGCTGCCATAGAGGCAAAGGTGGAGGCAGAGCAAAAGGCGCTAAAGGCGGAAAACGACCTGCGAAGGATCGAAGTTGAGGCGCGCCAAAACGAGCAACAGGCAAAAGGAGTAGCGGCCGCCAACATTGCCGAGGCGCAAGGTGAAGCAGAGGCAATACAAATAATCAACGAGGCCCTTGCACAAAACCCCAACTACTTAGAGTGGCTCAAGACACAGGCCTGGGATGGCAAGCTACCGCTTGTAGTCGGCGAGGGTGGAACGCCGTTCATACAGATTCCGACAACCCCATAGGTCAGCGCTCCCTTATGGCGTCAAACATGGATAGAAACTGGTCGGGGCCGTCTTGTATGTACTGTTTCTCAAGATTTTTAATTTCACCGGGTGCAAGATTCTCGCCACGCGCCTTGTGGAACTCTTCGACTATTTGGTAGGGCGTCTTGCGTATGTTGTACCTCTTTAATGTACGGCTGACTGAATTCCTGCATATCATATCAAATAATATGAATCGGTACATAAGATAGCCAGTCAGTCCCACTATTGCCACAAGTACTATTGGAATTATGATTGCAGATGCCATCTCAACACACGCTTATCAGATTGTATTTCATTGTTTTTAATAAACCTGCACCATCGAGTTTGTTGCATAATTCGGCACAGTCCGTAACAAAAGCCATGATCTGACCATCCTGCACAATACATAGTGCGGCGTGTCGTATTCCTCTAGCGTCCCCGTAAGGAACCCAGACAGCCAGGGTTGTCCACAGCAAACTGGAGGAAAACAGCCCAAAGTCAATACCTACCGGCTAGCGTAAAAAACGTCCATGATCGTCAAGGATGTGTAGCCGGGAACGCCCCACTAGCACAACCCCATAGGCGATACACTGCATCGCCCTTTGACATTATCATATGGGCCTGCTACATAAATAAGGTTTCAGTTTTTGAAGTTTGTTGCATAACTGCTTAAAAACCGCCCGATGCAATACAGATAATCATTTGATCGCAAGTGTTAACATGATCCGCATTACTTAGACATACTTTGCAATCTCTTATAGGTAGTCAAGCCCGCAATTCTTCCATGTGAAAGCGCATGAGGACAGATTGCCCATAATCTTCATCGTCTTCTCTGCCATGATATTACCGCGTATCTTCCTGTGCACTATTATCTAGCGCAAGCCAGCGTTCGGCCGCGTTGTTTGTGGAAGGTATTGACGTATGTGACGAATCAGGACAGGTTGGGCTAGCATCCTGCCGAGCTTTTCCATTAATCTCCCGAGTATCCGCGTTTGATGGCATGATATAACCTGTGACAGTTTTTTCCGTTATATCATAGTCATGACATGAACTGTGCTGAGATGTCTTTTGTATTGGTGGTGACAAAATCCCGATTGGTGGGGGGAATTTGCTTTTTCACCTTGGTCAGTCCGTCGATCTTCCTCACCGTATAATACGACGTCCTAACAAACGGTGGCCATGGCCTTTCATCGGCCTTCCATGCATGTAGCCAATTCGTTGTCTTGGAGTCAAACGTATTACCCGAACCAGGAATCAGGTCGTTTATCTTAAAACCTTCATTGATTGCATTCATGGTGTTGTTTCGCACCTCCTTTGCTAGAACTGATGCCAATTTTGCCTCCAAGTAGGTGTCATCTGCCTTTTCCTCCACAATCACCTTGGCGCCTAGGTCCGATAGATCATCCAGATACACCTTAAGGACATCTCCAGGATGGTAGTCGTCTAGTACCACGCTACACTCTGAGATCGTCTTTCCACGAATGGTATCTGAAAGGATGGCCTTGTAGACTATATCCATTGTCTTGTGCAGGTGGTACCGGTCAATGGTTGCGGGTGGAATGGCTCGAATCTGAAATTCCAGTCCCCTATTTTGCAGTGCTTTTATCTTTACGCGTATCGCATTCCAATAGCCAAGTGATCTGTAGTTTTTCGTGTCCGCCTGTCCTATGATCGCCTCCACATCCGAGGCAATTTCATCAGGATAGCATGCACAGCACAATATCGCGTCCCCTAGAACCTCACCCTTGCCCGTCTCATCCATCCCAAGGCGCATCGTTGCGCCAGTTGTCTTGAATCGTTTCTGGACCAAGACATCTATTCTTCTTCGCAGTTCTACTGTATCATCGGACATCTGGTTGTTGTACAGGCTACCTGACGTGTACATAGTAAACTGGCTTTTGCCGACATTGTACCGCCACGTTTCATACTGGCCCGGGGTGGGCTGCTTTTTGGCATCAAATTCCTTGATTAATTGCTCTACTAGTAGGATCTTTTCTGTAGGTATCTTCCATGTCTTGCCGCTGGCACCGGCCTCGTGTGACTGTGGAGTGGAAACACGATAACTCATCTGCCGCCAGCCTGTCTATTCTTGGTCAGAATGACCGTGACCAGTGGCAACGCCGCTATTATCACAGCTAACTAGCGTGGTGTGACATATTAAATGTCTTAATGAGTCAGTGAAAGGATGATATCATATGCAGTATTGTAATGGTACAAAAATTTGTTATCATGTTTGAGTACTGCTAAAACACGATCACTTTTTTAGACGTATTACAAACCGTTAACCGTGACCATTGCAGGCTATGCGCCCGAGGACGTTTCAAACCTAGAATCCCTGTTGCAGAACCAGATGAACAAGGTCAGCATGTTGCGCGACAGGGTCAGGAGCATGAAATTTGTCCCAGTCGATCCGTCTGGTTCATACACGCCCGTGTCGTTCAAGTCGTTTGACGGCGGCATGTTCAACCTGCACTTTGATCCATTCGAGTTCGACATAGTCGAGGTGGCAGACTCCAATGGTAACATAAGGCTGAAATTCGCCGCTCCAACAGGAGACCTTAGGGGAACCGACGAGCTCGATACAATACTTACCGGCCTTGAGGAGAACCCGGCAGTAAGGAGATTCCTAGGAATGCTTGGCAAGAACAGTTTGACGGAGATATCTGAAATCATCACCGACAGGGGCACGCTGATGGAGATCGGAGAGATTGCCTGCATATTTGACAGGCTGGCAACGTCCTCCAAGGATGAGAAGACGATAATACTCAAGGATGGCCTCCTTAGAACCAAGAAGATCAAGCCGGATCTGGTTGCGCCGTTGATAAATGCGATCAGGCGCGAAAAAGATCACGTCAAGCTAGTAGGCGTGGCAAAGTCATCAAAGATCATGTTTTTGCTAAACGTGGCTATAATGTGCGAGAGAATATTTCCCGATGACATGATCGGGTACGTGGAGGTGCCGCTGGACATAGAAAACATGGCATACAGGTGGAGCGGGCACGGTCGGCTTGACCCAGAAAAGGCAGAACCACTCGACTATGCCTTTGGTAGCCTCTACATAGTAAAGCTGGCAAGGCACAAGAACCTATTTGTCACAGTAGAGATCCCAAAGTACCTAGGGAGCGGGACCCCAATATACACAGACGATGAGATTAGTGAGATAATAGGCTATCTAGCAAGGGACTCGGTAGCATCGTATCCCGTTCCCGGATACCCGCAGACGATAATGAAGGCCCATGAATTTGCCGCCGGTCTGGGCATACCAGCATCAATACTGCGGGATTCCATTATGGATGGCCTGATAAAAAACACGGATGCGGGTCTTGCAGAGTACGTGCGCGATGCGGCGTTTCTAGGTGAGACCATAAGCAAGGGCTTGCTCGGAGGCAGGGTATGAGTCGGGACATAGTCGGAATATTCGTGGGGCTGGAGAGCTCCTCGTCTGAGTATATCGCGTACCTAATAGCCCCATACAAGCCAGACTTTCCAATAGAGATTGGCGATCTTCTTCTCATCAGGAACGTAGGCGAGCACATCGTAGTCAGGGTGATGGATTATGTGCCTCGGGGCGAATTCATGACATTCATGGGTGAAAAATGGCTCAACGAGATAACCTCGCAAGGCGAGATAGACGCCATAGGGCATGACATCAAGAAAAGCAAGATCAGTTATCGCGTAAGGGTAAAGGTACTAGGCGCCACATCAGGTGGGGCGTTCCTGCCCGGACTAAGAAAGATACCGCAGATCACAAGCAAGGTGAGCCTACCTACAGACGAGGAGTTTCGTGGAATAATAAGTAGCGCGGTGGAGGGCCGGGACTCTGACGTCCACATAGGAAACCACGCACTCGATGACTCCGTAGAGATACGCTTTGATCAGGGCAACCTGAACTCGAAGAGGACGTTCATCTTTGCTAGGGCCGGATACGGAAAAAGCAACCTTATGAAGATCATATGCAGTGAGTGGAAGAGTGATAACGGCGGATTGCTAGTCTTTGATCCGGAGGGCGAATATGCCGTAACCGACAAAAACGGCAGGCCTGGCATAATGGACGCGCGCGGCGCGCTACTGTGCACCAATCAGAAGATGAATGACGAGTTGCGCAACGTGTTACATGACATAAAGCTGGATCTCAGAGGTATCTCACACAAGATAGTTATCCCAGTGATGGTCCCGCCCGAAAAGCACGAGATGGTATTCTTTGGCAAGCTGATGGGTATGGATATGGCGGATTGGCGCAGTCTTGTGGATTTGTTGTACAGAGATGGATGGAACACGAAGCCAAGTGAAATTGATGGCATAATACGCAAGAAGAGTCATCAGGATATTGACGATACCAAGAACGTGGTGACACAGGCGATAATAAACAACATGGTACCGGCCATACAAAGGCTTCACCGCCCGGACGCGGACACCGTAGAGATAATCAAGAGAATCTTACGCCGCGGCGAGGTGGTAATATTTGATATATCGCGAATCGACTCCCGCACCGCCAAGGACGTAAGCTCCATCATAATCAAGAGCATCTTTGAGGAGAACAAGGACAATTTTATCAAGCATGGTGGAACCAGCCTGATAAAGGCAACATTCGTCTTAGAAGAGGCGCATACAGTTCTAGCAGAAGCCAACAGGAACTCATCGTCTGCGTTTGTGGAGCTTGCCAAGGAGGGTAGAAAGTACTCCCTTGGCGGCATATTCATAACGCAACAACCGGGGAGTATCCCGACTGAAATCGTAAGCCAGGGGGACAACTTTTTCGTGTTCCACCTGCTGAGCAAGGCCGACCTTCATGCACTATCAAACGCCAACGCACACTATTCGGACGACATAATCACGCAGATTCTAAACGAGCCCATACGCGGTAAAAGCTACATGTGGACGTCACACCAGCCGTTTGTCATACCGATAATGGTGCGAAACTTTGAAGAGCAGGTTACTAGACCGCACCAAAGCGTGCAGGTCCAAGCGGACGCGGAGATTTTAAACATGATCCATGCCGAGATTGCAAATGAGAGGGGCGATCCAAGGCTGGAGTCCATACGTAAAAAACTGTTTGAGATAGAGGAGAGGGGCGGTGAGGAGAAGAATAATACCGTTACGCTGTTTAACACCTTAGACGACGAGGAGAAAGAATATCTGAAGAAAATAGGCTGCACGCAAAAAGGACATACGGGTGATTTTGCGGTAACTTTTCTATGTTATAGGAAGATAAAGAATGGTATTATGTAAGCTGGATGCAGGCAGACTATTTGAGATGCATAGCAACGCTCATAAATTTATGTACATCACAAAATCGATGAAATTTTCACGAGTCTGTTCCATGGGAGATTTTGGGATGTAACGAGTGTTGTTATACATGTCTGTTTTTTGCAGGATCATGCATCGACAATATATCCTCTACGGTTATCGCTCCCTGCAGTTTGCACCTGTATTTACCCACGCGGTATCTTATCCTCACCCATATTGGATACCGGTATGACTTTCGCAGCTTTATCTCCTTTGTGTCCTCCTTTCTAATATGAGTAATGGATGCCTGCCGTACGTCATACGACCTGTCAGAATCATCGTGTATGATTGCAATGTAGTTAAGGCGCTCACTTCCGAATACATCTCGGCCATCCCTGAGATATCTGCCATGGTCGTTGCTAGGCGTTTGCACGTTCCACGGATTCAGCGCCCATTCCCTGTATATTACCTGACCATTGAACTCTGGGCAACGCTCCCAATTTTTTATGTACACTGGAATATATGCTGACCCCCCCCCCAGAACCGTTTGTGCAGGCGCCGCTTGAGTCTTGACACGTCGCCCACTATGCGGCAATCCGAGTCGACATACACGAGTATGTCATTGGGATGTGTCGATTGACCCTGCAACATGTTCTTCTTTTCGGCAGTTATCATATATGGCATGTCTAACATGGTGACGTTGCTGTAGGTGGCGGCGATCTCCCTTGTGCCGTCGTTTGACAGTGGGGTGTCAGCCATGTTGGTAGCGTATACTCCGTCCGCGACGATAACTTGATCAAAATCTACCAGTGAGTCGAGGCATTTGGATATCATTGACCCGGCATTGTATGTTATTACTGCCGCGTACAGCTTGGGTGAGTCAGCTTGCTCCGGTCGTGTCATCGTATTATTTTGAGATGTGTCTTGAAATCATATATAATTTAACGTACTGCTGCCGCGTACAAGGTCAGATCGACTGAGGCATTATACCTGAAATTTCAAAACGAATAATACATTCGGGTATAAATCCCGAATCAACCTGAGTGTGTACGTCCGAATACACCCCAGAACCCATAAAAGCACCTGCAGAGGTGTGAGACCTGCGCGCCGCCATAACATTTCATCTCCCAGTTTTCGCCTTTTGAGATTTTCCTGATCATTTTTTCCACTTACCGGAACCCAAAAGAGTACCAGTATGGGTGAGCGGGTCTAGAGGGATTCGAACCCTCGACAGCCGGATTAAGAGTCCGGTGCTCTGACCTGGCTGAGCCATAGACCCGATAATGTTAACAAATTGGTATCGTTATTAATCTTGACCTAGTTTTGAACCTGCAACTTTGCCTGTTCGTACTTTTCTATAATGGCGTTTAGTACGGTTGATACCGGCAAATTGTTCATCCTCTTCTTTTCTGCAAGCAATTTTTGGTATGCATCAAGCGTTATGTACACGGGAATCGAGCCGTTTCCTTCAAGTAATCCCCTTACCTTGTACAGGGCAGTCTCCATGCCCTTCTCGGCAGACCTTGCAAACTTTGCCTTGTCCATGATAGCGCCTAGGGGCCCAAACGGCATCTCATAGTCGACGGTCATGGTTACCCTAGTCAAATTCTCGCCAAGCTCATCGAACTTGTTGGTTATGCCCCACTTTTTAAACGGGCCCTCGATCTGCTTTGCGCCAATCGTGTCGTTCCGGACAAATACGGTGGTCTCGCAGTCCCATTCTAGCCTCTTACCGCCAAAGTCACTAATAATCCTAAACGTGGTTCCAACCCCCATTCCCTCCTTTATGTCCATTGGAATGACGGTCATGCCGACCCCCTTGTCGCTCATTTGATCAGATACGTGCTCGGGTCGTGCAAAATACGTAAAAACCGTATCAACGGGAGCCTTGACCTCAATCGATTTGCTTACTACGGTCAACGATTGCTGTTCTTGATAATGAGCATTTAAAGGTTTGGTCAATCTTTCGACAAAAAATTGCGTTGCAATATATTGTTAAGATTTCAACCGAACCACATGCGGCCTGCATGTCTTGCACTGGCAGTGATGACGCTGTCGATGGTGGCGATGCCTGCCGCTCATGCGCACTCGCTGTTCAACTCGGCCGAACAGACCATCGGGGATTTTCGAATGCAGGTGGCCACCCTTCCAGAGTTTCCACAGGTTGGCCAGACGTCCCAGATTCTCTTCAGGCTTACAGACAGGGACCTAAACGAAGTGGACCGCTTTACAATGGGAATCCGGATCTTCTTCAACGACCAGCATATACAGACGATCAGGCCGCAGTTGATCCAGGGAGGTCATTGGGAGATGGACTATATCTTTGAGACCAGTGGAAACCACATATTCAAGGTTGACGTATACGACAAGGGCGAGAAGGGGCTACTAACCTATACGTTCAACATGAGCACGCAGAATCCGTTCGGATATATCTTCATAATAGCAATTACGATAGGCGCCGCCATGTTTGCAATAGTCGTGGGGTACATTTACCTTCCAGACCGGTTCAGGCCCGGCCGCCATTCTCAGGCCTGAGCCTTGATCGACGGGCCGTCCAGCCGGAATGCAAAGATCGTGGTAAGTAGCACCATGGCAAACAGCAGGATTCCTATTCCCAGGTGAATTGCCACTAGCACCGCGTGAAGCTTTAGATCAATTACCAGTGCACCCAGTGCGATCTGTGTCACCACCATGATCGAGGCCAGGGTGCTTGTGATCCTGATTTTGGTATGCGAGCCCTTTGCCATCCAGCTTCCAACCGTACTTGCCAAGACAAGGACGCCGGTGGTAGCCGCGATGAGCCTGTGTATGTACTCTATCAAGTACTCCTCACTTGGAACAAGACCGTCAGGGCACAGTGGCCAATCCGGGCAGGTCAGTCCCAAACCCGCGGCCGAGATGTATCCGCCTATGAACATGAGTGCGTAAAGTATGACAAGTGTGGATAGGGCTATGTATTTTAAAATCAAGGTCACTCTACGATAAACGAGCCGGCCATGCCTTGCAGGGCATGGCCTGGAACCGTGCAGATATAATGGTATTTTCCAGGCGCGCCTGCCGTAAATGTCACAGAGCCGGACTCTCCGGGCTTGAGAGGACTGTTCATCGAGCCGATTTCAGAGCCCCACAGCGAGCCTCCAAAGTCATCAGATGACGCGGTGATGCCAAACGAGTGAAATGACTTGCCGACATTGGTCACCGTAAAGGTCACCTCATCACCCGAGTTTACCACAAGATCAGGGTTGCTCCCCTCCTCTCCTGGCAGGGCGTCAAAGGCCAGCGTTACAAAGTCTGCTGACTCTACAAAGTCCAGTGCAAAGTCATGGCTGACCCCAGTCGGAGCTGCAGCTCCGGCCGATTCTTGCGCCTCACCTACGATTATGGTACCGACCATGCCCTGTATCCTGTGACCTGGAACCGTGCAGATATAATAATACTCACCTTCCTCGGCCGGGACAAACGTCGAGGTTCCTGACTCGCCAGGCTTGAGCGGATTCGACATGGATGCTACCTCAGAGCCCGGAATTATGTTCTCCCACCCCTCGGTATCGCGCGTCACGCCAAATGAGTGGAATGATTTGCCATCGTTGATTATATCAAAGATTATCTCATCGCCTACGTTTGCATGAATCACAGGATTGTTCCCCTCCTCTCCGGGCAACGCGTTAAACGCCAGTGTTACAAAATCCGCTGACTCTACGAACGACAGTGATGAGTGGATCGTCTGTCCCGTGACCGGTGCCGGAGTCACAGCACTAGGTGCACTTGTCGCAACCACCGGCGGCACCTCGGAGATCCAATAGTCCCACATTCCAAAGAAGATTGCGCCGCCCACTATGCATATTCCGAGCATGATGGCCATCATCTTGCCTACCCTGCCCGGCGTGGTTCTGTAAATCGTTTCTGCGTGTTGCTGGCTCGTATCCATCATCTCCTAGTGGCTCGGGTTCTTGGATTGGTACGGATAATAATACTTTCCACCCAGTCCCCATGGGTCATCCATGTTCGCCGGCTTGCCCTTTGCGGAGCTGTACACCAAGTTACCAAGGAAGAGCGCCATGCTTATTCCAATCAACATCGCGCCTATTGTAGCTATTTGGTTCATTGCAATCCATTCTGGGATCGGCGGATAATCGTAGATTCGCCGCGGCATTCCAAAGAGTCCCAACACGTGCTGCGTAAAGAAGACTAGGACGGTGCCAACAAACGATAGTATAAAGTGCACATTGCCCAGCTTTTCCATATACATCCTGCCGGTTACATACGGGAACATATAGTATGCATATCCTATGGAGCCAAACGCAATGGTTCCCATTACAAAGAGGTGAAAGTGCCCGACCACCCAGTAGGAGTCGTGCGTCACAAAGTCCAGCGGCATTGCGCTGTTCACCACGCCGCCCGCGCCGGCTGAGAAGAATAATGCAATCCCGCCTACGGACCACATCATTGGTGTTGCAAACCGTATCCTGCCGTTCCACATTGTTGCAAGGAAGTTAAAGACGTGCATTGCAGACGCCGGAACCGCCGCCAGCGTACCCACCATGAATACGGTCTTTTCCGTAAAGGACATGCCGGTTGCATACATGTGATGCGCCCATGATGAAAAGCCGACGATTGAGAGTAAGACAAATGCAAATATGCCGGAGCTCATGCTGTATATTGGCTTTCTTGAGAATCTTGGAATGATTTCATACATCATGCCGATGGCAGGTATCACTAGGACGTATACCTCAGGATGAAACGTAAACCAGAACAGGTGCGCATATGCTATCGGATCTCCGCCCATTGCAGGGTTGAAAAAGCCCGACACACCCAGCCTGTCTGTAAGCAACATCAAAAGCGCGGCTGCAAAGGTGGGTAGCGCCACGAGTATGATCAGTGATGAGGACAGGAACGACCATGCCAGTAGTGGAACCTGGCCGATGGACATGTCCGGATGCTTGCATTTTAGAATCGTGACTATGAAGTTAATCGAGCCCAGTATTGATGAGACGCCGAGTATCTTGAGGCCGAATATCCACATGTCCGCTGCCGGGCCCGGTGCGCTGATGATCGAGTATGGAGGCGTCGCATACCACGTAAAGTCGGCAAATCCGAGCCATATGAGGGCGCCCGCCGGCGGAATCATCCAGAATGCAATGGCGTTTAGCTTTGGATACGCCATGTCCTTGTATCTTACCATAATCGGCACAAAGTAGTTGCCTACCGCGGATGCAAACGGAATAATGAATAAGAAGATCAGCGTGGTGCCGTGGACCGTGAAGATCCTGTTAAACGTCATAGAGTCGGCGATGAACTGCGAGCCGGGCAAGAATAATTCAAGCCGGATTGCAAGCGCCAGCGCGCCTCCCATGAACAAGAATGCAAGTGACGTTATCAGGTAAAGCAGTCCCACGTCCGTATGGTGGGTTGAGAACATGATCTGCCATACCGGTCTTGGCTTTTGCAGTTCTAGAACCATCTAGTATATCCTCTCCTGTTGCCGTGACGGTCCGCATCGGATCGTCATCATGCTTGCGGATCCTCCACGATTACCTTGCCGCGCATGTTGTAATGTATGAGTCCGCAGTACTCTCTGCACTGAATGTCGTGTTCCCCCGCCTCCATCGGCGCGAACCAGACGATGTTGGTCCTTCCCGGCACCGCGTCAAGTAATACCACATAATCATGAATGTTAAAGGAATGGTTGACGTCCGTCGATGTAATCTCAAACTTGTACGCCTTTCCCACCTCGACATGAAGTTCGCCCAGCTCCTTTGTGCCGTCCTCGTGCTCGAACGTCCAGAACCATTGCTGTCCGACCACCTTGATGGTCTCCGCATCCTCTGGAACATGTTCCACAATTCTTTCCACGTTCCACGCCTCGGCGCCCACCCAGCATAGAATAGCCACAACTACGCCGATATACACCCATTCAGGCCAGTTGGAGTGTCCACCCATTTCCTACCAGTCCTTACCCTCGTATTCTGTCGGCTTTGCTTTTGGATTGGACTCTCTGAACCGCCAGATCTGCCAGACCATTGTACCCGAGACAACTGCGCCCACGGTAAATGCAACGGTCATCATTCTAAAGAACAGATTCCAAATCTCCACTCTTCGATCTAAATACTGGCCGGGCTCGTCACCGGCGGCAAATGCCATCTGTATGGAAGGTGCCGCCATCATTATTGTAAGTACAAGAAATAATCCAATCATGCGCCTCATTACGATTAATTGCTCGTGACCTGTAAATTCTATTTAAGGGTTTTTACCTGTAAACTCTGTTTCCTAATTGCGCCCATAGATGTGCCTAGCTGAGTATTTTTTTCGGCATTAGTTAGATATTTTTCACATTAAGAGTCAAATGTGCATGACACTATGTCCCATCGACGTTCAAGATGATGGGACAAAGATGTCAAGCACAAGGTATACTTGCAGAATACGGATTTAAGTATGACGCGGCGGCGCGGCCCGTCCGTTTGGGAGGTGACTGCTCGTGAGCCGAACACGTGGCGCCGCGGT
>CAZDQM010000006.1:0-24279 GCA_964507825.1 uncultured Nitrosopumilaceae archaeon | reverse complement strand
GAAAAACACACCCCCCCCACGAATATACGGCCATGCAGTAGTCCCCTCGTGCAACTGAACCTCGTATGTATGTCCCTGCCCGGCAACAAAGAGATCAACATGGCCAGTATCCTTCGAGGCCCGCCTCATGACCCGGCCAAGTGATTTTTGCGCGTCGGCAAATATCGGCTTCCATCGTGTTCTCATTCTTGGCAAGACTAGCGGTCCGATCTTGGAGACTGTTTTTTCACGATAGTGAAAGTGTGCCCCATTGTCAATAGAGTATAATGTTCCAGAGTCGTTTTCACTCATGGCGCTTAGCATAGAGTATGTACTGCCGCCTTTCTCTATTCCCGTCTCTACGACGGCCTGCGGCCTAAGAATCTTGCAACATGCATACAGCATCACATGTATGGGCAAGTATAGATCGAGGTCGGGACGTCCAAGGTCGCGTTGGATGGTTGCCAGCTTGTAGATAAACGGGGAAATGGTCTCTAGATTCTCAATCAGATCGGCGCCGTCTTTGGTACCGCTTAAAATCTCACTTGCGCGTGCAAAGTTACCATCTAGTAGGTCACGGTATTCCGTTAGGAACTGGGCGCACTCGGGTGTCATTTTTGGTTTTTTGATCCGGTAAATAAGATGCGCCCTAATCTTCTTGGTGGTGTAAACACTTGGGAGGAGGAACGATAGTGAGCTGTTACGTAGTACTTTACGCATATTTTTTTGCATGCATATCACCTACATGAATAGTTATTTGTATTGTTCGATCCCTAGCTGATACATACTCAGGTTGATTTGGAATTCATGCCCGAATGTGTTATTCGTTTTGAAATTTCAAGTATAATGCCTTCAGTCGATCTGACCTTGTACACCCCCCCCCTATCTATGATTAAATTAGAACACGGCTGTTTGACTCGGTATACAACTACCGGATGCAGTCGAACAATGGTACAGGACAAATGAATGAGGACAGGAATCATTTGGATTTTAGAGTAAAAAATGGTGCCAAAATATAGTTCGCTCCATCTCATATATCTTAATGGTAAATCTATAAAATTTTCATGACATAATCAACCTTGTGATTATATTGGACATCTTTTGATCGGGGAATTTTTTCCAACCGTGTATGGAATCTAGTACACCGAATACTCGGGAACTATACCTCATGTGGCAGTGGGAGATATTCAAGATAACTTGTCTGGAATCATGATGGGTGTAGCGGATGTGTGCATGAGAACCTGGGCAGCTGTTAACAAAGATGATCCGATAGCAGGGATTTGCGGCTATGGCATGCGTGTAGCGAAAATTCAGACAGGACGGCGGATACTGGGCATGATTCTTGCACGATATGGCGTGAAAAGCATACTTGATAAAAACCAGCCACCACATCTACTAGAAATCGCATAATCGGGGAACTCAATCGATGTGCCAGGGGCGGGATTTGAACGCGCGACAGCTCGGTCTTCAGCCGAGTGCTCTCCCGGGCTGAGCTACCCTGGCACAATCTAAAGTCGCCACGTCCGGATAAAAACTGTTTGCCGCAGGTACCATGATCCCATATACATCAATCATGCATGTAATCTACATTATTATGTAATCCAAAAATTAGTTTCCGGATATATGGTAGCCGAGTCACGGCCTCCAGACAGTATCTGCCACGCCGCCTCTCTTGTTTGCCACCCGAGCCATCACAAAAAAAAGGTCAGACAGCCTATTTAGGTATTTTATGCAGTAATCATTCACCCAATATACCTGTTGGAGTGCCACCACGGCAGTCTCAGCCCGCCTAGTTATCGTTCTTGACACGTGCAGTGATGCGGCAAGCGGGGTTCCACCGGGTATGATAAAATTCTTCAAGGGTTCTAGCTCGCCCTCGTACACATCGATCTCATCCTCGAGTCTTTTTATCATGTGTGCAGTCATCCTGCCTGTACTGTCTTGCGCGTCCGGATTGGACAGATCCGCACCCATGACAAACAATTCATCTTGTATCCTAGACAGACATGCCTTCATGTCCATGTCATCGGATCGGATGACAGCCACTCCAACTGATGCGTTGATCTCATCGACCATTCCATACGCGACTATTCTTTTGCCGGACTTTGCAGTTCTTGAACCTCCTCGCAACGACGTCGTTCCATCGTCCCCCGTCCGAGTGTATATCTTCACAATGGCCGGTTACTATTACATCTATTATTTGATTCGAATTGTTGTATCTGTTATACCCGATTCCTCAAATGCAATATATGCAATTAGATATGGTAATCATATAGCAACGCTCGTATATGTCACAAAATCGATGAAATCCTCACAATATCATCGATTTTGTAATACATACGAGCATCATTATAGTGCGCGAACCGATACGAATTGTTTAATAATAAAATTCCATGCCATTGGATGATGATTGTTGATTTTTTTGCATCCATAGCATGCCTGAAATCAGTGCCAAGGAGCGGATGGTCCTCAAAGCTTGGCATCCAAAACCCGGAATCTGTGGCGGATCACTCGTACATGACGAGTCTGATGTCTGCCGTGCTTGCAGACATTGAGGGGCTAGACACGCTCAAGGTTGTAAGAATGTCCCTACTTCATGATGCCGCCGAATCTAGAACCGGTGATCTGATGCCGGGGGAGGTCACGTTGCAGGAGAAGAAACGACTAGAAGAGACTGCCATGGATGTCATCTTGCAGGATCTTCCAGAGCCTGCTAGGGGAATTTACATGGATACATGGAGTGAGTTTCAGGCTGGGGCCAGCGAGGAGGCTAGGTTTGTACATGAGGTTGACAAGCTAGAGATGGCGCTACAGGCACGAATTTATTCGGACAGGGCTTCGACTGAACAACTAGCAGAGTTTTTTGAATCTGCAAGATCGTCGATTCAAAACCAGCATCTACAAAACATATTAGAACAGATTCTGTCACCATGATGATGTCCGAACAAGAAAAGGATGCCCTTATCGAGGCGCAAAAACAGGTGATTGGAATGTTGTTTGAAGTGGTAAAGCGTCTTCAAGCAAACAGCAACCTTGATTCTGAGTATCTGCAGATAATATCATCGGGCCATACACGTGATGATAACCGACTTGATGACATATTATCTGAGCGGCAGGAGAATGCAGAGATCATAGGCCGCCTGCTCAAGGAACTCGACACCTGAAATCACAAGATGCTCGGCACGTTATTTGGCATAATCTATTCCACTAATTGCTGGGCGCGATTCCCGTCCGCGTGCATCTTGTACACTGCGCGCAATGTCGCGTATCTGCCTGCGCACGGCTCTGCTGGTCCAGCTACCCTCGTTTTCAAACCATGATTCGATCTCGTCTGCATCATAATGGCCATCTTTTTTGAGAATCTTACCTAATACATCTGTGATTATACGTACATCGGCCGCGTCTAGGTGATTCTTGTCGGTGATGGCAACGGTAACCTCGTTAAGCCAGATGATGGCATCATTTGTCATGGGCATGCCTGTACCCCATATCATTGATATAACAACCTTGTGAGTTTTGGTACTGGTGCAAATTCGAGTGGTCGGTTCTAGGCATGACTAGTCTGGGATGGCCTTCTCAAAAACCGTCTGGCAGTAGTTCTTAACGTCGCGGGAGATTCGACGATCCAAAATGTCAGTCATGGCGATGAACAGATCCCGCATGGCGGTCGGTGCGCCCGTCACCATCTCATAGAACGAGGCCCCGTCAACCTCAAACAGGGGACGCGACGGTATCAACTGCGTTTTGTACCGCTTGGGCTTTTTCGGTATGATTATGACCATGCCGTCCAATCCTTCTTGGTCATAAGGACCGTCTCGAGGTTTTGAACCACGGCCCTCTTGTTTGGCGCGTTCATGGTATTGTGCTTGTTCTTGACCTCTGCAAAGATTTTCTGTTCTGCGTTCTCAATATCATATCCCGCGTCATAGTTCACCCACCCATCCACCGAACCCAGTACCTCTTGATGAAACGTGCCCAGCGCGTTTCCCATACCGTGCAGGATCGAAGATGCATGCTGGACGCCTTCAAGCGTTTTGCCCGTGCCAAGTCCGAATGTCGATGCGATAAGCAGGGACGAGAACGGATCAACAACATTGACCAGCATCCGCTTTGAGGTATAGTCCTTCGTGTCATTCGCGCTCTTTGTCAGTCTTGACATTGCGGTTTCCAGATCCTCGTCTGAGATCCAATTCAACCTTGGCATGATCACACTTCCAGCAACGGGCGCACATTCAGCCTGTCCACGTATTCCTGTACCATGTCGATGCCGACTGCGACGCGTCCTAAGCGTGTGGCCACCCTGTATGTGGTGCCGGAGCCGACAAACGGATCAAGTACCGTGTCTCCCTTGTTGGTCAGCAGCTTTATGTAAAAATCGGGTAGCCACTCTGGAAACGCGGCGCTGTGTCCCGTGTTGTGGCAGACTGGCGCCTTGTGCAACACGTTTGTAGGGTACACCTTTTTCTTGCCCGCCCAGTTTGCCATGCGGCGGGCCGTAATCTGGTTCGTGGATGACGGCATCCTCTTGTAGTCGTTCTCACTCAGGTTCGAGAGCCGAGCATCCGTCCAATCTCCTATAGGTACTTTGACCGCGTCTTGGTTCATTTTGACGTTGCGGGTCTTGGTGAAGTGAAGGATTCGTTCCCACGAATCGCGGAATCTGTATTTCCACTTGCCGGGCATTGCAGTCGTCTTGTGCCAGATATACTCTTCAGTCCACCTGAAATCCACCTGCCGCTTTAGAGCCAGAATCAAATCCAGCACGTAGGTGTGGCGCTCTCCCTCTTCTACCTTCTCCTTGATGTTGAGTATGAACGAGCCCGTCGGCTTGAGTATGCGCCGCATCTCTACTGCGCGCGGCACGAACCAGTCCACGTAATCCTTGGGCGGTATGCCACCATACGTGTGCTTGCGTGCATCGGCATACGGCGGCGACGTCACGATAAGGTCCACCGATTCATCTGGCATCTCGCTCATGATGTCGAGGCAGTCTCCGCAGTATACGCGTGGACACAGGCGGCCGCTCTTGACCTCGATCCTCTTGGTCCGGGTTCTAAACACAGTTATTTTGTGGTAACCCATTTTATAAAAATTCAGAGTGTCCTGTCAGCGCATGCGCGGCCTGTTCCAGTACGGCAACCTGCCCACTTACCAGAAGACGGCCCGCAAGATGTTTGAAAACGGCACGTACCACAAGTACGACGCGGGCCTGCGGAGCAAGCGCATCGGTCCCCAACGGCGGCTCCAGCGGCAACTACCTCCCGTCAAATAACAAGATAGAACGCCTGAACGAAACGATCCGCGACCGCGAGAAGACATTTTGCGGACTAGACATGATTGATCTTTGACGGCATGAAGGCCCACTACAACCACGTGCACAAGCACGACGGCATACGCAAGACCCCTGCCAAAGCCGCCTGAATCACTGTAGAGGGCAGCAACAAGTGGCGCATAATCACACAGAACAGCAGCCTGCACCTGATCGCAGCGAACCAGATGGTTTCGGCGGCGGTGATTTTTTTGCGTGCGACCACTCGAATTTACACCAGTACCTAACCATAAAAATGATAAATATTCCGCGTACGTATATGATTTGGATGTAATTATGGAACCGTACGATAATTCGCTTGTCGAGCCCATAGAGCTAAGGATGATAAGGCCCTCAAAGTTCCCCACCCGTAGCCCCGATCCAAAGGACTCCCCAGAGCTCGAGTCCCTCAAGGCCAGCATCAGGGATCACGGCCTACTGCAGCCCATAATAGTGCGCCCGTTTGAGCGCGGCTTTGAGATTGTCGCGGGGCACCGCAGGTTTGCCGCATGCAGGTCACTTAGGCGCCGGTTCATACATTGCAAGATCGTAGAGTTTGACGACAAGGAGGCGTACGAGGTGCAGCTTACCGAGAACCTCCAGCGCAGAACCATAGACCCTGTCGAAGAGGCCATATCATACCAGCGGTATGTGAACGACTTTGGATGGGGCGGTGTCAGCGAGCTTGGGAGGAGGATAGGAAAGAGTGAAGAATACGTCTCGCACAGGATCCAGCTACTAAGACTGCCCGAGGACGTGCGCAACAGGGTCAGGGACCGTGTACTGGGAATCAGCCAGGCCCTTGAGCTGACTGACACCGCGCTAGGTGACCGTGCCTCGGAGTTGGCGCAGGAGATCATAGACAACAAGATGACAGTCAAGCAGATACGTAGGATCAAGGGCCAGATAAAGCAGGCAGAGGCGTACGACTATTCCGGAATAGCGCCCCCCCAATGGTCGGAGGATACGCGGCCCGCCGCGCATGACGATGCTCGCAGTAATGTGAGCGCGGTCAGAACAAAGGAGGTCGCCGTCGTAAAGCGCAGTGTCCTTGCGCTCAGGATTACTCTCTCAAGGATCGATGAAATGATAGAGGATGCAGGTAAGGACGGACCGCACAGCCAGGTCGAGCTTATACAGTTCCTGATGAAGATGAGGATGCAGGTGCACGCGATGATAGACGACGCGCTAAGATACAAGCGGGAGCGCCGCGCTACCGCATGATACGAGATAATTCCCGCGCATCGCGATCCTAGTCGTCCTTGTACGCGGCGACGTTATTTGCCGATGAACGGCGGGATCCACTCTTTGAGGAATTCCTGGTACTCTTTTTTGGTATACGACATGGAGTAAAGCGACACCTCTGATTGTGGTACAAAGTCATAGACCTCATAGGTCTGAAGTATGTCGCCAAACAGATTCCGGTAGATATCATTCTCCTCGTCGGCCATATCCGCGCTCAGAAACGACTTTATGGTGATCCAGTCGTACCCGCCCCTAGTCCTACCAGAGAACGCCACAAACGGCGCGTCCTGCAGGTAGCGCTTGAGTCCCTCCAGCCTCTTTTGCAGCGCCTGGGACGTCCTGAACGTGACTAGGTCGACGCGTATGATGCGGCCGGGCAGCTTTTTAGTGTCCACCGATATCGTGTATCCCTTTATGACACCGCTGTCCTCTAGGGCCTGCTTGCGGGACTCTATCTCCTCTTCAGTGACTCCGTATCCGAACCCCCTGATGCGATCGCAGAGCTCGAACACAGACTGCCTAGCATCCTGGCTCAGCGCTGAGATTATCATCTCATCAATCCTGTCAACCATGTCCCTTCTTTATGGTATGATATCTCATATGTACTTTTTTGATCGGCAGTTACCACGTATTACCGGCGCAGATGGCCGCCTGCCGTGCGGTGACGGGACGTGATGCCACGCATGTACAAGGAATAATGAGGCACATGTACAGGCATGGGAGACTGAAGATGTCAAAAAACTTGCGTGGTATAACGACGACAAGGGCAACAACGGCCTTAGAGTCGATTCTGGGCGCAGGGCGTATTTTAATACTAGTGCGTGCCTGACTCTCTGCTTGGCCGCTATACTCCACGAGAACGTCGGGTTTCTGGTAATAATAGGTGTGGGGCTTGTGATGGCCCTGACCGTCACGTTGATGGTAAAGGCCGAGACCAAGTGGCTGGGCACGCGCAAGACCTCCGAATGGTTCTATACAGCGGGCCGCACCATAAAGACCGGGCTGATTGCGGCCTCGATAGTGTCGGCTTGGACATGGGCCGCCACTCTACTCCAATCATCTACCGTGACGTTCGAGTTCGGCATTGCCGGCTCGTTCTGGTACGCGGCCGGCGCATGCATACAGGTGATACTGTTCTCCATATTAGCCGTCGAGTTGAAGCGGAGGGCCCCCATGACCCACACGTTCGCGGAGATGATAAACGTCAGGTATGGAAGGCACGCACACAAGGTATTCTTGTTCTTCGGGCTCATGACAAACACGCTTGTGACCGCCATGTTGGTGCTAGGCGGGGCAGCCGTCGTCAACTCGCTTACCGGCGTCGACATCACGCTCGCCGCGTTCTTGCTACCGGCAGGTATAATATTATACACCATATTCGGCGGCCTCAAGGCTACGTTCTTTGCCGAGTACATCAACGCGGGTTTTATCTTTGTAGTCGTACTAGCGTTTGTGTCGGTGATCTACTTTGTATCGCCAGATATAGGAGGGATATCGGGCATGTACGACAAGCTGTCCGCCGCGGCCATACTAAACCCGGTGGAGGGCAACGCCATAGGAAGCTACCTGACGCTCGCGTCGGCCGGGGCCCTCGTGTTTGGCGTGATCAATATCGTAGGAAACTTTGGAACCGTGTTCGTGGACCAATCGTACTGGCAGCGCGCGATCGCGGCTAGGCCACGTTCCGTGGTAGGAGGATTTATCATCGGGGGACTGGTATGGTTCGCAATACCATTCACTCTTGCCACCACACTGGGGCTGGCCGCCATTGCCACCGGAGTAACATTAAGTGAGGATCAGATAGGGCTGGGCCTCGTCGCGCCCACCGCGGCCGCGGAGATCATGGGAGACATGGGCGCCATCCTGATACTTGCCATCGTGTTTACGGCTGTGACTGCGGCGGGCTCTTCGCAGTTGGTCAGCGTCTCGTCGCTGATGACATACGACGTGTTCCGGACGTACCTCAAGCCGTCGGCCACAGGCAGGGAGCTGATGCGCGTCTCTAGGTATGCCATACTGCTGTTCGGGGCCGGGATGGGCTTGATGGCATCCATGCTCTTCCAACTGGGTGTCAACCTGCAGTACGTGTACCTGATGATGGGAATCCTGATAGGGTCGGCCGTCGCACCCATCTCCCTGTCGATACTATGGGGCCGCACTAACAGGAACGCCGCCACCGCGGCGTCCGTGACGGGACTGGTAGCCGGGGTCGGGACATGGCTGGGTTCCGCGTCGGCAATATACGGGGAGATCAGCATACTGTCTACCGGCAGCTCCATGCCGTTGCTTGCCGGAAACGTCGCGTCAATACTGACGGGGCTGATCGTTACTGTTGTTGGCAGCATCATGTTTCCGGAAAAGTTCGACTTTAGGGACCTCAAGCAGCGCATACTCCTTGTCGATGACAGGATCCGCTCCATGCTACGGCGCGACGCGGACGAGCGCAGGCTTGCGCGCATGTCTGCGCTGTCAAAGCGGATAGGTATAGGGGTCTCAATATTCCTAGTGGTGGTGTGGCCCGCCTCGCTCTACCTTACCGAGTACGTGTTCACCGAGCACTCGTTTACCGCATGGGTGGTTATGGCCGTAGTGTGGGCCGCGGCAGGTGCCATGGCAGTCATTGCGCTACCCATACTAGAAGCCCGCCGTAGCATAAGGGAGATTCTAGCCAAGATCTTTGGCGCAGATGGACACGAAGACACTGCGCATGCACGGCGGCGAGGCGAGACATCGCACGAAGCATCCGGCGCGCATGGCTCCGGTGCTACAGGGTCCTTCCTCAAGGTGCTAGTTCCCGTGGACGGTTCTATCGGCTCGCTACGCGCGCTCAACAACACAAACCGCCTCCTAAGGGACGTCTCGGCGCTAAAGGTCTACCTCCTGTATGTGATGGAATGGGCCGACGAGGATGATGCCGGCGGCGAGGAGAACATGGATGAGCAGCTAAGCAGTCAGATGCGCGAGGAGGGCCGCATAGTACTACGTAGTGTGTCTGTTCCACAGGAGGTGCACAGCTGCACTAGGATCGTAAAGCTTGGTACGCCTGCAAAAAAGATTGCAGAGACGGCCGACAGGCTTGGCGTCGATCTCGTGGCGATGGGCCGCCGCGGCCTCGGCGGTACCGACGAGCCAATGGGACACGTCACCATGGAGGTAATCGGACTGACCCAAAAGCCAGTAGTCTTGCTTGACTAGTCTAATGACTCTGTACGTTCACGTAATATCTTGGCCCGTTGATTTTTTGCATTGATGCGGCCGGCGCCCCCGCGGACTAGTCCACGTTGCACATTCTCAATAGTCCCGGCACGAGTGCCATCTTGTGAATAACAACAGTGGCCAGCTCAAGCGGTTACTCTGATCTTGGGTCGCAGTTGAAAAGTCATCCGTATCTAAACCGTAGGAAGTAAGGGTTGCCGCGTCGGCGCGACATGGGTGCCTTTCTGTAGCAGTCAGCTCTTCCTGATGTCGGTAAAGGGCGCGTTTAGGATGGTCTTTCTTGTATGGGCCACGGCCTCGGTTATGGCGGATTTTACGGACTCGGTGTCGTGGCCTAGCAACCTTGCCATCACCCCGGTATTGCCGCGCATTGTGGTGGCGCCGCCTGCAATTTTGTCGTGCCGCAGTATGATGTCATCTAGGTCCCTTTGTAACCCGTCTATGTGCTTTTTCTCCGTAATTACATACAGCGAGGATACGACATCATATTCAGTCATTATTCCAAATGATTTGATGTCCGGCTCTGGCTTGTTTTTGGATTGCGGCCGTAACGACTGCTGCGCAACGCGCGGTTCCATCCGTGCCGCGTCGACAAATCTAAACCTGCCATCCTGGTCCGTGACGCGCATCTTGAGGTTGCATGACTTGTAGGCAAACGACTCGCCCATCCCGACGCGCCCAGGCGTCACGGTCTCTACATACGCAAGGGTCGCAGTATCATGTATCGACATGTCTGCATCCTGCTGAAAACCAGAGCCCGCGTACGGGATTATCTGATCAGGGATATACTCTAGGTACGAGTTCTCACCCAGAGATATGCAAAGGGACGACTGGGCCTCCGGTTTTTTTGTACCTGATGACTCCTCATCATCCCCGTATATCCTAGTGGCGCCCTGCGTTGTAATGTGGGCCCTTGCGCCGGCACCCAGATCAAACCTCATGATATGCCTGTCGCCCTGTAGCATGCCGCCTGACGTGGATGTGATGTATACATATGCCATGTCCGGCAGGAGCTCCTCGCAGTAGAGCGCCCTCTGCACAGAGAGAGGAGGCTCTGCACGCTGGGATCCCAGGATCGTCCTGACACCATCGCGGCGTAGCGACAGGTGCAGGCGCCCCTCCATACCCGTCCTGTGGGGCGGTATGATGTATGCGTCATCCCGAGACGAGATGCCTCCTTTCGCCGCCGCCGTTGCATCCACTCCCCCGGCCTCGACTGAGGCATCAGTCATTGCAATTCACCCGCCCTTTTGGATCCGGCCTTTGGCGGGGCGCCAAATAGCAGGTTTCTCACTATGAGGTCCGCCACCTCCGGTATGCCGCTGTCTGTCATGCAGTTTACAAAGACAAACGGTTTTTCGGGGCCCCTGATCTTCAGGGCGTCTGATCTCATCACCTCTAGGTCAGCGCCCACCATGTGAGCCAAGTCGGTCTTGTTTATCACAAGCAGATCGCAGCTTGTTATTCCAAGCCCACCCTTCCTCGGATACTTGTCGCCGCCGGCCACATCTATAATATAGATGAAATAGTCTGCAAGCAGTGGACTAAACGTGGTGGTTATGTTGTCACCGCCGCTCTCTATTATTATGAGGTCCAATTCCGGGTGCTCCTCCTCCATGTCCTCTATTACCGATATGTTCATTGACGGATCCTCCCTCACGGCCGTATGCGGGCACCCGCCGGTCGCCAGTCCCACGACCAAGTTCTCAGGCAGCAGGCCGCGCTCCGTGGCCAGGTTGGTTCTCATGCGGTCCGCGTCCTCCTTTGATATTACATCGTTTGATATTATGCTCACGCTGTATCCGCGGCCCGCTAGCACGGGCACCACGCGCTCAATCAACATGCTCTTTCCGGAGCCTACGGGCCCGCCTATTCCGATCCTAGGTATCCTCTTATTCATTGCCATATCGTCATCCATGTCTGTCTACTACCTGTCATGTAATGAACATGTTTGCATCTGCCCTTGCATGCGCCATCTGTAACACCTCGACGTGTGGGCAGAACTGCCACATCTCTGAGATGTCCCTTGTAATGCAGGATTCAGCGGCCTCCCTCATGACTGGCTTTAGTTCATGGATCATCTTTTGCGCCTCAAAGTGCTGTATCATTCCAAGCCGCAACGCGGCTCCCGCCATGTTTGCGGTAAACCCGTACAGCAGTATGTGCGCCGCCCTTCGCTTTTCGATTCGAAGCGCGCTACAGCACACGCCGAGCGCGACCGGATAGATTCCGCTGGCCCTCTTGTCCCTTATGCAGGAACGGTATCTTGCCAGTATTCCATCATCGCAAAACTCTGCGACGCATCTGCACAATTGTACTCCAGAGCGCACGTACGCGTCCCTTGCCTCCCGAATCGTCTTTGCAGAGCAGTATAATGCATCTACCTCCTCGATGGCATCCGTGTCTTCGCGGGACGCCGCGTCGTACGCGTTTGCAAGGGCCACACAGTCTGCAACGCCGATTTGGTGGGTGATCATGTCCCTACACAGTATAGAGAGCTCCCGCACGCCGGTTACCATCCCCCTGACAAACATCAGCTCCAGCCCTCCTGATGATGCGAACATTCCGGTGGGAAACATCGAGTCGGATATCTGCAGGGCATCAAGATCATCTGTTGCGCAGGCGCCGGGGCGGTCCCCCGCAGCACCATCTCCCGCGTCACTAGTGTCCATGCACGTCAGCCCCCGCATGCGGTACAAAGATCTCCCTTGCAATACTTAGTTCGACGCCGTCCCCCGCCTGGCTGAGTAGCCTCTCAAACGTCTCTAGCTCGGAATCGTCCTGTATGGGGAACGACACGGTCTTTTCCCCTTCGTTGATCGAGATTGGGCGGTGCCTGTTCCCTATTACATGGCCCATGATCAGGTACAACTCAAAACAATCATCGTCAGACGGTATGCCATGGTTGTCCCCCGGATTTCGGGCCGCAGACCTTGCCACTATGACCTTTTCGGGATACTGCTGGATAATTAACGGGGGCATCTTCGGGTTCTCGCTTTGCAGTATGTCCCCGTGGCGCATGGTCCCGCCCCGGCTCAAGTTTATCCCCACCTCGACCCCAGACTTGGTCCTTACAAGCTGCCTGCTCTTTGCCATGTGGTCCCTTGGCATCACCACGGTGTCAAACGACGCCCCGTCTCCCCCCGCGCGTATTTCGTCGCCGCTGAGTCTGTTGCCCGCTATCTTGGTGTAGACGTCCAACATGCCATGATTGGCCGGAGTATCAAATTATACTTTTCTTGCGCCTTTCCAAATCATCTTCCGAGTTTGTTGCATAACAGCTCAAAAACCGTCCGGTGCAATACAAAGGATCAATTGTTCCAAGGAACTGGTGGTCCCGTTCATGTCGATGGACTGATCACGACCGCGGCCGCACTGTGGACCATGCTGAGAATATAGTACATGCAGCTGTCAGGATTCCTTACGCGGGTGCTAGAGGAATACAACACGCCGCACTATTCCATACTGCACAGAAAAATAAACCACCTTGATGTTGATATCGACTACAATGCCCGCGTCTCGAATCCCACGGTATCGCTGACAGACTCATCGGGCCTCAAGCAGTGTAATCGTAGAGAGCAGATACAACAAAAGTGTAAGGTCAGGCGCGAATCTCTCAAGGTGCACGTGCTGGCAGACGGAGCATACACTTCACGAGCCAACATGCAAGAGCATGGACATCATATCCTAATTCCAAGGTGTAATGCCCGTGGCAGGGGGTCTGGGGACGCGTGAGGTGAGGTGGTACGGGATCAGTTCGAGGACAATCAAGAGGCGCGCGTAGATATAATCGACATGAAAGAAATATGGAGAATAGCAGATACTAGAATGGCAGGATTGACTAGAACAGTATACAGATAATCATGTCTGCAATTACGAGGATGTGAATACGTGCACTCGCGCAAGTGGGAACACATGATACAGGGCGGCACAATATAACAGGCGGCAAAAGTGTAGAGTACAAGGTCAGGTCGACTAAGGCATGGTACATGAAATTTCAAAACGAATAACACATTCAGATATGAATCCTGAATTGACCTAGGTGTGTACAGTGTAGGAATATCATATCACATGATCAAATCATGGCTTTTGTAACGGGCTGTGCCGAGTTATGCAGCAAATTCCATCTTCGTTAATTATTAAATATGTCACGCACGCAGGTTCAGGTATTGATGCTCATGCCGCGGGAGATTGACAAGCTGCACGTGTTCCTTGCGGCCCAGCTTGCGATACGCCGCAAGGAGCGCGGATTAAAGCTCAACCATCCGGAGGCAGTCGCCATAATCACGGACCATATTCTAGAAGGCGCGCGCGACGGTAGGACTGTACCCGAGCTGATGAGCTCGGGCAGGACGGTGCTCAGTAAGGACGACGTGTTGCCGCAGGTTCCGGATCTCATACACTCAATACAGGTTGAAGCCACGTTTGATGACGGCACAAAGCTCGTAACCGTCCACGACCCGATAGCAAAGTGAGGATGTGCAGTATGCTTGCGCGTCAGATACCGGTGATGGTGATAATGATGACAACTAGTATAACATTGAAAGATACAGGGGCGAAGGTAGGACAATGACCGCACGCGAGAGTCCCGGCGAGTACATCATAGCCGACGGCGTCATCACACTCAATCAGGGCAGGGATACCACGTCGGTGCAGGTCACGAATACGGGTGACCGCCCCGTGCAGGTCGGATCGCATGCCCACTTTTTTGAGGTAAACAAGGCCCTGTCCTTTGACCGACAAAAGGCGTATGGGTTCCACTTGAACATTCCCGCCGGTACGTCCATCCGGTTCGAACCAGGTGACTCGCGCACCGTCGACCTTGTGGCATACGGCGGGGACAGGACGGTGTACGGCTTTGGCGGGCTAGTAAACGGGCCGCTCGACCAGAAGAGAGATGAGGCCCTGCGCCTTGCTGCTGAGAGGGGGTACAAGTCGTAATGACGCTTGAGATTCCGCGGCGCCGGTACGCCGAGCTGTTCGGACCCACCGCCGGCGACAGAGTCCGGCTTGCCGACACGGACCTGATAATAGAGATTGAGCGCGACCTGCTCGTGCACGGCGACGAGATCGTCTTTGGCGGCGGGAAGAGCGCGCGCGACGGGATGGGTCAGGCCAGCGGTGTCCTGCGGGAGGACTCACTTGACCTGCTGATTACAAACGCGATCATCATGGATCCCGTGCTTGGCATCATAAAGGCCGACATCGGGATAAAAGACGGACTCATCGCGGGTGTCGGGAATGCCGGCAATCCACACATCATGGACGGAATAGAGATGACCGTGTCATCGAACACGGAGGTGATCGCCGGCGAACACACCATATGCACGCCGGGTACCATAGATACACACATCCACTTCATCTCGCCGCAGCAGGCGATAGACGCCATATGCAATGGCACCACCACCATGATAGGCGGCGGCACGGGGCCGGCCGACGGCACAAAGGCCACGACCTGCACGCCGGGCTCGTGGAACATACACCGCATGATAGAAGCCGTCGAGGAGTACCCCCTCAACTTTGGGTTCTTATGCAAGGGCAACGACTCTAGGCCCGAGTCGCTCCTCGAGCAGGTGGGAGCAGGCGCCTGCGGACTAAAGTTGCACGAGGATTGGGGGACGACTCCTGCCACCATAGACTCGGCCCTACGCGTGGCAGACGAGACGGACACGCAGGTCGCAATACACACCGACACACTCAACGAATGCGGCTTTGTGGATGACACCATACAGGCCATAGCGGGCCGGACCATCCACACATATCACACAGAGGGAGCAGGAGGGGGACACGCGCCCGATATAATGAGGGTGGCCGGGGAGCCAAATATACTGCCATCCTCCACCAATCCGACGCGCCCGTTCACTGTGAATACGCTAGCGGAGCACCTCGACATGATGATGGTCTGCCACCACCTTAACCCATCCGTCCCAGAAGACCTCTCGTTCGCCGAGTCGCGTATACGCGGCGAGACCATAGCGGCAGAAGACGTCTTGCACGACATGGGCGCCATATCCATGATGTCCTCGGATAGTCAGGCGATGGGAAGGGTGGGGGAGGTTACCACTAGAAACTGGCAGACCGCCGACAAGATGAAGCGCAGTGCGGGGCGGCTTGCCGGCGAGCGCGGCGACAACGACAACGTGCGCGTGATGAGGTACCTTGCAAAGATCACCATAAACCCGGCCATAACGCACGGGATATCGGCCCACGTCGGCTCACTTGAGCCCGGCAAGATTGCCGATATTGTCGTGTGGACGCCGCAGTTCTTCGGCATAAAGCCCAAGATGATCATAAAGGGGGGGTTTGTGGCATACTCGCTGATGGGCGATCCCAACGCGAGTATACCGACGACCGAGCCCGTGTACTACCGCCCGATGTTCGGGGCGCTCGGCTCGGCCAAACACTCGACGTCGGTCACGTTCACCTCAAAGCTAGCCATATCCCGCGGGCTTCCGGACCTCCTCAAGATCTCAAAGAGGCTAGTGCCAGTAGAGAACTGCCGCGGCATAGGCAAAAAGGACATGATGCACAACGACCTGACGCCCGAGATACGCATCAATCCGGAGACCTACGAGGTCGTGGTGGACGGCAGGCCGGCTACCGCCGAGCCTGCGACGCGCCTGTCTCTTGGACGGCTGTACAGCCTGTACTAGATTTAGTCGATATCGACTAATTTTTGGTATATGAGGCGAGATACGATTTGAACGCATATGGGGTCGGCAGGTCTACATATACGCATGGAGCGCGGACAGCCTGCGACTACCATTCTCTCTACGGTAACGGCATCATTGATGGCGCCGCTTGAATCGATTGCATTCACTGCGGCGGTCAACAAAAAGGCGATCATGTCGCGGCAGGCAATTTTGCCGTCTGCGGCAGTGGCGCTAGTCGCCGTACTAGCCATATCCTGCGTCCCAAACCCGGCGTTTGGTGCCGGTGCCATCGAGGAAGGATTCACGATAGGCGACGTGCTCGACGAGAGCTGGGGCTGGTTCATAGTTGTGGGCCTCGGCGCCGTGTTTGCGATCGTAATCACGATCGAGACCAAGGTGGAGGAGAGATACCTAGGTGTCTCCCAGACCTCCGAGTGGTTCAATACGGCAGGCAGAGTGATCAAAACAGGCCTTACTGCGGCTGCCATTGTATCTGCCTGGACATGGGCCGCTACGTTGTTACAATCATCGACGGTCGCCTACCAGTACGGTATAAGCGGCCCGTTCTGGTATGCGGCAGGCGCATCCATACAGGTCCTTCTCTTTGGCATACTGGCAATAGAGCTCAAACGCAAGGCGCCCAATGCACACACTTTCTTGGAGATTATAAGGGCCAGGTACGGTGGTGGCGCCCACCGGGTCTTTCTCGTTTTCGCCCTGATGACAAACATGATAGTGACCGCCATGCTACTGCTCGGCGGGGCGGCAGTCGTCAACGGGCTGACCGGCATGGACATCTCACTTGCCGCGTTCTTGATTCCGATAGGCGTGATGATATACACGCTGGTCGGCGGGTTAAAGGCCACGTTCGTGGCAGACTATATGCACACAATCATAATATTCATCGTGATACTAATATTCGTCAGCACTGTCTACTTTATCAGCCCCGTTACGGGCGGCATCGAGGGAATGTACGAAAAGCTCACCGAGGCCGCGCGTATAAACCCAGTAGAGGGCAACGTGGCAGGCGCCTACCTTACTATGGCATCCATAGGAGGTCTGATATTCGGCGTGATCAATATAGTGGGTAACTTTGGAACCGTGTTCGTGGACCAGGCATACTGGCAGCGCGCGATTGCCGCACGCCCACAGTCCACGGTAAAGGGGTTCCTGCTCGGGGGCGCCTGCTGGTTTGCCATTCCATTTACGCTTGCAACTACCATGGGCCTCACGGCCGTCGCGCTTGGCGTGGACCTGACGCCAGAGCAGGTCCAGCTCGGACTTACGGTACCCGCCGCCGCATCGGTCTTGATGGGCGAGTTGGGAGCCGTGATGGTGCTGACTATGCTGTTCATGGCCGTCACGTCGGCAGGATCCGCCGAGCTGATCGCAGTCTCGTCGCTGATCACGTACGACGTGTACCGGACGTACAAGAACCCGTCGGCGTCGGGAAAGCAGCTGTTAAAGGTCTCGCGCGCCACCATAATCGGGTTCGGCGTGGGTATGGGGGGCCTAGCTGTGATACTACTGAGCATGGGACTCTCTCTAGGATTCGTATACCTGGCGATGGGCGTGTTGATCGGTTCTGCCGTGATACCAATAGCTCTGACGATCACTTGGAAGCGCACAAACAAGTACGCCGCCACAATAGGCGCGGTTGCAGGGCTCTTCGTGGCGCTTGGCACGTGGGTCGGCGTGGCCGCGTCGTTGCCGGAGTTTGGAGGCGAGGTATCGCTTGCAAGCTTGGGGCACAATTACTCGATGCTCTTTGGTAATATAGCAGGCATACTTACGGGCGGCGCCATTGCGGGCCTAGGAAGCTTGGCAAGCAGGACCAAGTTCGACTGGGCAGTAATGAAAGAGAGGATAAAGCTAGTAGATATCAGCCAAGCCGAGAGGGAAGCGCTCGACGCGGATGAAAAGACGCTTGGCCGCGCGTTCAAGTTCAGCCTCAAGGGAGGCGGAATCATGACCTTGGTACTGATCATAGCATGGCCCATGCCGCTGTTCTTCTCAGGGTACGTGTTTGATATAGGATTCTACTCATTATGGGTCGGCATAGCCGTCGTATGGGTGAGCGCCGCGACCTTTTTTATAGTTGGGTTGCCCATCATAGAGGCGAGGCATGGAATCGCACAGGTTGCTATGGGCAGGAAGACTGTCGTCACAGAATCCGAGACGCAAGAGACCGTCGAGGATGATCCTGCCGATGACGACGGTGATGATAACAATAAACGCAAAGAGGACGACGGGACAAAATCCGGGGCGTGATTGCTCATGACACACTGCGGCGGGTGCGGCATCACCCTTGGATGGAAAAAATACAAGTTTCAGCGCATGTGGCGCATACCCGGCTACTATTGCAAGCCCTGCATGCTAGAGCTCGGCAAGGAGTTCGACAAGCACGCTAGGATTGTAAGTCCTACTAGAAAGTGCGATCTGTGCGACGTCGACTATTACTTTATGAAGTCATACAACAAGGGAGGGGTACACCACAACTACTGCCACGTCTGCCACGAGGCAGTGTCAAACGGGGCTGTTCCCGTCCCCACGACGCCAAAATCAAAAGGCGAGCTTCCCAGACCTCCACAAAAGCTGCCCCTTGTAATGATAATCTTTGCCGGGCTAGGCGGCCTGATGATGCTTCTGGGACTGGGCTTTACCATGATGTCCACAGGGGAGGATGCCAACGTGACACACATCCTCTTTGGAGCCATTACGACCGCGCTCGGGTTCGTCCTTATTCGAAAGACGCTAAAGTCGCGTAGCCTGCTATTGGGCCAGGCCCGTGGAAACGGGAGCGGCGGCAGGGCCGAGCCACCCAATCCAGAGACTACCAGATAGTGCTCTTGATTCAGGCACGGGAATCGGTTTTTCGAATATGTTGTCGCCAGAGTCACCGCCACCAGATGAATTTGATTAGAGTTGCTCGCTTGTGGCGGTTCTGCCCCATTTTTGCACAGGTACGCCGGTGTGCACCTAGTCGCGGTTTCTGCTCTGACACCACTACATTCCCAGCGCCACGGCCGCGCCGCCTGCAATGATATACGCGCCAAACAGTATGGCGGCACCCCCAGACGCATACCGTATCGCCTTCCTTGCGGTGTTGGTGCTACCGCATACCGCAAACAATAGCGACAGGGAGCCTGCCACCAGCACCATGCCGATCGTCGACCCCGCGCCAAACAGTGACGCAAATAATAGCGGTAGCGGCAACAGCGCCCCGGCATCGGTCGCAGACGACGTTATTGCATCAGGTATAGTCGACAAGGCCAACACCGCCAGCCCCCCGCTTCCGGCCAAGCCGTGCACACATCCTATGACATACGGGACGTGGCTGTGCGAGTGGTCCGTACTGTTGCCACCCCCCTCGCGTCTGTCGTCGTGGCCGTGCTGATGAGAGTGCGTCGTTCCGTCCTCATGCGTATGAACGTGCGAGTGGGTCCAGAGCCGTGACAGGAATGGTAGCATCCACCTTTTTGCGCCGCCACCCCCATCACATACCGCCGACACACCAAGCAGGAGTAGCATCACCCCCACCCCCATCTCGAATATGTCAAACAGTCCGTTTGGTATGTTTACGGACAATATGATGACCAACACCGCCACTAGAAATATGCTAGACGCGTGTCCAAACCCCCATAACAGGCCCGATACAGAGCCCGTTATACCAGCCATCCTCTTGTTCTGTTTTTCTTCTCCCTTCTGTCCCCGCCGGACAGACGACAATATTGCAGTTACGTGATCCGGTTCCAATGCATGATACAGTCCTACCAACAGTCCGGCACCTAGCAAAGGCAGTGGAGATTCGGCATACGGCGCGTGGTATGCGCCTGCAAGTAGCCCGTCTAGTACGGTCACGGCATCTTCCCCAGCGCCCTGCCGCTGCCTCCATCATTGCCGTTACCAAATGCTACCGATGATCGCCCTTGGCTTAATCCCAATATCATACATAATGCGGGCTTGGTTGGATCCTGCATAACGACATTTGCCGCATCCCCTCCTGCCCTGCCCATAATGCTGATCTCAAGGCGCTTGATCATGTCATGCACGCCGTTCATCACCCGGGGGTCAGACAGCATGTCCGGTAACCCCTCCCCGATTGCAGCCACACGTGAGTCCTGCCGGCCTGCCGCCGCAGACGAGTACGCGCATGTACCATACAACGTCGCCGATGTTTATCCTGCGGTTGCCGACGATCATATTCTGAATTGAGTTGGACGTAGTGTGTGTATTCTCGTCGTTTCCACCCATAATGTCGTACCGCCTAGTCAGCGGGCCCATATCCCCATATGCCTACCAGCTCGGTGTGGTTTTTGATCCAAGGCAGATGCAGGAATGTGTTCATTCCTATAAACGGCATAGTGTTGGCCCCCCGGTTTTAGTCACCATAAAACTCCATTCCCATGGCAATCAACCATGTAACGCATCATAGACAAATAAAGATTCCAAGTAAAAGACAAGTACGCGGCGCGGCACCAACATGGCGCGCCGGCTCGTATTCGAGTACCCTTCCTGTCCGCGCGATGATATCCAAAGTTACAAGCGCCCACGTCTGGTTCACGCATGATGTTTGCAGGGATATAGTAAACGAGTGTCGTCACATAAACGAGGGGCTCCGGTGCGAGCAGTACAGGCAGATCTCAAAGGCGGCTTGCCGGCTCGCAAATGTCTCGAGTACAAATCAGCACAACGGGATCACCATGATGCATATCATTGGCATCTGCTACCAAGCGAGAAGGTACGGTGACACCGCACGCCACTATACGGAGACGGTAGAGACCGACCCCTACAGCATGGACGTCCTGCAGGGCTTGGGGCTCGCGCTTGAATAGTACAAGCACGCTGGTCCTTGTACACCGAAAGAATCCTTGCAAAAGGTGCCGCGGTAAGTGTTAATCTGATCCGCGCTCCAACTTCACAAGTTTTATTAATATGCGATTTCAACATTTCAAGCGATTTATGACGGAAAAAAATACTGCAAAAAAGGCCAAGGGTGCAAAAGTCGGCAAAAAGACAAAACCAGCCAAGACGGTTGTGCCATCAAGACCACTAAAACGTGGGCTAGGTGCAAAGGGCGGCAAGGACACAAAACCAGCCAAGGGTGCAAAGGCCAAGGGTGCAAAGAGTAGCGGCACAAAAAGCAGCGTAGCAAAACAAAAAGTTGTAAAGGTAGCCAAAAAGACAAAGGTACCCAAGGGTACAAAGACTACCAAAGAGACCAAGGGTGCAAAGACTACCAAAGAGACCAAGAGTGCAAAGACTACCAAAGAGACCAAGAGTACAAAGGCCAAGAGTACAAAGGTAAAAGACGAGTCGATAGGGGACATTGGAATTGTTATAGTAGACGATGATCTAGTAGTGGATCAGGACAAGATCAACGAGGAGAGGCGTGCGTATCTAGAAGAAGCGCGCTCACAAGAGGCGTTCGACTAGGAAATCCTTATCTTTGTTAGTGTTATAATATTGCCATGCGCGCCCTCTGCATGATATCAGTCAAGCCAGGCAGTGTAGACATTGTCGTGGACGTATTGAAGAAAAAGCGCCAGGCGTCCAAGGAGATCATGGTGGTCACCGGCAGGGCGGACATTTGCGTGTTGTTAATCGGCTCAATCGAGGAGATAAACAACATGGTAGTAGAGTTTAAGAAGATCAGGGAGATAGAGACCACAGAGACGTTGATCGAGGTGGAGGTGAACATGGGATGGTAAGGGCCATAGTACTAGTAAAGTCACCAAAAAAGTTGATCGCGGCGAGGCTGAGAAAAATCAAGGCAGTGTATGACTCGTTTCCGACTAGCGGACAGTTTGACGCCGTGGCAATAATAGATGTGTCCACACTAAACATGATCAAGGACACAACCATGGAGATACAAAGAATTCCCGGAGTATATCGGACCGAGACCATGGTCGAGGTGGAGTGATTGGCGCCGGAGCATCTTGTTTTTATGTGACCTGTGTGTACGATACACGTGAACATCAAAAAGGTCGGAAACGTAATTCTGGCAGTCCAGGATCTAGACCGGTCCCTTCAGTTTTATCATGAGATTATAGGGTTGCCGATAAAGAATCAGAGGCGCTCATGGATCGACCTGGGAACCGGGGGGGCGTTGCTCAGCCTACATCCGGCATCGCTTACCGCGGAACATGTGGGGGGCTCCATAGACAACGGAATCACCATAGGCTTTCTTGTAGGCGACGTGGACTCGGCGATCGCAGAGCTCAAGGAAAAGGGAGTAAGGATACACCGAGACGTAATCAAGAGATCCGCGGGAAAGAATGCAATAATACTGGACCCAGACGACTATCTCGTGTCACTGTTTGAGCCGGACTTTACAGACAAGGATCAGCAGACCGGCGGATATCAGGGGTTCACGCCTGCCTGAACCACCTTTTTTATTTTCAGGATTAAACCAGATATGTTCTTGATGTTCACGTCGACCGATATGTAATAAGTATAGTCGTTTTTTTGCAATAATACAATGTAGACCTTTTCATGCTGGATTGTAATGTGATCTAGCCGTCCGATCGGGCGGACGGACGCGCTCCTCATGTTCAACAGACTCGAAATCAGAAAGAACTCGTTTTTCGTGTGTTCCGAATCAAGCAACGGCCTTGTATCCGGGCGCAGTATTCCAGTCATCGTCCTGCCATACTTGTTTATGACTCCCGCGTAGCGGATCTTCTTGGATATCCTAGATACGTCCTGACAGTTTTTCCTGAGCCTTGCAATCTTTGCATTCCACCTGTCAGATGGGGTACGAGTCATGATACCGCTGTTGCTGGCAGAGTAATAAGAATTGTCCCCTAGCCGATCAGGTACTGTATCGAAATCAATTGATGCCACCTAGTAAACAATACACGCTAAAACAGATGCAGTCTGGCTCCACTATGCCGAATCAGGTTTTGAGATCTCGCCTAGCTGTTTTTTTAGCTCAATGTTCTCCTTTTGCAACTTTTCATTCTCGGATCGTAGCACGTTTAGTGATGACCCTTTTTGATATAACGGGTGTCCGGGTGGTACTAGTCCTAGATGGCCCGATTCAAGCAGTCCTGCGGCGTTCTTGCGATATGCCTGCTGAAAGTCCTCAATGTTTGGCATCAATGATGTTGCATCACCGGCCGTCTTTCTGGTAGGGACTGCAAACCTGCTGGTAATCGGATGCATCAGTCCCGGTGGTAGCCGAGGAAACTGTAGTGGTATCGGGGACGCATTCGGCCCTAGGCCAAACAAATCCCTCATATGTTCCATGTAGCCATAATCCATGACTTTGGTGATAACATAGGTGTATTTCTGCCTTATGGTACCATTGAATTGATAAGTTATTGTGACCCGAAATTCTCCGGAAAGTGGAGTGACCTACGAGGGTGTCGGTGCCAATTCGTGACCGCCTCAGTATTCACGCCCATTATAGGTATTCAAGGCACAAAGATTCACCATAACCACGTCCACCATCCGGCTACACGAGGAAACAGCATAGATGATAAGAAAAAAGAGGCAAAAGATTCACCATAACCACGTCCACCACCCGGCTACACTTGGTGGGGACCCCGCTAGAATAAGAACGCGTGCTTTCATACAGCCAAGCCCGTAAAGTGGCGACAGGGACATCTGTTCTAAACGGGACCGACTGGATATCTATGATACTTGCGGCCAACAACACGATTTGTATGAGTTCACGTCTCAGGGTGATTTTGTGCCTACACGATGCCCAAATGTCTGAAAAATTAGGCATGATGTGAACTCGTACCTAAAGAATTTTTTAATAATTTCAATGGGTTAATAATCATGTCGATTAAAAAAAAATTTAATCAAACGTTATCAATCAATCGATTGGGCAAGATCCAATGACTAAAACGAAAATGACGGTGATGGTTT
>CAZDQM010000005.1:0-44833 GCA_964507825.1 uncultured Nitrosopumilaceae archaeon | reverse complement strand
ACTTGGAATACGTCAGATTCTTGCAGGCATTAATCATCCTCAGACAAACGGAAAGTTGGAAAGACTTCACGGTGAGATACAGCGCAAACTGCCCAACTTTGAGGAAATAATGATGAGAAAGAGTGATCCCATTGACCTCTTTATGGACTGGTACAACAATTATAGACCTCACATGTCGCTAGACTTTGAGAATTTGGAGACGCCGGCACGGGCGTTTGCAAGAAAGATGCCACCAGCAGGAGAAACGGCAATAGACAAGCAAACCGGGAAGGAATATGATGTCAAGTAGGACACGGGGGTGAACTACTTTTTGTATAACAGAGCACAACATGACGATGAATATGAGTGCGCATGAGGTATAGTTTTGTAGTATATTTGGCCGCATACGTATATCTAGGATCAAAGTGTCGGAGTTGTCCGATACGGGCGAGTTTGTTGCATACGGGCGATACTCTTATATCATGATTCTGATAAAAAGCATTAGAAATGACATATAGAACCAGTGTACGAATAGTGGCAGATCTGTTAACTGCCACCGAAGAGTCAGGACAGCAGGGTATCAAAACAACCTCGCTTTTAACAAAGGCGAACCTATCACACTCTAGGCTTGCAAAATTCATTGAAAATCTTACAGGAGCCGAACTCATCAACAAAATCGAGTATGACGGCAGGAATACATTCGTAATTACCCCAAAGGGCAGGCAATACCTAGAATCATACAAGAGATTTTCCTCAATTGCAGAGTCCTTTGGCCTAGACCTATAACCTATTTTTTGTATTTTTTTCTACGGTTTTCCCGCAAGGCGTTCTTGCGGTTTTTCATAGAGCTGTATATCACGATGCCCACAATGCCAGCAATCATCGTATAAAACATTATTAATTCCGGAGGATCCTTTGTAATTGCAATCCCCATGCCCCCAATCAGAAACACAACAACCACCATCAGATACTTGTCCATGACTTAGGGAAGATAACATGTCAATATAACTAATTGTCCCATACCATTAATGGCGGTTTTATGATATGGGCAGGTCTGCAGAATCAGACCGTAACAGTGGACTTCTAAAACAATATATCTTCGAACCCACCACTCACAGAGATCCCCATGATTAAGCTGCTAGAGTTGATTGGATTTGCCCTCATAGGAGGAACAATCTATGCATTTCTAGGACTCATTGCACAGGGGGATCCGTTAGGATGGCCCGTATTCTGGATCTGTGCAATAGGCGCGCTGGCAATAATCATTTACAAAAGGCAAGTGGTAAAAAAATCACAACAAGGTTGATTTTCGAGTCAGATCGGATCGACAAAAAATCAACCGACAGATCTATAAAGGACGATTTTGGGGATATTCTGGGGAGAATGACAGAAAAGGGGACTCAATGGTGGGTAGGACTAGGCAAGGATCTGGAAACCGACATCGAGTCCATTGATGATGCAAGCCACTAGTCTTTTGCCGGTTAAATTTTCAAGCCCCGAACGGGATCTGAACCCGCGACCTAACGCTTACGAGGCGTTCGCTCTACCAGGCTGAGCTATCGAGGCACGGATTAAAACTCGGTCAGAGTTAATAAAAAGCCTTGCCGAGTCCTCAACAGATGAAAAAATCAATTTCAGGGATCAGGGGGATTTTTGGAAAAGATCTGACCCTGAATCACGTGATTGAATTTACCGATAGTTTTTCACGCATGATAAAATCCGGACAGTGTGTAATTGCACGAGACACCCGGCCTTCAGGTCCGATGATGCAAGAAGTTGCAATTTCTGCACTATTGCAAAACGGAATAGATGTGTTTACACTTGGCGTCGCTCCAACGCCGGTGGCATTTCGGGAGGCAAGGAGTCTTGGTGCCGGAATTGTTGCCACATCCTCACACAATCCCCTAGAATGGAACGGCCTGAAATTTATAATGAATGGAAGGGGACTCAATGAGTCCGAATTGGCAGACCTTCTCACGGGACGTGAGGCCGGGCACGAATCCATCGGGGAGCAGAGATACCTCGAATCAAGATATGTGGATGACGCATCCAAAAAAATTGGCGACATATCAGGCAATCCAAGGGTAATAATGGATTTGGGAGGAGGAGCTGCTGCAAATACGGCTCCAAGACTCCTAGAGAAGATAGGATGTCAGGTAAAAACCATCAACGAGTCGGTGCAGACTACGACTAGGGGTCCGGATCCTACAAGTGACAGCCTAGACATGCTGGTAAGCGGGTCATATAAAAACGACATCGGTTTTGCGTTTGACTTGGACGGAGACAGGCTAGTTGTGGTAAAAGACGGGGTGCGGCTGGCCCCGGACGTGACACTGGGCCTAGGAGTCGCAAAATCACTTGAGATGGGACATAGAAAATTTGTGTTCAGCACAGATACTAGCATCTCGATTGAAAAATTTGTCAAGGACGGGGGCGGCGAGGTAAGAAGATCCAAGGTCGGAGAGGCAAATGTAATAGACGAGATACAAAAAACCAAATCCCATGTCGGAGGCGAGGGAAGCAGTGGAGGATTTATTTTGCCAGAGTTCAACTATTGTCGGGATGGGATTCTGGCATGCGGCCTAATTACATCAATGTTGCAAAGCAACCAGCTAGACAGTGTTTTAGATTTCATGAAAGGATATCATCAGTTAAGAGGTAAGGTGCCCATAGATTCCTCGGTTCATGACGCGGTCATAGAAGAGCTGGCAGGACAGATGCGCCATGAATTTTCAGAAGTGTCTGTGATTGACGGAGTAAGAGGCATGATAGACGAAGACTCTTGGATTCTAGTTAGAAAGTCAAATACGGAGGATGTCATCAGAGTTTCGGCAGAGTCAAACAATCTGGAAAAGGCAAGGAAGATTATGGATGATAGTATAAAGTTGGTAATCCGGTGCCATGACAAGATTAAGTGAGTCCCAGATAATCGACATTTTGCGAAAAAATGCAGGGATGAAAAGATCAGTTCGCGAGGATGTCGAGATCTTTAGACGCGGCTCAGATATCATAGTCACGGCAATCGATACACTGGTTCAAAGTACGGATGTGCCCCCAGGCATGAAAACGGCGGAAATTTCAAGGAAATCAATATCCGCATGCATCAGCGACTTTGCGGCAAAGGGGACAAGGCCGGATTTTGGCACGATTTCAGTCACAATTCCAAGTAGATTTGCTAGGGGACGGATCGTCGAACTGGCAAAGGGGTTTCAAAAGGCATCAAGGGAATTTGGCGTCAAGATCATAGGCGGGGACGTAAACGAGGGAATCGAGCTCTCGATCAGCGTCTCACTATACGGTATAACAGATAGCATCATACCAAGAGGGGGTGCGATGACCGGAGACAGGGTGTTTGTCACAGGATATTTTGGAAATACGGCCGCGGGCCTGCGATTATTATTAGGATGGAAAAAGTCTGGCAATACCAGACTTGATGCAATATACAGAAATGCATTCTGCAATCCCAAGCCAAAGCTTGACTTTGGCGTAAGGGCAAAAAAATACCTGTCTTCGGCCATGGACTCAAGTGACGGGCTTGCTAGGACGCTAAACGAGATGGCAAGGCAGAGCAGGAAAAGAATCACAGTAACGGCACTTCCATTTGAGAGGACGTTGGAAGTGTTTGCAGGCAGGAACAAAGTCTCGGCCGAGGATCTGACCCTGTTTGGAGGCGAGGAGTATGAGACTGTCTTTACGGTACCGGAAAAAAGCATACGGAAGATCAGGCAGATTGCAAAGGATGTCGGTACAAAGGTAATCGAGGTTGGTATTGTCGGGGCAGGATCGGGCGTGCTGAATCAGCTTACAGGTAGGAAAATCCCAGATGTGGGCTGGAGTCATTTTGATGATCAGGCCCGTATTATTCCCAGCTGAATCAGGTACTGCATGGCGCCGATGAGTTCGTCGTCTCCTATGCGGCCGTCGGCCCACCATTCCGCGGTGGTTCTTAGCCATTAGAGTTTATGCGTAATCACGATTTTTTGAAAATTATTTGAATGCACAAGGTTGCGCACAATTTTTAATTTTGATGGCTTGATCGCATGACATAGTGTAATGATTTTTAGACTTTGATGTATGTTATTAGTTGAACAAATTTTTAGTCGATTACGCATAAACCCTATTGTCAGTCCCATTCTCCGTGTTTGTAGCCGCGTGTAGGCAATCATTGCGATTATTGTTAGTGTAATTCCAGCAACATGCAATATGATGTGAACAATATGAAACCCATAAAGTGCGTGCGGGAGTATCACGGGCATTGCTAGGGATCCCAAAACCGCCGCAAGCACGATTCCAAACAGGGTCGACTTTTTTCCCAATATACTAGTCACGCCCAACATGGACTTTTACAGTTCATGAGATTTTGAGAAAATTGGTTCAAAGATCAAACCGGCACGCTTGTGAGGAAAGTCCAAATACCACGCATCCAGAATCCTGCCCGCTTTTACGCACATATCCAAGTCTCAATGTTTTTTAAACCCCCACGGAATTGTGTTAACATTGTCAGAGACTGAAGCACAGCAGATTCAAGTAGAGCCGGCAACCAAGGATTCCGAGTCCCCGGTTGCAGAGACTTTTACAGTACAACAGAACCAAGAGGCCCCTGTTGCAGATGCAGTGTTACCTGAGATTGCCAAGGTAGCAGTCAAGGCCGAACCCCAGGCAGAGTCGGAGACAAAAAAGGAGATTGAAAAGTGGGGAATTGCCCACATTTACAGCAGCTATAACAATACAATCATCCACATGACGGATCTTACCGGAGCCGAGACGGTTTCAATTAGTTCAGGAGGAATCCATGTAAATGCCGACAGGTATGAATCATCACCATTTGCCGCAATGAAGGCGGCAAACCACGTGGTAGAGGCGGCGCGTACAAAGGGATTCACGTCATTTCATATCAAGGTAAGAGCCGTAGGCGGAGTCGGCTCCAGAGTCCCTGGCCCCGGCGCACAGGCGGCAATCAGGGCCTTGGCAAGAGGTGGATTCAAGATTGGAAGGATCGACGATGTCACACCCATTCCACATGACACGACAAGGAAAAAGGGCGGCAAGAGGGGAAGAAGAGTCTAGTACTCTATAATCTTCAGCCTTATCTTGCAATTCTTGGACTCAAAAAAATCAGAGAGAAATTTAACAAGGCGCTCCTCGGGCTTGCCGTCCCTATACCTTTGAATCATGTCTGCGAATTTTTCTTCAATGGCATCAACTAGCGCCGGTTTCATCGCGATTTTGAAGAACGTCCATCCGAACCTGGATACGGGCTCGCTTAAAACATAGACATTAGGCGTGCCGCAACGGGTTTCCAAGTGCGACAGGGCCTTTTTGATCTGGATGATAATGTTATCATAATCTGTTGTGCTTGCCTCAAACACCGTCATTGATCATCATTTTTGTCCATGCCAAGCTTGTCAGATAAAGATACGAGCTTGCCGTCCTTTGCAACGTTGATTTTTGTATTCATCCGGACGCTTATTCCAATGGAGCGAAACAGTGCCAAAAGCTTGCCACCGTCGATCTGCTCATCGATTTCCCCGGATGCCAAAAGTTCACCTAGCTTGTGAATCACAATCGGCGCCTGTACAGGATACTGAAACTCGGCATTTTGCAGAACCTCCTCACCCCGATATCCCAAGTTCCGTACTAGTACATCACGATAGTTGACCTCATGGTGTTCCTCGCCCCCGGCATGCGGTAAATCTTGCTGGGACGAGATGTTTTTCTGCATTTCTGCCAGCCGCTTTGCCTTTAACCTTTCTAGTTCTGAATCATCACTCAGCCCTTGATCACCCCTACCGGTGTTAGTTTGACTACCTTTGTTGCAATCTTTAGATCATGCGACACGCCCACAATCGAGTCAACGTCCTTGTATGCATGCGGGGTCTCTTCAACCACCCCGTCTCTTGTCAGCGCCTTGATATAGATGCCCTTGGCATGCAGGGATTTTTTTACATCATTCTCGGTAAAGTTTCTGCGTGCCCTTGATCTAGACATGGTCCTGCCTGCACCGTGCGCCGTGGAGCCAAAGCTGAGACTCATTGATCCCGGCTGTCCCAGTAGCACCCAGCTTGCCGTGCCCATCGAGCCAGGAATAAACACCGGCTGTCCCATATCACGATACTTTTGCGGAACCTCCTCGCGCTGTGCCGGAAATGCGCGCGTTGCGCCTTTTCTGTGCACCACAAGACTCTGTTGCCTTCCATCGACAAGATGCTTCTCAACCTTGGCAATATTGTGGGACACGTCATATACAAGCCTCATGTCCAGATCATCTTCGGACATGTTAAATATGCGCTGAAATGACTTTCGCGTCCAATGAGTTATCATTTGCCTGTTGCTCCAAGCAAAATTCAACGCTGCAAACATGGCCTTCCTATATGATTCCCCTTCCTCGGAGGAATTCGGTACACATGCCAGCTCTCTATCAGGCAATTCAATACCATATTTCGGCATGGACTGCTCACATATCCTAAGATAGTCACTGCAAACCTGGTGGCCAAATCCTCTAGAGCCGCAGTGAATCAAGACTGCCACAGAATCCTTTTCCAACCCCATTCTCTTTGCCGCCTCATCATCATGAACCTCAGCCACCTTTTGAATTTCCAGAAAATGATTGCCGGAGCCAAGACTACCAAGCTGTGGTGCTCCCCGTTTGCGCGCTCTGTCAGAGACCTTGTCCGGATCCGCGGCGGCAATCTGCCCATTCTCTTCGCAAACATTTGCATCATCGGATGTTCCATACCCGTTATCAATGGCCCATTCTACTCCGCGCACTAGGACCTCGTCCAATTGGGAAGTGTTTAGCCTTATCGCCCCCTTTGAACCTATGCCGGATGGGATGGAGTTGAACAGGTCGCCGACTAGGTCCTTTAGTCGCGAACGGACCTCCTTTTCGGAAAGATTCGTGCGGAGTAGTCGTACCCCGCAATTGATGTCATAGCCCACACCACCAGGGCTGATCATACCCTCCTTTGCATCCATGGCGGCCACGCCGCCCACTGGAAACCCGTACCCCTCATGACCGTCCGGTAGGACGACGCCGTGGCTGACTATACCCGGAATTGATGCAACGTTGGCCGCCTGCCTAATGGTTCGGTCAGTCATCATCTTTGAAATCAGGCCTTCATTTGCGTAAATCCTGACTGGAACCCGCATATGATTGGAAGAATCAGGCTCGATGATGTATTCAGAGTCGCCTACCTTCTTTGGAACAAGTGAGGACATGGTTGTAAAGAGACACTTTTAATACAATTTAAACCATAAGTAGATTTATTTTCAATAGACGCTCACTTGACACGTTGGCAATACTACCAATTGACAGCGGCAGATATGGAAGTGTTGAAATGACGGCTGTCTTCAACGAGCAACGCAAGGTTGACTATCAGCTGCAAGTCGAGGGTGCTGTTGCAATCGCCCAGGCAGAGATTGGAATGATTCCAAAATCTGCAGGGAGGGACATTTATCGTGCCGCAAATTCCGGAAAGATCACGGCGGGGCACATAAGGCGCCTAGAGGCAAAAAGTGATCACGATACTGCGGCGCTAGTGGAGGCGCTTGGTCAAAGGTGTAGAGTTACATCAAGGCCATGGATACATTTTGGATTGACCAGTAATGATCTGGTCGATACAAGCAACTCGATGCAGATGAGGGATGCATTACAAATTATCGAGTCTAGGGTTGCAAAGATTGCAGTCATGCTGGCCAAAAGGGCCATAAAACACAGGGATCTTCCCGCAGTTGGAAGGACGCACGGACAGCATGCCAGCATTATATCGTTCGGGTTAAAGTTTGCAAACTGGGCGGCAGAAATGGCCGAACACGTCGAAAGAATCAACAGCATCAAGAAGAGAGTGCTGATCTGCAAGACGCTCGGCGTGGTGGGAACAGGCTCCCTGATGGGATCTAGGGCGCTAAGAGTTCAGGCGCACGTTGCAAAGAGCCTAATGCTCCACCCGGCAGTGGTTGCAACACAGGTGGTTCCAAGGGAGAGATACGCCGAGTACGTCTTTGAACTTGCATTGATCGGTGCCACGCTAGACAAAATTGCCGTGGAGGTGAGAAACCTTCAGAGAACCGAGATCGGCGAGGTTGCCGAACGGTTCAAGAAGGGACAGATGGGAAGCAGTGCGGTTCCAGTAAAGCGGAACCCGACCAAGAGTGAACGGGTCTCATCACTGTCAAGAATGGTGCGCAGTCAGATAGGACCGGCGCTTGAAAACATACCATTATGGCACGAGCGGGACCTGTCAAACTCCGCCAATGAAAGGTTCATCCTGCCAACCACGGCAATCCTAGTAGACGAGATGCTAGAAACAATGACTGGTGTCATCAGTAATCTGTTTGTAAACGAGGGGCGCGTAAGGGACAACCTGAACGTTACAAGGGGCCAGATTTTTGCGGAATTTGTCCTAGAGGCGCTAATCAAAAAGGGCGTCCCAAGGTTTGTCGCATACAGGGACGTGCAAAGGGTTGCATTTGAGGCGAGGGACAAGAGTCATGACTACATGTATGCAATCAGCAAGGACAAGTCGATCTCCTCAAAACTGACAGAGGGTGAGATTCGCGCGATTTTTGTGCCAGAGAATCACCTAGGGGCATCTAGACAGATCATTTCAAACGTGCACAAGGCCGTGCAAAGGATCACCAAGCATCACATGGACCTTAGCAGAGACTTGTGAATCCGCGTGCCGTATTGTAGCGCCTTTTTTCGTTTGTGGCATGCAAGCGGCGGGACCCCGCACTGTGCGGCCAAGCTCCTGATCGCGTGCTTTCTCATGATATCGCACTTGCCGGTGATCTTTTGTGCAAGCGGCACGGTCTTTGCAAATTCAATAAACCGCAGGCATAGTAACGGGTTTAATATCGATACCCCAAACTCGGATGTCACAGAGTTTACGGCCCTCATCATTTTGACCTCGTTTTCAATCTTTTCATCCATTAATTCCAAGATTTTTTGCTCTCCGGAATCAAAGACGGTGCGATACATATCATATCCACAAAACAGCTCGTCGATTCCGTTTGCAGTTACAACAGTTGTAATTCCAAGGCCTTTTGCAAGCCTAGAGATATAATAAAACGCAATCGAGTTTTCATTCCAGGACATGTTATCCGTTCGAATCTGCTGTTTAATCTTTGGAAAGATATCCTGGAATGATTCATCCGTAATCTCCAAAATTTCATGCCTGTACCCGTAAAATTCATTCACCTGTTTGGAAAAACTAATGTCATGAGAGTCTGAAAACCCCACCGTTAACAAAACGATATCATATTCCATATCATGGCAGATCTTTGCAACAAGGGAGCTGTCCACGCCTCCAGAAAAGGCCACGCCAATGCGCTTTTCACTTACCACAGACGAGATTGCAGCCTTTATGCTTTGATGCAGTTCCACGATAGCAGAATCCACACGAATCATGGGCGCGGCCCGGTTAAAGTCATTGCTACAACCCGGCATCAAATATACTTGCCGCCAAGCGCGTTTGGTCAGCTCTTATGCGGCATGCAATGCAGATTCCAATCATGGTGAGCACACACATGAATGTGCAGGTTTCCGCTACAGGCAATAAAAACAGTTCAATGTGTCAGGCCTGCCTGCCGCCATAAACCACTATTACAGCACCGTGTAATGTCAGCAAATCGTTATAATATTCCTAGGCATATTGACATTCATGAACGTACTTTCAAAGGACGAAGTTGCAAGGGAGCTCTCTACACTAGCAGGCTGGTCTGTCAGGGGAGAAAAGTTGCACAAAGACTATGAATTTTCCAGCTTTAATGAGGCCTTTGGCTTTATGACGCGAGCAGCAATGGAGATTGAAAAGATGAACCACCACCCAGAATGGTTCAACGTGTACAACAAGCTGTCCGTTGATCTTACCACCCATGATGCCGGGGGAATTACCAAAAACGACATTATGCTTGCAAGGATCCTAAACTCACTCTGACCCTTGAGAATTTATATACAGAGCCCCAAGACAGCTTCCAAATGACTGCACGTCCCACCATCATAGATTCGGATTTCCGATACCTAGACAAAAACGACAACCTGATGCGTTCAAGAACCGAGCTCTCAATCGCACAGATGCTGTCATTTCTGAATCAGGAATATGAATACGATGCCACAATATGCGCTGACCCCGAAATCAGGGTTGACTTTAAGACTAGTAGGGGACTAATAGAGGTAATTGACGGCGACAGTGATGTTGTAAAGTACAATACCATAAAGGAAAAATTTCCCGACGAAAAAATCATGGCAATAGGACACCCGCAATACGCGGCGCGAATCAAGGAGATGGAAGAGATTGTATTTTATGACAAGGCACCGCAGACAGGCTCGATATTTTTAGAGGATTCGTCGTTTGCATTTGACTATGCACACGTCCTGCCCCTAGTGGAAAAATGCTCCATCCTGCACGGGCACACATCATCAATAATGGTGGAACTAGTAGGACAGATGAAAAACAACCTGCTAGTAGACTTTGGGGAAGCCAAGAAGATAATCAAGGATGCCGTCGGAGTATTTGATCACAAGTTCTTTATCAATGAAAAATACCTTCAGGCTCAAGACGATCTACACTATATGATTGCGTTTGATGGTCCAAAGGGGTCGTTTAACCTGAATGTTCCAAGACATACCACGTATCTGTTAAAGGGGGAGGCGACCGTTGAGAACTTGGCAACCGAATTGATCAAGATACTAGCCCCGATGCTTCCACCCAACGTAGAGGCCGTAGGTGTATACATCTACGAGGGATACAACAAGGGCTCGCACATCATATCAAACATTGCAAGAAAATAGGAAATGGATCCAAAAATTACCGAAAAGGCATGGAATCCGGAACTGGAGTCACACGTTCTAAAAAAGTGGCAAGAGTCCGGACTCTATAATTTCACGCCTGCAGATGACAATTATGTAATAGATACGCCGCCGCCGTATCCGTCCGGGCGCCCGTGGCACATAGGCGCGGCCGCCCATTATTCACAGATCGACATGATCGCAAGAACCGCACGCATGAACGGTAAAAACGTCTACTTTCCAATCGGCATAGACAGGAACGGTCTTCCTGTTGAGTTGTATACCGAGAAAAAACACAGTATCAGGATGAGAGAGACCGAAAGGGGTAAATTTCTAGATCTGTGCAGGGAGGCGCTAGACGACCTAGAAGGTGAGATGATCCTGATCATGACCAAGCTCGGCATAAGCGGCGATATAAAAAATCGTTACAGGACGGACTCAGACGAGTATCGCGCGCTGACCCAGTCTACATTCATCGCCCTGTGGAAGGAGGGAAGGATTGTTTTAGCAACCAGACCAAACAATTACGATTGGGTATCAGGCACGACCATTGCAGATGCGGAGATAGCATACCAGGATCTGCCTACAAGGCTAGTACACATGAGGTTCAAGATCAAAGATACCAACGACAACATCGTCATTGCAAGCACCCGGCCAGAACTGCTTTGCGCATGCAGGGCCATCATCGTGAATCCCGATGACCAAAGGTACTCGTCTCTGGCCGGAGGCAAGGTAATCGTTCCAATCACGAATTCAGAGGTGGAAATCAGAACGCACCACACGGCACGACAGGACTTTGGTTCCGGTGCGGTCATGGTATGCAGCTATGGTGATCAGAACGATGTTGCGCTATTCAGGGAGCTGGATCTAGAAGAGGTGGTTGCAATAGGACTGGACGGAAGGATGACCAAGGTCGCCGGTGCATATGCGGGGCTAAGGCCAAAGCAAGCAAGGGAGAAAATCATCGCCGATCTGGAATCCGGCGGCTATGTAGAAAAAATCGAGGAGATAACGCACCGGACACCGGTTTCGGAGAGAAGTAAGACACCAATCGAGATAATCCCGATGGAGGAATACTATCTCAAGCAGATGGACTCGATTGAAAAAATCCGAGGCATGAGCGAGAAGATTAGGTTCATGCCCCCGATGCACAGGCAGATTCTGATTAACTGGCTTGATTCCATCTCAATTGACTGGCCGATTTCAAGAAGGAGGTATTATGGGACCGAGATTCCCATCTGGTACTGCAAGAACTGCAACGAGCCCCATGTTCCCGAGCCAGGGTCATATCATCAGCCATGGAGGGAAGAGTGCCCGCTAGACAAGTGTACAGGATGCAATGCCACGGAATTCATCGGCGAGGATAGAACCTTTGACACGTGGATGGATTCAAGCATATCCCCGCTCTTTGTTTCAAGGTACCACAAGGACATGGAGTTTTTCAAGTCGACATATCCCGCATCAATCAGGCCGCAGGCAAAGGATATTGTCAGGACCTGGCTATACTATACGCTTCTACGATGCGAGCAAATCACCGGCAAGGTTCCGTGGGACGAGGCATGGATCATGGGATACGGCCTCGATGATAGGGGGATGAAGATGAGTAAGAGTAAGGGGAATGCCATTGATCCGCTGCCGGTAATTGAAACATTCGGCGCGGATGCCTTTAGGTTCTGGAGCGCAAGCGAGGCCAATCACGGCTATGACTTTCGGTGCAACGAGCAAAAGATAGAGACTGCCAAAAAGTTCCTAAGTAAATTGTGGAATGTATCTAGATTCCTGTCCGGATTTCCCATAGTCAAGGATGCAAATCCGACTGCCGTAGACAGGTGGATATTATCAGAGTTAAGCGGCCTCGTAAAGGCGTGCGAGAAGGGGTACAAGGAATACAACTTTTTTATCCCGGCAATTGCAATACGGGAGTTTACCTGGAATTTGTTTGCATCACATTACATAGAGATGGTCAAGGGTCGCGCCTACGGGGACGGATTTTCAGATGAGGAGAGGGATGCCGCAATCTACACCCTGCACAAGGCGCTATCTACAATCCTCAAGCTGCTAGCTCCAATCACCCCGTTTATTACGGATCACCTCTGGCAGACAATATACTCTGATAGCAGCATACACCTAGAGCGACAGGTCAGGGCAGCGGAATACGTGGACGTCTCAGGGCTTACCAAGGATATCGTCTCGTTTAACTCCATGATATGGAATGAAAAAAAGGCAAGGAATCTTTCACTGCGTGATCCAATAACGGCCGCGGTTCCCGAAACCCTAGCAGAATTCAAGAGGGATCTACAGTCGATGCACAAGCTGGAATGAGCCCGTAATGAATAATTTAGAAGACAGTGCAGTATCAAGACTCAAGGCGGAATTTGTCAGAAAATATGATGGCAATGGGCACATACGTGAGGCGGTTCCGCTAGTCCCTTCTGAACTGATTCCAATTGATGATTATATCCTAAAAAAACTGCACGTGTTTGCCAAGAAAAATCCAATATACTACAACTCGTACGAAATGGAGATCCTTGGAATACCCTGCGCCGTATACGAGGGGGACATCAACGAGTACTGGATCAGCAGCATCAAGCACGATGTCAGCAATCAGCCGTTTTATCCAACATGGATACTTTCAGCATACATGGCTGTATCTGAGGCAAAAAGGCTCGGAATGAAACAGCTCGTCGATGTCGGTGCCGGCGACGGGCGCATTGCATACTGCGGACAGGTGATCGGGCTGGACTCATGCGGGATTGAGATTGATCAGGGCCTGTTTGAGCTGCAAGAGCAGATAGCGCAAGATACTGGCATTAGATTTGATGCAAGGTGCGTCGATGCCAACGGGGTCGACTATTCCTCGATGAATCTTACAAAGCCCGCGTTTTTCATAGGGGGCCTTCCGGAGATGGGCGAGATACTGGCAAAAAACACGGTTGAGAATATACTATCGTATGAAAAACTCCGCTACGAGTCCACGTTCGTGTTCATGGGAAGCTTTCAACGGAGAAGGTTTTCTAGAAGCATGGAAAAGTGGGGGTGGGGGTTTGTTATAGACGAGGCGGGACTAGACGTACAGAGTGCAATGGTCTTGCCGACATGCTGGACGATGGATCAGGTAAAGGACACACCGTATATCTTTACAAGAAAATATAGGTAAAGAATACCGTATCATTCTACGGTAACAGAGCCGATCATCCACGGATGCAATAGGCAATAGTAATCATACCTGCCCGGCTCGTCAAAAATGTGCTCAAACGTGTCGCCACCATACATAAGGTCACTGTCAAATTCATCCCCACCCGGATAGTCAGTGCCGCCAGCGTCAAAACTAGGCAGGCCGGCAGTCACGGTATGTATTGCAGTATCAGAATTAACCCATGTCACGGTCGTTCCTTTTGCAACAGATAGGTGTGTCGGCACATAACATGTGTTGTCATTCTCACATCCGGGGATTCCGGAGCCAGAAGGCATGTCAACGATATTTGGTAGCATAACCCTTGATGTCGGAACATCTTCGGCTTTATGAACATCTCCGGCTTCAAATTCTTCAATTAGATCATGAATCATGTCCAAGGTATCATCCAATGAATGTCCACCAGACTGGTACATTTTGATTTGTTTGCCTACAGCATCTACAAGAGCAGTTGAGACGTGCAGAGATACCAAATCAGCATGAGTTTGAATTATTCTTTGTATAGCTGTATCAGCAGTTATCTTGCCTAGTTCAAACTTGTGTACATGCTCGTCAAGGGCCGCGATGAATTCTGGATCAATATTTTGAGGTTCAGCAGTCAGATGTACTGACTCTATTGCCTCCTCTGCACTTAGCGTACCACGGTCATACAGATCTAGTTTTTCTCCCACGCCTCGAACCACATCGCTAGCCATTCCCTGTCTTGAAAACTGGTCAAAAGTGGCCTTTATACCCGTCATGGTCTCCTGTACGGTGATCTTGCCGAGTTCAAACTTGTGTATGTACACGTCCAACTTTTCTACAAAAGCCTGATCACTGTTATCAGATACAGTGTCCATTATTCTATGATTCCTGTCGAAATCACGGTCTGATGATGCCTCATCATCGCCTAAAAATGTCAAGAACCAGTTGGCATCATACGCGTCCCTTCCGCCAGGATATTCCGAACACAACATCAATCCGCATATATCAGATGAGCCCGTGATTTTGAGGTAGACGCCGCCTCCTTGTTTTGCCTCGGCATTCAAAATGACCTCGTCGGATAGTCCTACGAGTGCAACCATCAGAACCATGATTATCCCCATGATAGATACATTCAACACGGTTTCAATCTAGGGAGCGTATTTAATATGATCCAAGGTTCTCCAATTATATTTTACAGGCTTGTAATCTAGTAGTTTCAATCTAGGACGCGTATGCAACATGATTTTAAGATCCTGTAACACGGACGTGTCTTGCCACAGGCATATCATAACTAGAATTATGAGGATGAAATCCGGGTTGTATTTTGCCGTTTGCGCCACAGAATAGGCGCCAAATCCCAAAACAGAGACAAGGCGCCACGCCGTCTAGAAATCAATCCTTGGACCATACTTTGACAAAAGATCGTCATACAGCTCTCTTTTCGCGAGTATTAAATCACCGTTCTCATCATACATCTTTGTAAAGAATCCCGCCAGGACGCGCTCGCCGCCCTTGTCAAAGAATCGAACACTAAAGCTTGTCCGTCCAGGCTTTTGCTCCGTGACAAACTCTGCGCGCCGGACCAGATCCCGGCTAACATGCATGTGACACGGTCCGTCGTTGTCCCCGACGTTGACATATTTTTCACGCACGTGAACTCTCAGTCCGTTGCTACGAATCTCGCCAGTCACACCGTTTGCGCGTATTACAAACAAGATGTCCTCAACAGATGCCAAATCAGCAAGAATTTTCTCAAGCATTGCACTAAATCGAGTCTTTAACTAGGTTGACAAAAAACTTGTGAACTGCCAAATCCGCAGTCAGTTCTGGATGAAACGATGTCCCAATCATGTTTCCCTTTTTGATCGCGACGGTTTTTTCATTTAATTTGGCAATGGTTTCCATGCCCGCATCAGCAGAGATGATTGCAGGTGCGCGTATAAACACACCTACAAACCGCGGTATTCCAATCGAATCCATCGAGATTGTAGCCTCAAAGGACTGCTTTTGTCGTCCAAATGAGTTACGCTCAAGTTCGATATTCAAGAGATCAAAAAGGGGCTGTTCTGTCTTTCCTACGATTCTGTCAGTTGCGCGGTTGGCAAGCAGGACCATTCCGGCACAGATTCCAAGTACAGGCATGCCGGATTCGGCCTTTTGTTTTATCTGCTCTAGGGAGCCGCTGGCCAGAGACAGGCGCCCTATCGTGGTGCTCTCGCCGCCCGGAATCACAAGGCCATCAATCCCCCGAATCTGCTCGGAAGTCTTTACCGGTATAACAGAGGCATCTACTCCTAGTTCCGTAACAGAGTCCTCTAGGGACGAGATATTTTCTGCAACATCACCCTGAATTGCCAGGACACCGAGTTTGAGGCTCATGACGAACCACGATCCTGCATGCGTAAACTAAGTTCATTCACATCTAACCCCAGCATCGACTCCCTCTCATCAATCATCCTTTGTGCCTCCATGACCCTTGCCGGTTCGTCCCAAAATGTCGTGGCCAGTACAATTGCCTCTGCGCGTTCCTTTGCATCATTTGAAGCAAAGATTCCAGAGCCGACAAAGATTCCGTCGCATCCTATTGACATCAAGTACGCGGCATCGGCAGGAGTTGCAATGCCCCCCGCCGCAAAGTTAACAACCGGCAGCCTGCCAATTTTTGCAGTCTGTTCCACTAAATCATAAGACACCTTAAATTTGCGCGCCAGTCGGATCAGCTCCTGATGATCATCGGAGTCATAGACGGCCTTTAACAGACAAAGCCCGTCATTTACGTTTTTGATATGTGTGATCGCCTCCGCCACGTTTCCAGTACCCGGCTCACCCTTGGTCCTAATCATTGCCGCGCCCTCGTCAATCCTGCGCAATGCCTGCCCCAGTGATCGCGCCCCGTTGACAAACGGCGTAGTGAAATCCCATTTCCAGATATGTCTTAATTCGTCGGCCGGCGTGAGCACCTCGGACTCATCAATCATGTCAACGTTGGCCTCGTCTAGGACGCGCGCCTCATACACGTGGCCAATCCTGCATTTTGCCATTACCGGAATGGTAACAGAGTCCTTTATTTCCTCAATAATCCTGATGCTGGCGGTTCTGGCAACCCCGCCTGCCTTTCGCACGTCAGAGGGCAGCTTGTCTAGAACCATGACGGAGACGGCGCCAGCGTCTTCTGCAATCCTTGCCTGCTCTACGGTGGTAACGTCCATTACGACCCCGTTTTTGAGCATGTGTGCAAACCCCCGCTTTAGGGTTGAGGTCCCCCGCACAGTATCAAGAGAGTCCATCGTATCACGCGCTATTCCCTTTGCATTAGTGTTTTCGCCAGCTAGTGAAATCATGAGATTGACTGTACAGGATAAGTATTTGTACTTATTCACCTGCCAGGGTCAGTATTCCCGCCAATTTGACTTCAAGTTGGTCGATGATCGGCGGAATAAATGCGTCTGTTGCATTTTGATCAGGCCAGCTAATCTGGTTTTGCTGCCCGTTAAGGTTCACCTTGAGGATGGATTTTTGATAGTCCGTCTCCCCGTCCCTGACCGGAAAAGAGTCTATGGGAATCGATGCAATTCCAGTCTCCTTGATGAATGCCGTCAGGCCAAGCATCCGGTCATCATCAAGCTTGAACTTTTTGTCAGGAAGACTCTGGCCGGACTCTATTACCACATATGTGGCATCACCGTTCTCTTTTATTTGCAAAATTTCACTCCTTTCAGATCCAACACGCTCGGTTACGCCAAAGGAGATCGTCCTAAGATTGTGCTTGGTATACTCTAGCTCCAGCCGGTCATTGGGATTAGCAGCGCTAAACGGGATTTCCGCCTGTGTCAGCATCGGAATCGCAATTGCCATTGCAACTATTCCCGGAAGTGCAGCTAGAATCAGGACTATGGGTTTGACCATGACTTTGATAATAAATTAGTTTTTCAACAAATAAATCTTCACCAAATCAGGACGATGAATGATATGACCGGTTACTGCATGCTTTCAGAACGTTGCCGATATCCCATTGCATGAATCATCGGGGCCTGCTGGAGTCGAGTCTTTGGATTACCGGTATAGAATTCAACGTGCAATCGGTGCCCAGGGACCACTCCCGCAAGCGCCTAGGATTACGGCAAGATCGGGCACGTTTTGGATGATTTAGTAGCACCATGTCCCCCTCGGCCGCATGACGGCCGAATCAGGCACGTTTGGTAGATATTTTGCCAAATGATGCGCAAATATAACTTAAAATTCAGGTCTGAGAACCATCAATACGTGGGGTCGTAGCCTAGCCTGGCAGGGCGACAGTGTCTACGCAAAGATCACCGCTAAGGGCTCCAGAGGTTAAATTCAAGCTGCTGATAAAAAGATGATGTGAGTTTGGAGCTGTAGTGACCCGTAGGTCGCCGGTTCGATTCCGGTCGGCCCCACGTCCTATTGCTTATTTCTTAGAACATTCAGTGCAGAGCCTGCCTTGAACCATTCAATCTGAGCATGATTATAAGAGTGCGTCAGGGAGATCTGATCCCTGCTTCCGTCCGCACGGACTAGGATGCATTTAACGGATTTTTCTGGCGCCATATCCTGCAGACCGATAATGCTGATTCTGTCAGATTCCCGAATTTTATCATAATCATCATGGTTCTCAAATGTTAGTGCAAGTATCCCCTGTTTTTTGAGATTGGTTTCATGTATGCGTGCAAAGCTCTTCGTGATTACCGCCGCGCAATTTAGGTAGCGCGGAGTCATTGCGGCATGCTCCCTGCTACTTCCCTCCCCATAGTTCTCATCGCCTACAATCACCCATCTTAGATTGTTTTTCTTGTACTGTCTGGCAATCTGCGGAAATGACTCCTCTAGATTTGTCAGTACGTTGTTTCCCCTTCCCACCGTTCCTGTAAACGCGTTTACCGCACCTAGTAGCATGTTATCGCTCAGATTGTCCAAGTGTCCGCGAAAGGAAAGCCACGCGCCTGCGGGGGAGATATGATCCGTGGTGCATTTCCCACGTGCCTTGACCATCAATGGCAGATCCACAAAGTCGTTTCCATCCCATGCAGGAAACGGTTCTAGTTTTTGTATGCGGTTGCTTGCAGGATCAATTACGACGCTTATAGAGTCTGGATCCGATGAAGGCTCGACGAAGATTTCCACGGGCCGCTTGAATCCGTCAGCTGGTACCTCCGGCGCGTGTTTTGGTGGGGCCAGCTTGAATTTTGTCCCATCTGCCGCAGTAAGATGATCCGTCATTGGATTAAACGACAGGCTCCCGCCCAATGCAAGGGCAACTATCATCTCAGGGCTACCGATAAAGTTCATGGTCTGCCTCATGCCATCGTTTCGGCCAGGAAAATTCCTGTTAAAAGAGGTGACAATGGTGTTTGGCTGTCCCTCCTTGAGCTCAGGGCGCTTCCATTGGCCGATGCACGGACCGCAGGCATTTGCCAGCACGGTGGCCCCGATATCCACAAGCGACTGCATCTGCCCATCGCGTTCAATGGTACCCCTAATCTGCTCGGAACCCGGCGTGACAAGTAGTGGAATTTTTGATCTAATCCCCATCGCCTTGGCCTGCTCGGCTAGGCTTGCGACACGAGACATGTCCTCATATGAGGAATTTGTGCAGCTGCCAATCAGTGCAACGGAGATTTCATCCATATAGTTTTGTGACTTGACGTCGGACTCGAGTCTTGATATGGGGCGCGCCAGATCAGGCGTGTGCGGTCCAACAATATACGGCTCGAGTGTTGAAAGGTTTATCTCAATTATCCTGTCATAAAATAATTCTGGCGCCTGTTCAACTTTGGGATCGGCGACAAGTAGGTCCCTGTTCTGGTTTGCCAGATCAGCAATCATACCGCGTCCGGTATTCTTGAGATAGATTTCCATTCTTTTATCATACGGAAATATCGAGCAGGTCGCGCCAATTTCTGCCCCCATGTTTGTAATTGTCGCCTTGCCCGTACAGCTGATAGATTCAGTCCCGGGACCAAAATATTCCACGATTGAGTTTGTTCCCCCAGAAACAGTCAGTTGTTCGGCCACCTTTAGGATTATGTCCTTTGGAGCGGTCCATCCCTGCAGCTGTCCGGTCAGCTTTACCCCTATGCGCTTGGGATAAAGAATCTCCCATGGCATCCCCGCCATGGTTTCAGCTGCATCAACGCCGCCCACGCCCACTGCAAGCATGCCAAGGCCTCCAGCGTTTGGTGTATGAGAGTCGGTTCCAATCATCAATCCGCCGGGAAATGCATAATTTTCCAGGACCACCTGGTGAATGATTCCGGCGCCAGGCTTCCAAAAGCCCGCGCCATATTTGCTGGCGGCTGACTGTAAAAATTTAAAGACTTCGCTGTTTTCATCCAGCGAGGTCTTCATGTCGGCCTCACCCTCCACCTGCGCCCGGATTAGATGATCACAGTGTACGGTCGTAGGCAGGGTGGTTTGTTTGAGTCCTGCAAGCATGAATTGCAACATAACCATCTGCCCGGTTACATCTTGCAGTGCAACCCTGTCAGGCCTCAAAAAGACATAGTTTTTTCCACCATCTAGGCCGGCTTTAGGCATTTCAAGCAAATGCCCAGAAAGAATCTTCTCAGACAGCGTCAGTGGACGTCCTACAATCCTCCTATAATCATCGGATTTTTCCCTGATTTTTTCATATATATCAGAGACAAGATCCGTGGTGGTTTCCGTGTTCACGCGAGTGCGCGCACGCACGTTGGATTTATTCCTTGACAATCACGTATGAGTAAATGCGGTCCCGTAGGCATGTACCCCTGCAACATGAAGATAATGCAGTTTGGTGCCGTACGTATATCATACACTGCTCATCCATGGAATCACTTCATCCTGCAAGACTAAAGTTCCGACACGATGACTGGTGAATTTTCCATCATAGTAAAATATGCGCTAGGCATGTTTGGCATAGTCGCCATGCATGAACGCGAATACGCACAAAAATGTCTGCTCTTTATAAAATTCCAGATGCAAGACGGCGTCAAAAACGATTGAATTATAAGCAAAAACAACCCTACAATTAAGGGTAATTCGAGGTAGATTTATGATGGTCAACAAGGGGTTTCCACAGTTTGGAACGTCACAGGCAGGGGCATTTGTTGCCGCATTGAAAAACTACAATCTGCCAGACTTTATTTTAGAGATGGTGGCAAAGGAATGCGATTCAAACTTGCTAGAAAGGGGAAGGATTGACGACAGGCTTCAAAGCATGAATGACGAGGCGCTAGGACGGTTACACGAAATATTTGTCGACTGCAAAGAGGATGATGCAGGCCGCTTTGCTCATTACAGATTTTATGCATACATGTCAAGCATGTATCACAAATGCGAGGTTTTGATTAACGAGACGATTCCGGGCGGGTCAGGTAAAAACCACAAGGTTCCCGTTGCCGTGAAAAACAACGGAATGTACATCGCAGTTGCAACAAACAAGGCAACCGGAAGGCAGGTCAACAGGAGAGATACGACAAAGTTTTACAACATAGTACTGGACATCAAAAATGGAGATCATGGAACGCTGCTGACGGATGCAATCCATGGTTCCTCGGTCGGATTCAGTAGTGAGGTGCTAACAGAATTAGAGACTCGTAGCAAGGCCCAATCAGCCGATCCTGAAAACAAGCTTGACTTTAAGATCGCAAACTTTGAGAACAACATATATTCCATAACAAAGTGTTAAAGCCGATTTCAGGAACCATTCAATGATCATGGGATGCCCTGCATCACTGGCTATCGCGCGCAAGTCCGCGGCAGGCCGACACTCCGCCATGTCAGGTACGCAGACTGCCAACTGCCCACATGATCTGTCATTTATTTCCCAAGCATGTCCGTAGTATCAATAGTCAAAAACTTTGGCTTGCTCGTCGTCGGCATGTGGTCCTCACCATACTGCTCGAATTCCAAGCCATCATAAAAGTGCCTGACCCACACATCATGGACGAGTGGAACGAACCTCTTGACACCATTTTGCCTCAGCAACTCATGAGCAATCTCATGTGAGACTATAGTACAATTCTTTTCCGCTAGGAAAAGATCATCCGAGTCCGCCCTTGGCTTTTGCCACCATACCATGCCAAAATTTTCCGCGTGATACCCCTCGCATGTGCAATCCGTCCAAAACGGCCTAAAGTGCGCTAGGTAAAAATGATACACATCCGTGTTCCGAGAACGGTGGTCGTCCATCAAGACGTGAATGTCATGACGTTGAAGGATTCCTCGCCTGCGGGTGACCATGATATCGGATTGAACCTCAAAATCCCTCGAGAATTTTTCCCTGATCCAGTGCCGGAAGAACTCTGCCATGTCCTGTACGTACTTGAATTCAGAGCGGCGCTCCTCTAGCTCCTCTTCCCTGATTACAAAAATAAAGTGTAGTAGCATAATAAGAGGACCGGCTAGGTCTGTCCTTCGATGCCCATCAGTGTCAGAGTAGAGCGAATCTTTTCGATCTTTCTAATTTTCCACGTGATGGTTTCTCGGAGTTTTTCAACTGTATCTGACTCAATTTTTGCCAAGATGTCATATGCGCCGAAGGTCCCATGAACTTCCCGGACACCATCAAGACTCTTTAATTGCTCAATGATGACTTCTTCGGAGCCTAGTTCACAGTTTATTAAAACATAAGCTGTTGCCATGTATCGCTTAAAGACACGTAGTATATCAATCAAACCTAACATTTTGATGAATTTACGGTATTTTCCCGCCATAGAGACGCAATCCCAGCCAATTTTATCGTAGCCGCATGCACGTGCACACGGTGCAACCCTCCGGTATAGGCCATCTGCATAAAAGATCTGTTCAGGTATCACGCGCCACCGCAACCATGCACGATATACGCGCCATAAAGAGTCAAAATGACGCATCCGTTGCCGCCATCATCATCAAGTCATGCATGCCGCATTACGCCATAACCACAGTCATGCATTCCAAGTTCGCATCCGCTCCAAAAAGGCATCAAGCAGCTCAGATTGCACAGTCGCCTACCATATACAAAATACAAATCACGCCGAGTCATCACGTCACATACCATTTACGTATTAATTAGACTGGCCGGCGCGGGTTGCAACATGTACCTGCACGTCATCGGCGCCAAGTATATCGGATTACCGTCAAGCCGGTGCGGCTCACCGGGACATTTCCAGAATCCGCTTCCATATATCCCGCGGAACCGGCATTACGGACAGTCGCGATATCCGCAATAAATCCCAGTCCCGGAATCCCGGCTCTTCTTTCATTTGATTCAGCGTAACCGGATTCCTCAAGTGCTCCCTGTATCTTACATCCACTACAATGAACCGTTCGTTACTCTCTTTTGGATTCGGATACGGTCCCCTGATTACCTCCATGATTCCAACTGCCTGCCGCTGGTCGCCCGTGTGATAAAACAAGACAAGATCCCCCTTTGCCATGCTTCGCATGTGCTTTAGTGCAAGATTGTTGTGAACGCCATCCCAGACGGTCTTTTTGTCCGCCTTTAGCTGATCAATGTCATATCCCCTAGGTCCGCCCGGCTCCTGCTTTGCCAGCCAGTAATTAACCATGCAGTATGGACCGTACCACGCTTAATTATCTTTCTTCACAAATGTGTTCCCCGGCTCTGACTCGCACAGAATCATTGGTATTAGCCACTGACCTCCCTGTGTTTTCTAACCGGGGTTGCCCGTATGTAGCATGCCTGGGTGAATTAGAAATCACCGGAATCAACACGATCTACATCATTCCAATCCGTCTGCATGCTTGCTCTTTTGGGCAACGTACGATACGGCTAATCAAATATTAATCCAGTCAAGGCGACTTCAAAGCCCGCAACCGGGACGCGAATCTTGAGGCGTTCAAGCACGCTCGAACTGATCTCTCCAACTATGCCAACTTTTTTGCCCCCCACAAGCACATTTGCACAACGTCCGTCCCCAAACAGTCGGTTCGACGAGGCCACAGTCTTGACATCCATGTCGAATCCAAGCTTGAGGGCGGATCGTATAACCGACTTTAGTTCCGAATAATCCGCACTCTTGTATGCGGCAACGGCTGCAAGGTTAGTCCGTTCCCGTACCGGCCGGCCGGAAAGAAAGACAGTTCCCGTCTCATAAAGCCGCTGCGGATACGGCTGGTGTATGTTTCTTGAAAGCGCGTCTACCAGTCCCGGAAGGATCGAGTCCCGGAGAATTGTGTGCTCGCGACTTTTTGAATCAAGGACAGATAACGTTCCCTTTGGTGCGCGGTCTCCGGCCCCGTGCAGTACACGCGCGCTAGTCAGGCTGGAACTGAGGGCCTCAGTATACCCCAGTCCAATCATCATGCTGTTTACCACGCGCATCTTTTTGACCGTGTCGCTGACATGGCCCATGGTCATGGACGGCGAAAGCTTGGGTTCTAGCCTCGCTATCCCGTATCCAAGCGCGACCTCCTCGACAACATCCATCGGACCAAGCATGTCAAACCGATGCCTGGGAATGACGCATTGTATCCTGCCATCCTTTTGCACCGCCGTAATTCTGGCTTTCTTTAGACATGAAATGATTCCCGGTACCGACAGCTGTATTCCCAGAATATCACGTACAAGACTCGGATTAATAGTGATGCGCCTCTCGGAGAATTTAGGCGTCGAGTTTTTGGATCCGGAAATCCCCACCCGGTACAGATCGAATCCGGCCTTCCGCAAAATTATCGATACCACTGACAGCGCGTCTTCTGCATCGTCCCTATCCATGCCGGTAACCTCAACAAACAGGTTCCGAGTCCTAGTCGTAACGGCGGTGAGTGACGAGTTAATTACAGGAGGAAATGATACCGTGTTTCCCGCAGAGTCAAGAATCATCGGCACGAGTTTTGATCCTCCCAGCAGGTGGACGTAATCCCTGCCGGTCTCCGTATCAGAAAGGATTTGCTCGGCCGTCATGGATTTTGTTTCATGCAGTGGGATCAGCTCGTGCCCACGCCCCACCGCGGCATACCGTAGTGGAAACGAGATAGTATCCAGATCATGTATTCCAATGGAGGATTTTTTGCGCCTCCGGCCGATTCCAAGGTGCAAGTCCTCCTGCATCGCCACAAGCTGCCTGATCATATGCTGATCAATCCGGCCCCTCAGTGCGCAGATTCCGGATATGTACGGACGGACTCCGGATACGGACGAGTCCACAGATATCCGATAATCGCTCTTTTTAATGCCCAGGTCAACGCCGCCCACCTTGATTCCCAGCAGGCCCTCCAAGCCAAGTGCAATGCCATAATCCACAGAGTAATCAGGCCTGTTGGGACTATACTCAACCCTGACGCCATCTCCGGATACAGATTCAATATCAAGCCCGAGAAACGGTAACGTGTCTAAAATCTGCTTGCGGGATGCCGCTCCCCCCAAAAGATTCCGCATCCGTAAAATGCTTAGCTCAACTACCGGCATGTTGAAACATTCCTCAGCCATTCAAGATTGTTGCTGTAAAACTCGCGAACGTCATCTAGTCCGTATTTTAGCATGGCGATTCTTTCAATCCCCCCGCCCCATGCCAGCACCGGTGTCCTGATTCCAAGCGGCCTAGTCACCTCGGGCCTAAATATTCCCATTCCAAACAATTCAACCCATTTACCAAGCGCGTCGTTGTACACCATGGTCTGTAACGACGGTTCAGTATACGGAAAAAACGTAGGCCAGAACCTTATTTTTGTGATGCCGATTCGCTTGTAAAATTCCCTCTGAATCCCCATCAGGTCCCGAAGCGTCGCATTCTTTCCGACTACTACTCCTTCAACCTGGTTAAACTCTACAAGATGCTTGTAGCTTACCTTCTCGTTTCGAAACACCGGTCCCAGTGAAAAGACGCGCGCCTCGTCCGGCCTGTTCTCTGCAAGGTGTCGGATTGTAACACATGTAGTATGTGTGCGAAGTACCATCTTTTTTGCCTCTTTTACATCCCAGGAATGGCGCCACGCCTTTGCATGGGCCGAGGATACGTTCCGTATCTGTTGCACGGTCCCCACCCTGCCGGAGGTAATTTTGTCTAGGTAAAAGGTATCCTGCATCTCCCGCGACGGGTGATCCTGCGGCGTAAACAGCGCGTCAAAGTTCCAAAAGCTAGGTTGCGAAAGGGTGCCCGTGATTTCAGAAAACCCCAGTGCGACAAAAACCTCGCGGATTTCATCAATTGTCTCCCGGAGGGGGTGGCGCCTTGCGGCAAAATGCAGTGGAACGTCCGCCTCCACGTCTATACCCCCCGCAGCCTCGAGATCCAGGCTCCCGGCATCGTCTGCTAGCCTGATTACCTTTGATTTTACCGCGTTTTCAGTTAGAAAATCGGGCCGTTTTTTCAAGTGATCATATGACTTTTGATCAGTAATTTTGTCCAAGGGGACGCTGTTTTTCCCGATATCAGCAAGAATGGACTCCTCAGGTATCCTGTCAGGATAGTTATTGATCATGATTCGGCAGCCGTCTGTACGTATCCAGCCCCTGCCTTTTGCCATCCCCATGGCAGGACCAAAGAGCTGCCCGAGTTGTTTTTGCATGTCAGACATCTGCCGTCCTCTTTTCCTCACCAGATCAACTAGCCTGCGCTCCGGCAGTCCGTTCTTGAGCGCATCGAGTCCGTTTTTTCCCAACGATACCGCGGTCTCTACGGTCTCCTCGACTAGTACGAGGTTTTTAAGCCGAAGCCATTCGATGCCACGCCTTAGTTGATCCGCGGATAAACCGGTTGCATGTTCGAGTTTTTCCGGAGTTGACTTTTCTAATTCCTGCAGCTCCCGGATGATTTTTTTTTCAATGTCATGAAGTACAGGGTGCAATGACATAAAGTCCCAAAAAGACTTTTTAAACCTTAATCCAAGTTTTTGTAAATGCCAGCTGATGATTTTATCGTGACGCCTTGGCATGTTGAAGGGGATATCGACTATGACAAGCTCATCAGACAATTTGGCACCCAAAGAATCTCACAAGAACTATCAAACAGGATCAGAGACATGTCCGGTGAGGATCATTTCATGCTGCGGCGCGGCATATTCTTCTCACACAGGGAACTAGACAAAATTTTAGACGAGTACCGGGGCGGAAACAAGTTCTTTTTGTATACCGGCAGAGGCCCGTCCGGACACACACACATAGGCCACCTGATCCCATGGGTCTTTGCCAAATGGCTGCAGGATAAATTCGACGTGAATATGTATTTCCAGCTGACCGATGATGAAAAGTTCTTTTCAAAACAGCGTCTTTCACTAGACGAGACCGCCGGTTTTGCGCATGAAAACGCCCTGGATTTTATCGCGCTTGGATTCAAACCAGAAAAGACCAAGATAATCATAAACACCAGAAACATACAGACGCTTTATCCAGTAGCGGCCGAGGTGGCCAAAAGGATTAATTTCTCAAACACAAAGGCCACGTTTGGGTTCAATGGGGAGACCAACATAGGGATGATCTTCTACACATCACTCCAGTCTGCGCCCTGTTTTTTGGAGGACAGGCCCGTTTTGATTCCATTAGGGGTAGATCAGGATCCCCACTTTAGGCTTACACGGGACGTTGCGCCCAAGATCGGTAGGCCCAAGCCGGCACTAGTCCACAACATCATGATCCCGCCGCTTCAGGGATCCGGTGGTAAGATGTCCGCGTCAGACGAAAATGGAACAATATACACAACCGATGAACCAGATGTTGTTAAAAGAAAGATCAACAAGCATGCGTTTTCAGGAGGACAGCCGGATATAGAGCAGCACCGTAGGCTAGGCGGAAATCCCGACATTGACGTATCATACCAGTACCTGAGAATATTCTTTGAACCAGATGATGCAAGGCTAAAGATAATCCATGATGATTACAAGTCAGGAAAGATGCTTGCCGGCGAGCTAAAAGCAATACTGATTGAGAAGGTAAACGCGTTCCTTGCAAGGCACCAAGAGAACAGGGAGAAGGCCAGGGACAGGTTGGAGGAGTTTCTTTTAGTGAACAAATGAGCGTCAGGATCAGGTGCGCGGACAGGTACGAGTCCCGGAAGCTTGCCAGCCTGATCTACCGCGACGACGGGGAGACACACATAGCGCGGATCCTGAACATAGTTGAAAACGAGGTGGTTATTTCAGTCAAGGATGAATCGGCGCACAGCATCCTGCTCCGAGATGGAATCCAGGCAGAAAGGTTTGCGGACTTTGTCCAGTCCATACTAGAATGTGAGCACCGTATCATAAGAGTCGCGACCCTAGAAGAAGAGGTTGCAATCACCAAGGGCTAGATCATACCAGTGCCCTGTCAATCTCTTCGGTCAGGGTTTGCTGAACCTGCAGAAAATACAGCTTTGTGGTATAAGGCATCTTCTCTAGGTTTGCATCCACTGCCATCATAAAGTATCTGACTGCGCGCTTTGATATATCTAGGTTGAACTTCATCGGAAGTATCGGATCCTGTATGACGTTGATCTTGTCCCTTAGGTGTGCAGGTGCAAAATTCTGCGCCTCCCTGATCACAATGTCATACCAATGTGCCAAGCTGTCAGGCTGCAGTCCCTCCTGCATGTAAGAGATGTCGTCATCTAGTTTTTTGAGCATTCTATCTATGATTGCCATTGGATTAAAGTTCCAATATCGTGTTTTATTCGTGCAGCTCAAAATCAGAGGAGCTGCGGGTCAAGTTTCCATCAAAGTCAATCTCGAGGTTCTTGAGCCGCGTGCTAGAAATACGCCTTCCGTCGCATGCTAGGGCCATGGGGACCGTCACCACTTCGACAGGTGGGAGGTTGCGTCTTGCGCGAATCTCGTTTAGTACGCGTCCCTGAAAACACGTCTCCTCGCTGACGATTAGCGCCTGCACGCGTTCTTCAAAAACAGCGGGTCCAAAGTCATTATCTAGGCTGCTTGTTTGAAACTCCGCATTGGCAAAGTTTTCATGTACAAATCTTGACAGGTTTGCAAGGCGCTGTGCATAATTGTTGACAGTGGTCTTGCCCCTCCTTGCTGCAAAATCATCACTGACAAGCCCTATAATGACAAATGATGACGTGGAAAATGCCGCCCGGAGCAGTTCTAGGTGACCCTTGTGCAACAGGTCAAACGTGCCGCCTGTTGCAGCCACCTTGAACCTAGCCATTATCTAGTAGACGGCCCGTGTGAAAATAAACCTACCAGCCCAAAATTCATCCGTCAGGGCTGCCTGCCATGGACCATGCTTCTATTTCACCAGTACTATGGAGACCGGTCCCTTGGATGATATCGGCGTATAGTCGACATCCCACACAAAGGTTTCAACAAAATACAGGCCGGGCCCGCTCGGTGTCCATTCTACTGATGCATTCTCTTTCGAGGTCCTGTCGAAACTGCCATGGGCAAAGTCAAGAAATTCCACGTAGGGGGTGTCGCCGGATAATTTTATCTGGACATAGTAGACAAAGGGCTGTGTTGGGTCATCGGAGATTGTATGTAGTGTCAAGCTGCTTCCCACGTCAACCGTTGTACCTGATGGGATTACCGATATGTTGTTGCCCTCCGAGTCCGTTATCAACAGATTTGAAATCGTTACTAGGCTCGTGAGCAGATCCTGCGGAGGAATTTTCACGTCAACGTGTTCTGACTGGAAGACGTCGGATTCAGCAAGCATTGTGAATCCTACGGCCATGCTGTTTGGAATCCCAGAGAACTGAAATTCCGCCTGTCCATCAATTGGAATGTCTCCTACGTATATCTCCTCAACATGTAAAAGCCTAGGCGGATCAAAGATGTCATAGAATACAAGGTATACCATGGTGTCGGCAGATGGGGCATGACCCATGTTTGTAATGGAACCCTCGACCGTCACTGCCTCATGGTTTGATATGAGCGGGGAGGAAAACTCTAGGCCATTGGACTTTATGGGTGCGGAATTGAATGTTTCAACTTTTACCGAAACCAGTTTAATGTCCGGGTTCGGGGATGCTGATGTTATGGTGTAGGGGGAGGTTCCCTCCGGCGGCACGATGTCAAGGATCGTCGTACCCCTGACAATCTCAATTATTTGTTCGCCGGACTCATCATAAAAGGTCGCGCGGATTACTATACCTGTCATTGAAGATAACGCATTCCTGTTCTCCACTTCTCCGACCACCACCGTATGACCCGTGGAATTTTTGTATACGTAAGGAGCATCATTTGTCGTAATCACAGATATGGTACTGTCTCTGTCGACTAGTTGGGAAAATGACGGATACGTTGGAATAAATGTCATGGTCAAAATGATGGCTAGGAGCAGGAATTTCATGATCTTAATACGCTTATGCAGTTTAATTTTGTGCAAATATCATAATATAAACAAGGAGCTTAGTAGGTTTAACCTAAAAAGCAGAAAATAGAATAAGAGGATAAGGCGTTTAACGTCTTTTCTTCATTGCGGTAATTGCCAACCAGTATACTAAACCCGGTGCTAAACCGACAATGAGTGGAATCCATACTGGCCATCCATCTGCTGCACTTGCCATGTTAATCTAAGCTAAACTTATCCTATTTAAATCCATCCAGAAATGGTGCTAGTGCCGATTCATGACCCCTTTCGTTGATTTTGCGGGGCCATGACGTTCGCAGGTAGATTGCTCCATAGAATAGTCATATGGTCCCTCTGCTTCTAGTCCACCATCCTGTGTTTGGCGGCCGATCTTGCCTAGGTCAGCCTGTTGCCGGCATGCCTGCCAAGCAGCTCCATTACGGCTCTGACGGTGCCGTCCCAACCCGGGATCTCCCAAAAATCGTTGCAGGTAATCCCATAATGCGTACTCAATTCTCTGATCTCACTTCGGCCATAGGCGTACTCTTCAATGCAACGCACATGCAGGTTGCAGTTTCCCTGCCGCAGTATGCTGGCCGCTTTACTGAACGTGGCCTGCTGTGACGAGTTGCACCAATTGACTCCGGACTTGACCTGCGATGGCTTTTCCACGGTCCGTGATGTACTCAAAATTCATCCCATCGGCCGGTGATTTTTGTCCCTCCTCTCCATGTTCATGTATTTATCAAACAGGAATAGTGGACTGGATGGGATTTGAACCCATGACCCCCCGCGTGCAAGGCGGGTATACTACCAGGCTATACTACCAGCCCACTATAGAAATGAATCATATGCCGATTTTAATTGTTATCCTTGGAATTTCATGATGGTTTGTCAAGGGTTTTATTGGAAGGGATCGGTGTAATAGCATGGTACTGCTAGAATCCCAGATCAAACTAAGGCCCGGCGATTCGGCCCCGGACTTTGAACTGACAGGTACGGATGATGCAGTCCACTCGCGAGATAGTTACAGATCAAAACACGGGTTGCTAGTAATTTTCATGTGCAATCACTGTCCGTATGTAAAAGCCAAGATTGATGCAATGAATGAGATTCAGGATAGGTTCGGCGACAAAATCTCCATAGTGGGTATAAACAGCAATGATACGGTAGGATATCCAGAGGACAGTTTTGATGCAATGAAGCAGGTGGTCAAAGAAAAGCAGATCAAATTCGACTATCTCATAGATGAAACACAGGATATAGCTAGGAAATACGGGGCGATGTGTACGCCGGATCCATTTCTATTTGACGAAAATCACAGGCTGGTGTTTCATGGGAGGATAGACGATGCCATGAGTCCTGATGATACGGCCGGTGAAAAGACCATGATTAAAAATATCGACGCCATGCTATCAGGAAAAAGAATTGAAAAGGATTTTGACCCATCCATCGGATGTTCCATCAAGTGGAAGGAAAATTAAACTTAAATTCACGCAGTCGTGCATTGATTTAGTGGGCTCGTAGCTCAGCTTGGCTGGAGCGTTCGACTGATAATCGAAAGGTCATGAGTTCGAATCTCATCGGGCCCATCCCATTTTAGTGACTCAAATAGGAACTGTGTTTCCTAATTCGCCATCTATGTACTACCAAGTACCCATCAGACGGCGACATGGATGTCATCTCGTCATGGCATCACGCCTCCTACGCGATCGACTCGTCCCCCTACTTGTTGTATTGAATCATCTTGAGCATTACCTCCTGCACGATGTTTTCCTACTTGAGGGCCATCAGATGATCTCCGAACAGTCACTTGAACGCCGAAAATACACTCTCCAAGAGCCAGTGCATGCCGTAGCCTATGCGGGCCTTTCAATATGGTTTGTCGCTACTAAATTACAAGTAGAAAACGATCATTCAAAACTCAAGTCTGTACCTGTTCGTAACGTCATAGATCTAGAAAAGGCCACAAATTCACGCCAGTGCTACATACGCAAAAACAGAGAAATTATGTAGAAATTAGACAAAAAGGTAAACAGTCGAACATTTGGTTAGCAATCGCGTTTACAAAATAATCTGTCGATTTATTACAGGTATCAAAGATGGGGCATTACACGTTACAAGTTCCACAAAAACACTTCTGAATTGCATACACAGAGTTTGTCAGAACCAACAATGAGAAAGAACAGTTACATACACGAGATATTTTGAGAACGACGATTGGGATGTAGGTTACCAAACCAAGTATCGATCATCTCTTTTACTCCTTGCTCAAAGTTGTTACTTAATGTATGAGTTGCTCTTTCTTTTGCCGATACGGAGGCATTTCCGACTGCGAAGCTTGCATTGGCTTCGTCAAACAGAGGTATGTCAAGATCACTATCGCCTACCCCTATTATATAGTCATTATCCCATTGGCGCATCTGTATTAATTTGCGCAAAGCGGTACCTTTGTTGATATTTTTTTCAACAATATGATAAGAAGATTTGCTAGCCAAAACATCGACACTGTATTCTTTGGTGCATTGTTCATATTCCTGCTTAGTTAAATTATTCAGAATTATTCGTTCGGTGCGTCTAGATCCCTGTCTGATATCTTGTTTTACACGAGTTCCATATCGCTCTTTCAGACAACGGAATGCTTTATCTGGCTCCTCTCGATGTCCAAAGGGCATGTCACGTGATTCGCTTAGTATGATTATTCCCCCATTTTCAGCTATTCCTTCAGGTTCGGTTTCAAGTTGTTTTATTAGCTCATGGAGATCACTATCCCTCCTGCCAGTGGCGAAATGTATCCAGTACTCTTTAGATTTTAAGAGTGCAATCAAGGGTCTAGTCATTTTTGATAAAATTCCAGGAGGACCTGGTGTTATAGTGCTGTCAATATCAAAAAAGAACCTACAATCCTGATCTTTATAATTTTCGACATGCTTTTCGGGTATGGTTTGGATTACATCAACTTGTTTTACGTAGTTTATGCATTTCAAGTAGTTGACAAGTTCCTTGTGTTGATTTACGGACAAGTAAAATTTGTTATAAATTATTAGTACACAATAACTTTTGGCGTCAGGATCATGATAGGGCTGCATACGTTTGACATACTGCTTGATCTTTCACTTTCGTTTTACTGATGCAATAACGTCATCCTGATGGGCCTTTGTAGTCAGTAACAAAATCTCCATAATAATCACAAGAATTTACTATTAATTGGAGATAAGTAATTTTAGCTCCGATATGCCAACAGGCCTAGAAGAGTCACTTTTTAGACGACTTATATTTTGGCGAAATTCTGTAACTTCGGAGGCTTTGATTAATGCCTTGGCTGCAACACAATAATCAATGCCATTCACATTGGTGTTTGTTGTATATGACTGCAATACATTTGAGAAGTTCTTCATAAGCATATTACGTACAGGCTTGCAATTCGTGTGACGTGATTTTGTACATCGAATCAACATGAATGCATTATGTAAGTGGTCCTTTTGAGCCAATTCAATCCTCCAAAGTACATGATTATTGCGCACTATATACATATTCCATGAGATGCTGTGTTTCCTAATTCGCCATCTATGTACTACCAAGTACCCATCAGACGGCGACATGGATGTCATCTCGTCATGGCATCACGCCTCCCGCGCGATCGACTCGTCCCCCCACTTGTTGTATTGAATCATCTTGAGCATTACCTCCTGCACGATGTTTTCTTACTTGAGGGCCATCAGATGCTCTCCGAACAGTCACTTGAACGCCGAAAACACACTTTCCACGAGCAAGTGCATGCCGTAGCCTATACGGGCATTCCAATACACCGGATTCTCCCGCTTCTCCTCCCTGCTCATAAGATTTAGGCGCGTCGCCTCAGGGCTTCCGCCCATCTGATCCCTTACGGATATAGCGACGCTCGTAAATATTACAAAATCGATGATGGAGTAAACTCGTGAGAATTTCATCGACTTTGTGATATGTGCAAGTGTTGCTATAGATATCCGGTTCTGGACACGGCGATCACGTGTATTGTATCGCGGCGATCACATGGACCCGTAAAGATCGTGGACAGGGCGGCCACATTCAAAAATAGAATCATTTTCGTGTAATTTACTGGCCAAACGATTACAACATCGGGCATGTTGCAGATATAGAGGCCAGAATTGTAGCTCATCATGCATCAAACCATCTGGTAATCTGCCAACGGCCGCAATGCCAGATATCTTCCAAGTTGAAACATTTTCTGATATCCGATTAGACATTCATGTCCGCTTTAATATAATCAGGTTTTCAAACGGTGTACGCGTATCACGGATTTTTGAGGCCGGATTCACAGAATACGAGAACAATTGCCTGCTCACTATTTTGTCTGATAATGTTTTTTCATGTAGCCATCCTATTCTAGAAAGGTGCTCGACTAGTATCTGGTCAATCGGGATTATGTTGCCCCGAATGCTGCTGTGTCCTACAAAGATGAACATGCGCGAGTTTATCTTTTTTTGCAGTCGGGTAAAAGTGCCTATTATACACCAGAAATAATTCTGAAATGTCTTTCGTATATGATCCTCCCTGAGTCTGCTCAGGCATTTTTCATAAGTGGGTGAATTAATGACACATGGTTCTACATTCCTGTATGGTATCTCCAGCCTGGATAGGTTTCGTATTTTTTCTTCAGAAAAACCCAGCCAAAATAGATCAAGTTTGGCCTGCCTCATGTATTCCTGTGACATTAAATACGGCGGAGATGTGATTAAAATGTCCTTGTTCTCTGTCAGGGGCTCAGACATTACGTCGATTCCGGTCCTTGTTTTGGATTTGTTCCTTTTGGGTCGCATCATTTCATACTCGCTTATTCCGTTTTGGACACGGACTATATCCTTTTGAAGCATTTGGAAAAACTTTTTCCTCCAGTCGGATTCAAGCAGGTTTTCTATCCTTTTGATTGAGATCGGTGACCGAGATAGTTTTTGCCTCTGCATGTCATCATAAGAAAAGTAGCGTGTCGTTTTCAGTAGTGGTATCGTCAGAATCATCTTGATCTTTTTGTCCTGTATGGAATGATAGTGACCCCATATCCGGTACAGAAACGGCAGAAATTCGTCCTCAAACCAATTTACGTGCCTCTTCCACTCGGGAATGAACTCCTTGCGCGACGCTTTCATTTTTGTTATTATATTCTGGATGTTGAGTCTAATCGGCTTCATTGTGGCAATAGGGTGTAGGATACCGAGCATGGGATTAAGATCCCACATCTCATAGTCGTGGCCGTGTATCTTAGCCACGGTGCCGACGGTACCATAGCCGCCAAACGGGTCAAAGATTGTACTCCCTGGATCTGCATAATTTTCCAGGATATACTCGATGACATGTGGGATGAACTTGGCAGGATACCGGTAAAGACCAAATGTCGCATGAGTCGTTGATGGAATATCGACCGCGTCACGAAATTTTATAATTTCCACATTTGCCTCTGTTGCCAACTTGCTCATCTTTGCACTTTTCCCGTTATGCAGATGCAATTGATTGTCGGTTTTACATGCAATGTTATCACGTGCATCTTGTTATATCAAGTCAGATAAAATATGCGCGCTTTTTTTGCCACTATCTAGGGCATATTTTGTGTCATGAATTTGCCGCTATATAATGGATTCCGGGATTACAGTGTGCCAGAAATGTTCAAGGTACGAAGATGCCGACTTGCTATTCCTGTACAGATATTAGATGCGGTATAGCCGTACAGTGTCATGGGGTACAAGAGGTTCGTGGCAACAAGGATGGCTACCATGTTCGGGGTACTACTTGCCACTTTATTGATTACAATCCTGCTTGTGGGCTCTAATATGGATATAATACTAAAGCAGGGTGTCACCATACAGGTAAGAACGGAGATTGCCGAGAATGCGGCGGTGGCAGAAAGCTTTGCAGGCCCAGAAGAGTTCGAAGAGTATATACAAGAACAGATAGACCGAAGGATCAAGGCGCTTGGGCTAGACGAGCCGTGGTACTCGCCGCAAAGGGTTGGACTTGCAATGTACAAAATCTTAACCCTGGATTTTGGGCACGCCACGTTTCTGACAAGCGATGCCGGCTCGTCAGATGTAAGGGATATTCTGTATGAAAAGCTGCCAAGGACGATTCTGCTGTTTACTACGGCCACGATAATAATCTCACTGATCGGGATATTCATCGGGGCGTTATCTGGAAGCCGTGTGGGATCCGGTATAGACAAGATCACGTCGACCTTTGCAATAATCAGCTCCAGTTTTCCTGTATGGTGGATTGGCCTGTTGATGATATTTTTGTTTGCGTTTACGTACCAGATATTCCCTGCTAGGGCCACGCCGACGGTACCCGTAGATGATCCCAGCTATCCGGCACTGTTACTGTACCACATGGCACTGCCCCTAATCACCATCGTAATGATTGGTTTTGGCGCCTGGGCGTACCTAGTAAGGAATTTCATGGTCGGAATCATGCAGGAGGACTTTATAGCGGCAAAAAAGGCCATCGGAATCAACAAAAAGAGAATCATTTACTCGCATGCGCTTAAAAACGCGGCGCCGCCGATTGTAACTATACTGGCACTAAGCCTTTCAGGCTCCCTTGGCGGGGCCATAATAACCGAGGCGGTCTTTGACTGGCCCGGCATGGGCAGGTTATACTTTGAGGCCATATCGGTGATGGATTTGCCAATTATTATAGGGGCCACGTACGTCCTGACGGTCTTTTTTCTGGCAAGTATATTTATTGCAGATATCTTGTACGGGTACCTTGATCCGCGCGTGAGGACCGGGAATTGAGCGTCACACCGTCAGAGACTAGGCGCGAATTTTTGCGCAGTAAGATGGGGATTGCAGGAATTGCAATACTAGGAGCGCTGTTCCTAGTATCGATGGCCACGCTAGTGGCGGTGCCAGCTGAGACCTTTGAGCAGTGGAATAACCCTGCAAAGTGGATATCGTACCCAAAAACGGCAATGCCGTCATGGATCAACGTGTTTTCAAGTGAAAAGATACCCGAACACCTGATTATATATAATCATTATATCCATGAATATAGATCCGGCTCTATCAATTCAATAACGCTACAGTATCCCGTAAAATTTGAGTACGATCAGTTTCCAGGCGATTTCATATACGACGTGAGCCTAGAATACACATCAAGTCCCATACTGGAAATGTCAGTGATCAGGCCCGACGGGATTCGACTGGACCTGATGAGGACGTCCCTGCCGCACCTCCAATCTAGCGCGACTCATAGCGAGCAGATATTCTCAACGGATCCGCTGATCAAGAAGAACCTGGCACTGGAATCCGGCACATATGACTTTGAGATATCGCGGCTTTCGGTAGAGGAGGTGATATTTTCAAAGACCGGTGAGCATGTGCCGCTAAAGGGCGATTATATCTTCGTCGTCAATATACTGGGCCAGGATGACGCGGATATCACGGAATCTCGGTTCATACTTGGCGGAAGGACGTTTGGGATGATGGGTACTGACGAGCTTAGGCGGGATTTGGCAGTAGGACTCTTGTGGGGGACCCCGCTGGCGCTCTTTATCGGTTTGGCAGTATCCATAGGATCTGTTGCCATGGGCCTGCTTTATGGCACGTATGCCGGATTCAAGGGCAGGGCAACAGATGAAACGATGATGAGGTTCAATGATGTAATCTATGCGCTGCCGGCGCTTCCGTTTTTAATTATACTGGCAGTGACCATAAGCAATAGCATCTTTGTCATGATCGGCTTTTTGATGATCTTCGGCTGGGTTGGAATCGCCAAGGTGTCGCGAAGCATGGCGCTGCAGATCAGGACGCGCGGATACGTTGATGCGGCAAGGATGATGGGTCAGAAGGATTCGCGGATAATTCTTAGACATATCCTGCCGCAGCTGCTCCCGTACGCCTTTGCCAGCGTTGCAATCTCGGTTCCAGCGGCAATTACCACGGAGGCGGGACTAAGCTTTCTAGGTCTGGGCGACCCGTCGTTTCCGACGTGGGGGCAGATATTACACGATGCAAGCACGTACGGGGCGGCCGCAAGGGGGCTCTGGTGGTGGATAATGCCGCCCGGAATAATGATTGCAATTACTGGTCTCGCCTTTGTCTTTATTGGAAACGCGCTTGATACAATAGCAAATCCTAGGTTGAAAAGATGATCTAGATTGAGAATCCGCGGATTATACCTAGGGCATCATTAGTTAGACGAATAGTATATGTCGCCGCGTTTGGTTCTTGAGCCTTTATCTGGGCGAGCTCCTCGACAAAGTCTGTCTTTTCCTGATCGACGGCGCCTGCCTCGTGCGCGCACAGGGTGAACGCCTTGAGGTTAAGGTTGTTTTCGGACAGGTATGCGATGAATTTTTTATAGTTTTCTATATTTCTCCAGGGTATATCCTTGTCATCAGCTAGAGCTATCCAGACATCTATGCTATTCTGAAAGATTACCTTTTGACGCAACGATTCAAGGGACATGTCAGAAATCAGCGCGTTTCATCTTGGAGCCGCATCGCGGACACGAGCCGCCCTTGTACTTGTGGTTACAGACAAGGCAGACGTAACGTACGGTGTTTCGGTTCATTCCCTGTCCGAGGCCAAAGAAGCCGCCACCGCCAGAGTCAGAGCCGCCAAGACCTCCGCGCATGCGGTTCATGTAACGGCGCCTAAGGAATAACGGGAAGATTATGAATAGTGCAAGCGCCACCCCGAGGCCGTACGGGGGTGGAAGGATCATCTGCAGCCCTATGCTGACTGCCAGTGATGCAAACAGAAAGATAAGATAACCTTTGTAATTTATCACAGTGATAATCCTTTTAAAAGAGTTATAAAGTTTGTCGTATTTCGGCGCCGGCGAGGAGTCGGGGAATCAGGTCACCCTGATGTGAGTCAAGACACAGATAGACATGCAATGACACGTACAATTGCAGTTCTGAACATACGGGAGCAAAGGCGGGAGACGCGCCGCATAGTGCAAAGGGGTGCTTTAAAGGGGAAAGAGGCCAGTATGCAAGTTCGACACGCTTGATGCGCTGTACATATGGAAAAAGTTCAATAATATCAGGATTGGCGACATATTTCACCTTCCAAGACATTCGGGCAGGTAACTCTAACGGAGAGCCCGGACGCAGGGAATACCATGCGAGGGTCAACGCGGCCGCGGCGGTTCCGAGATGCGCCGGTGACGTATATCGCCACCTCAACGACGAATATGCGGACCGCGCAGCCAAGTGCCACCTGGCCAGGGACGTCGTACGCAGTACTGCTGGCCGAGGGACGCGCGCGAGGAGGCAGGCAAGAATAGATGATACAGATACGCCAGGTACGAGCGCAAGCACAGCAACACACTCTGGCACACAGACTATACACAGTTATCCGACGGGCGGTGGCGGGTAATGTACGAGGACGACTCGTCTAGATTCATCACAGGGTGGAGGGATATTCAAGAATGCCCCAGTCGCACAACGCGATAATAGTATTTGAAGAGGCCTGCAATGCATACGGCGCCCCGTATTTCCGTGCTGAGGAACCACGGCACCTAGTTCTACGCCAGAGTCCACAAAAAGGACATAAATGAATACACAGAGTTTGAGCGGCACGTCATGGACAATGATGCAAGGTACATCTTAGCGCGCGCAGGTCACCCCTAGACAAACGGCAAGATAGAGCGGCTGTTCCGGGAGTACAAGTACAAGATTGTGAGGTTCATGGATGTCGCGGTCCCACCTAGCACGGCGGCCCCGTTTGGTGTACTGGATGACACCGCGCTGGAACTCACTGCCCGGTTTGTCGAATACTACAACAACTGGCCGCACCAAAGCCTGCACGGTCAGAGTCCGGTCAACGCGTTCGAGAATAGGAAGATTCCGGACGGAGAGTCCCACCAAGACGACGATTGAACTGACACGTACCTTCGCCGTTTTGTGGGTGCATCCCCAGCGTATGCCGCGTACCGTAGCGTAAAAACCTGCACATTCTTGAATTGGTCGGGGGCGGATCTCGTCTTCAGAAAGTATTAGCTAAAAGATGATATCGGGCCATGATGCAAGAAAAGCTATGTCACAATCCCCGGGGGGTGACATTATTTCTCGACACTACAACCCTTAAACGGTTCCGATCCCATACCAACCCAGCATGGTTTAAACGGGCTGCAATACACTAGACTGTAAAATTTTATCCGCAAACCCGCAAGCGCGTTCAGCCATACTTTTTGTCTCAGAAATATTGATGTTGTGCCATCCCTCCCATGTACGGTCTTTGTCATATATAGACAGAATGTCACCGGCCAGTTGCACATCAAGTGGCGGTCTCATATTAGATGGAAGCATGTAGTATAATACACGTATATCACGCGTGAACGAAAAATCTATCCTACATTTCATAAGAAGTGAACGTAACACGTAACCTACGCCAATATACAAGCAGAGACACTCTTCACCACGCGTACTCGCCCAGTCGCCAAATATTATACCCTTCGCGTTTTGCAGCCACTGTTTGGCACTAAGCTCATAGTCAATGTATGGTGTGATATCAACGTGGAAGTCAGGTGACCGGAATAATGTTCTGGCGCCCTCTTCGCGCAATACATGATACTCAACAGAGCCATACAGGTTGGCGGTTCTAGATATTGTGTTGACACCATGTGGTATTATCGAAGATTTTTCAACCCCCCCAGGTATCTCTATTATGTCCCGTATTGTTTTAGAACATATCACCTTTGAAGAACGTACAACGTATAAAACATCCAAGTCGCTGTCCGGTTTCGTATTATCCCTTACTTGACTGCCAAATATCGATAAGAATAACAGATCATCACCTAATGGTATTGCGTCCTGTAGTGCTTTGATGGATACCGCGCCGCGTCGGTTCAATTTAGTTATCACAACACAGATCGAATTTACGCTGCTTCAAAATATCTCGCGCTTTTTTCAAGTCACTGCCATAGTCTATACCGTATTTCCCGGTTTCCGCGACGGCATCCAATGCTTTTTTTATACTATCACAATCATGCGCATCCTTGATGAAAGCCTCTGTCGCGTCAAATTCAACCATGCCTCTGTATGGGTTGGCAGATTATAAAAGGTAATTATTCAAGAGGTGTACACACTCAGGTTGATTCGAGATTCATACCCTAATGTGTTGAGTCAGGTATGATACCCTAGTCGGCTTGACCTGTACGTGGTACCTGTATCAACGGCACCTGAAGATATCGATGAAATTAGGCCTGATCCGGGCTTTCGGGAAGAATTACCGGAATCTTGTCGCCGTTTCTGTCCCATGCAAAGATATCCCCGTCTTCATACGGGGACTGGACGATTACGGAGACGAGGCCGTAGAAATTTTGCAGATCCTCTAGTGATGGTTGTGCGGCTCCGGTCGGGTGCGAGTGCATCACCCCGATATATGACGTATCTAGTGGCAGAAAAGAGTGCGGGAATCCGGCCCACGTAGTGCCAGTTTCGGCAAACGGTGGGATTACAAGGCTGTCAACTAGTACGTTGCCGTTTTTTGACTTGCCCTTGAGAATCAGTATAGCCTCGTTTGGGTGGTTCATTTTGCAAAATGAGAGGATTCCGTCCCGGGCGTTCACAGATAATGTTACTTTTCGTTCAAAGTTCTTTGATTTGAATATCATGGCGTATCACGTATCGTAAACCTGACGTGGCCCATCCTGTTGATGACGTATTCTGTATCGCGTATGTACGAGGGTCGGTTTGCCTCTAGCGCGCGGATCTCAGAGTGGAGCTCCCTTGTTCTTGATTCAGCAAAGTCGATATTTTCAGATAATTTGGAATGCTGTTTTTGGTACCCCTCTAGTATATCTAGATCCAGCGTCTTTAATTCCTCATGCAGGCGTTGCCGCTCCATGGTAACAGAGTTTACTGACTCGATAAAGCTGTCAACTCCGGATATAATATCGTCGATATATGAGAGGGTCTTGGCAGGTTCCTTGACGGAAATATGGTTCTGATTAATCGCCTTTTTGATATTATTTAGGATGGTCATGATTCCTGCCCTGTTTTCGGGAAGGAATACGTCAAAGGGAGATGAGAGGAATTTTTCAACTAGGATTTTGTCTTCCTTGTCTAGCGCGGATCCGTACTCGTATTTTGAGACGGGTCTTGAGATCAATATGGTTTGATTGTTGATCTGGCTTTTGATTTGGGATTTTTTTGTATCTAGATTGGATAGTTTTGTCTGGATTGCAGTGTATTTTTCGTACTTGGCAGATGCCATAAAGTCGTCGATGTCATGCTGTATGGAATCTCGTTTCTGCGCGTCGGCCGCAGCTGATTTCTTGAGGCCTGATATTTTTTCAAGATTGTTTTGTATGGAAGAGTGTTCAGAGTCAAGCTTTGATAATAGTTCTGAAATCGTTTTCTTGTTGCGTTCAAACTCGTCGAATCGTCCAAGTAGTCGATTTGAATGATCAACGTCGTCTTTGAATCTTTCCAGGATAAATTTGAGCTTGCCAGCGTGTTTTTTGGCAAATATGTGGATGACGCGGGTCTGCTTGCCAAGAACACCACCTATCTTTGCGAGGATTTGGGATGCGGTCTGGTTAAACTCGCGGACGGCGTTTACCGAGTCAATATCCGGAAGGTTTCTTGCCGCCTCTTTTTTGATCTTGTCGAGGACCTGCGCTTTGCCGCGCTGCACTATGGTATCAATGTTGGTATCGACATCATCCGTGTCAAGCTTGTCCTTTTCGAGCTCCGTTGCAATCCTTAACAGCGACTCTATGTGGTCAGATATTGGCAAGACTAGTTTCTTGGTCTGTTCCACGAGTCGTTCGGACTCTTGCCTATACATGGCATCCACATGCGTGAGGACGTCAGATATCGTGATCTCTTGCGCTACAGTGGGTGGGTTCTCCTTTTCTGCCTTTTTCTTGCCCCATCCAAACACCATTTTCTTATGTTGTAGGTAGGGGATTAAATGTGTTAGATGGGAATTATATACTGAATTTGAGTCATGAATATTTAGGAGAGCGCCTGCGTGTTTTGTGGATATCCGGTATGGGGAATCATATCAAAATTTTGGTTTTATGGTATTATGGCATATTTGGAGTATCTTTGATTCAGGGGAAAAGTGTTTGAGGTTGCGGTCTTGCAGGACTGCATGCAGTGGAGATTATGTGCAATATATTCTCATATATCTCAACATGGCAGAATCGCTGGCTTGACTGCCTACAAGAGATTACAAGTACATCTAGGCGATACGGATCAAGCCAACACGTACTATATGATTGATCAGGTCGACTTTGGATCTGGCCTGCAAAATTTAATACGTGATTACAGTGTCAGTACCCTATGAGTAAAACGTTTCATTCGGGTTCCATAACAAAGTCAGTCGTCATTACGTCTTCTAATAGCGCGATGTGGAGGACCATAAGTGATATCACAGCTGTGACAAAGTGGGCCGCAGGTGTAAAAAAGTGTAGTTTCATGACTAGAGTCAGGCGCGGTATAGGCGCCGTCAGGAATATTGAGTTTGAAGACGGCAATAAAATAGAAGAGCATGTTGTTGCGTGGAATACCGGCAAGTCGTTTACATATGTGGCCGTGTCGGGACTTCCCCTAAGGGCTTATGTTGCAACTATATCACTGAAAAAAATATCAGGGAATCGGACAAAGGTAACGTGGGAATCATACCTGAACAGCTGCAAGATGACAGAGAGGCAGTTTGAGGAGTTTTTGACAACAATGGGGGAATTTTATGAAATTTCACTGGACAACCTCAAAAAATTGCTAGTGCAAAAGAGGTGAATACGTGCCAATATGCTGGCGCGTCTTGTGATGATATTTTGTGTTATAATGGGCGAGACACCACTAGGATGAGAACGCTACTTTTGAGTTTGTTACATAACTGCTCACACATTTGGACACAGGTTCCACGTACAAGGTCAGATCGTCAGACAAGATGGCACTGGTTGATGCCGTCCCGCTACCTTCACCTGACTTCTTTTTGTCCCCCCGGATTGCCAACTGGATCCTCGCTGCGGTCCTTCCTAAACGCCGCACGTTTTGTGTTGTAACGCGAGGGCTATGACGTCGGCATGCCTAGTGCCTCATAATAGGCAAGTCGGGCCTTGAGCCTTACATTCTCTGCATCTCTCTCCTCCAACATCTTCTTCAAAGACATGATCATTGCTTGCGCCTCATCAAGCCTAGTGTGCAGTGTCGCCATCTCCCTCCGCAGTACCGCGGCCTCTCCGTCTCCCATGCGGTTTGTCGCAAAATGCTAAGATCAAAATGTTGCGATGGAATATGTTAGGCCAATTGGTCAAACCGTTTTAGGCTGGTTCATACAGGAAGAGTCGTCCCATGGTTCACAAATCCCGTATCAAAGACTGATCATGCATCTGACGACCTGACCTTGTACACAAGAGATATGCCAAAGAGTAAATATGATGTAATTCAAATTACGGCATGAGCGACATGCGGTTCATACTAGCGGGTGTTGTGTTGATTTTTGTGGGGTTTTTAGTGCTTGGAGTGTTTGGTTCCCAATACAATGCGGCCACAATCGAGTCCCAAGAGTTTGGAGATTGTTATGAATATTTCGAGGATCGGCCCCCTCAACAAACAAGCTGTGACTCGGAGTTGTCCTACAAGGCGCTCTTCTTTTCCCTAGTCATCGGGCTAATCATTGCAGGAGTCATTTCCCTGATAAAGGGTGTCAGAGGAGACTGGGATCAAAAG
>CAZDQM010000004.1:0-57248 GCA_964507825.1 uncultured Nitrosopumilaceae archaeon | reverse complement strand
TGGTCTCCTCCATGGTCTCCTCCATGGTCTCCTCCATGGTCTCCTCCATGGTCTCCTCCATGGTCTCCTCCATGGTCTCCTCCATGGTCTCCTCCATGGTCTCCTCCATCTCAGACGTCATTACATCAGACATTGCTGGTTCCGGTGTTGTGGGTGTTGAACCGGAATTAAATCCGGGTCCTGCTAGTGCAATTCCTATGCCTATTGCCACGATGGCAATCGTCCATCCGATTGCCGCCTTGTCTATACTAGCCATGCTTGCAATGAACTTCTTTTATCTAATAAACCTAATCTTGCATTTGCATAACAATTGAATAATCTAGGCACGATTCACACTGAAAATTTTAAGATCTTGGTTTTCGGATATTTGAAAATCACTAATGTTTGCATACTTGAATCCCTTTAGGCCTTTTACCTTTTCGTACATTCTTTCTCCTATTGCTAGTCCGTTGGTTAGGGCATACGCGTTGATCTTCGCGCACAGGTTAACTGTTGAACCAAATATGTCGCTTATTTCTGACGTTGAAACACTTGCAATGCTCACGGGCCCAAACGTCGTGCTGATTCTATAGTCTATTCTTGGAAGTTTCTTGCCCTCCAAGTGACTGCACAGCTCCTCATGATGATCAATTAATGCCATTCCGCAATCCAACACATTCCGAAACCTTCCCTGATCTGCTATGTCATCAATCTTAAAGTAGAACAGCAGTGCGTCGCCTACATTCTTTACAATTATCCCATTATATTTTCTGATAATGGATGCCATCGAATTGATGAATATGCTGTACATGCTGGTACTCTCTGCATCCGTTAGCCCCGAGCAAATCTTTGTTGATTCCTTGATGTCGATAAAGCATACGCATGCATCTTCCATCCTGTCTGAGAACCGTAGCAGTATGTCTTCTTGCTGCTTGATGATCTCCTTCTGTCTGCTTAGGGCAATCTCGGACTCTAGTAGTCGTTTTGCCATAGTATCAAACGAGTATGACAGTTCCTCTATCTCGTCGCCCGTCTTGATGTTGGTCCTGACTGCAAAATTTCCCTCCGAAATCTTGCGTGACGCGTCAGTCAGCCTTTTAATCGGTCCCGACAGCCTTCTTGACAGACCCCATGCCACTATACTAATTGCTATCATTATTCCTGCAGTTGATATGATGATTTTTTCCCGCAGGTCAAAAAGCGGCAACAAGATTTCATTTTCATCAATCTCGGTCAAGACAACATATCCATAACCGCTCTGACAGTAAGAGATTCCAAAGATATTCTCCCCCCTGTAATCTTCGTACGTCTCTCCATGGATCTCGTCATGATCCTCAAAGCATGCGGCAACCGGAATCGTATTCACCACCTGGCTGAATTCGGCATCCTTTACGAATATTGACTTTGAGATCATGATCCTGTCTTGGTTGACAATGTATGCCTCGCCTGTCTGGTAGAGGCCCTCTCGGCTGTCTAGAATCCTGTCTAGGTTTCTAGTATTCATTATGGCTACAACCATGCCTACCGTACCGCCGCTCTGATTGTCCATGATCGGCATGGCTATGACCAACTGTCTCTGCCTCTCTGAATCCTGGACAAACTCCATCATTTTTCCGTCTGCCAACTCTAGTATCGTCTCTGTCTGCAAAAGCCAGCTTTTATCCTCTAAAACAAAGTACACGTCTAGATTCTTGCCAAATATTGCAACATCTGCCAGCTCGATCTGTCGTCCCTCGCCAAGCTGAAAGTTTCTAATCTCCACCTTGATCGGGATCTCTGCCTCTAAAATCCTTGATTCTCGTGAATTCATATCCGGATACCGGTTCAACTCGATGACTGTGTCCCTTATCCGGGTATTAGATGCCAGGGAAAAAACCTCGCTGATTCTGTTGTCCAATAAAATCTTGACTGCGTTACCGCGTACGTTTGACTCTTCTACTAGTTCGGCCTTGATCTTCTCTTTTAATATGCCATCGATCAAATTCAATGACAGTGCGGCAGTAACCCCTGTTGCAATCAATGATGCCGCAAGCACCAGTAAAATGAGCTTCTTGTCTAGACTAAAAGAGATCCGTCCGTTCACTGATTATATTGTGGGATTAGGGGCTAAATCCCCTTCGATTTATGTCCTAGATGCATTTTATGCCCTGATCGCACTTGTCGGCATGGTTAACAAGTCAATCAAAACGGGGTTTTTTGTCTATATAATTTGAATGTCTCCCTTATGATCATAAATCAGAACATTGATCCATGCTTGAATCACGTGCCTTCTTTACAAAGATAGTCGATGAGCTAGTCCGGATATCTGAATATGATCCGGAGCTTGCATATGGAATCAAGTGGCTTGATGCCCAAGCGCGCAAAAAAGGAATAACATTTTACGACATGGTATTTGAGGTGCTTTACAAGCAAGACATGGACGCAAAGGCAAAGAAATGGATAAGATCTAAAAACTAGGAAAACTCTACTCTTAGATCCAGCGGCTTGTATTCACAACCCTCGGGGCCGCAGTATTTTCCGACATAGACTGCCTTTGGCCTGTACAGGGCCGGCTTGGGCGCGGCCTCTGCAAATTTTTCCTCGATTATATGCGCCGCCCATCCTGCAACCCTGGATATTGCAAATATTGGAGTGTTCAGATCCATCGGGATGCCTAGCATGTAATAGATTGAGGCACTGTACAGATCAACGTTGGGGTAGATGTCCATATTCTTCTCGGACTTTATCTCTGCAATCGTGGTGGCCTCTACACCCTCTGTAATTTTAAACCAGTCTTGGCCGGTCTTTGCGGCAAGCTTTCCTGACAACTTTTTTAGAACCGTCGCCCTTGGATCATACGTCTTGTATACGGCATGACCCATCCCCATGATTCGCTGCCCGTCTTTGATCTTTTGCTTGATCCATGGCCCTATATTGTCGACCGTGTTTATATCCAGCAACATCTTCATTACCTCGTAATTGGCGCCACCGTGTAACTCGCCGCTAAGGGCTCCTATGGCGGCACTCGCGGCAGAATACATGTGCGCGCGCGTTGATGCCACCTGTCTTGCCGCAAACGTGGACGCGTTAAAGGTATGATCCGCATGCAGGATCAGACACGTGTCGAAAATCTTTGCGGCCTCTTCGTCTGGGACCTGCCCGGTTATCATGTTGAGAAAGTTTGCCGCGTGGTTCAGATCCGGCTTGGGATCCACAATCTCCTGCCCGTTTCTGATCCTTTGCCAGCTTGCAACGATGGTGGGGACCTTGGCTATGAGATTAATTGCTCTGTCATAGCTGGACTCTTTATTATAAAACTCCTCATCATAGTATCCTGCCAATGCCGCCACGAACGCTTGCAGCATGTCCATGGGGTCTGCATCCTTTCTCCAGTTGCCCATGTTGATCTGCATCTGTTTTGGAATCCATCTTGCGTCGTTGAGCTTTTTTACAAAGCTTCCCAACTGGTTTTTCGTAGGTAGGTCGTCATGTAACAGCAGGTAAGCGGTCTCCTCAAACGTTGAATTTTTTACCAATTCAAAAATATCATATCCTCTGTAGATGAGCTTCCCCTCATCCCCGTTTATGTTGGAGATACGCGTATCTGCCACGGGAATCCCTCGAAGGCCAATGTTCTTGGTTTCCATGACACCATCATCCTGATTTTACTATTATACCTTTTTTCATGCATATTATTGGGTTCCAAGCGCGCGCATGTACTACAATTGTGTCATGTGATACTTGGATAACGAGTCTGGTCTGATATTTTTGATGCGCTGATTCCTTAAAACACGCCTGCCTGGAATCTGATGAATGGTGTATTTTTACTGCGACGGTAACTGCTAACGTCGTGCCTAGATTTTTGCACTGTATCCTGAACTTGTGCCAAAATGATCTCAAAACCATGATAACAGTTACCTGTGACGTCATGTCACAGGATTGGTTGCAGGCGTGCATATACTGGTCAAGAAATTTAGTTTTTTGTCTAAACAAGCAAAGCTGCCTACTATAAGAATTATTTTCCACCTAAAAGCATGTCATACCAGGAAAGACAGAACATGAAGGAAATAGACAGGTTGATTCTTGATGCAACTCCAGAAGATCTTGCCAAGTTTCAAGATTTAGACATGTCCACACAGCTTGACGGCAAGTCGTTTTATGACACATGTACAGAGTCCAGAATTATGGTGCTTGGCAATCTTTCGAACAAATCCCGTCGTTCTTAGTTTAAATGAGGGAATTTCGATTTCTTACATATGACCGGATCGATTGATAAAAAAACTACAAAGGCCGTCACCAAAAAAACCAAAACCATCTGTATCTCGCACAAGGAGGATTTAGATGGGATTGGTTCTGCCGCGCTGATCAGGCAGGCGTTTGGGGGAGATTCGGTCCTCGCAGACTATCATGGATTGATGAGTGAGATCGAACGTGCATCAAACGATGAAAAATTAAAGGCTCTTTACATATGTGATCTGGGCCTTAGCAAAAAGAATCAGGATCAGTTCGTTGAAATCATGACAAAGTTACGAAAGCGAAGGGTTGCAGTCACGTATATTGATCATCATGATATCGACCCAGCAATAAAAAAACAACTGGAAAAAATCAAGGTGCGGCTGATTCACAATGTCAAGGAATGTACCTCGGTACTGATATACAGTTCCTTCAAATCTAAACTAAGAGAGCGTGCATCATTCCTAGCCGCATGCGCGGCGGTAACCGACTATATGGAAGACCGGACGATTAGCTCAAAACTGTTGCAGATATATGACAGGCAGTTTGTACTGATCAGCGCCACCGTTCTTACATACAATGTTGTGGGGCACCAAAAAGATGGCGACTATCTGCTGTATCTAGTCGACGAGCTGGCCGATTCAAAATACCCCCATCAGATTCCAAACTCCTTTGAATTTGCGCAGATACAGGTAGAAAAGCTGGCAGATATAATGGTCAAGGTCAAGCAAGGCATGAAAAAAATGTCCAACATAGGCCATATGGAGATCCTTGACTCTGGGGCTGGTGGGGCCGTCAACTTTGTACTTGGCCTCTCTGGCAAGGACGTCGGGGTGGCATACAAGGAACGGGTTGAGCATGGCGTCTATGCCGTATCGGTCCGAGGTGCCAGTACGTGCAAGGTCCACCTTGGTAAAATCATCAACTCACTGGCCGCCGAACTAGGTGGTTCTGGCGGCGGTCATGACAAGGCATGCGGTGCCGTAATCCCAAAGGCTAAAATCAAGGTGTTTTTACGTGAATTCAACAAACAATTAAACTAATATGCTAACTTGTCTAATTATATTAAATAATGGATGTAATATTGAAGGAAACAACACGATTTAATCATACGTGGTCATTTGACGGCATATTTGAAATCATGCACAAGACACGAATGACACTACCTGTTGTTGCGTTATTCGTACTGGTAATGACAATATACGCCACGTCGTATGAATCCGGTTTGGAATATGACTTGATTGGAGGCGCGCATACGGAGACGTCAGATACACTGTTCCCCGCGGCGTATGGGCAGGTTGACACTACCCCGCCAAAACCGGTCCGCGCCGTATTTAACCCGCATACTGAAGTGTCGTTAATTATTATTGAGTTTGACGAACACATGGATTTCTCTCGTACCGATCTGTCAAAAATCAGCGTTATTGGAGTCACCCCTGAGGTAGAGCTTGCAGGTGCTAATATTAACAACACGTATGATTCCTATGATATCCGACTTCGCATTACGGAACAGCAGCGCAACTCGATTGGAAACACTACCTCCATCCAGCTTAGGATCGATGCGGGAGCATTTTTTGACTTGACAGGCAACCCTGTAGCATCATCGGATCTGCCCATCAGGCGACTCGCGGCGGACAATATCCCTCCAAACGTGTTTGGATTGTTTGCCATGGACTCTACGGGAATGTTCCGCGTCAATTTCACTGAAACCGTGGACGTGTCACAAATCATGTTAAAGCACATGTATTTTGACAGCTCTGGCCAACACCTGAATCTTACAGGCGCGCAATTTGATCGTACCAATGATACCAATATGGTGATCTTTAAACTGAATGATACCCAATTACAAGAAATATACAAGTTTAAATCCAATGCGCAACTGTGGGTCAAAAAAGGAGCTATCACGGATCTGGGTGGAAATATAATAAATACTTGGAGAGGCGTACCAGAGAACTTTGGACAAATAATACCCACTGAAATTAAATCTGATGACACAGTTACAGTCAACGAAACCGAGGAAATTAAGTACCGTGTAATCACAACCAGGCTTGCAAACTTTACTATATTGAGTCACGATGTTAACAAGGACAACAGAACTGGCACTATACCCAGAATCAATAATGTTACAGGTATAATGTCGTGGATCCCTTCAGAGGAGCAGGGTGGGCACGGTGACACGTATACTGTCAGGGTGAGAGCACACGACGTTTTGTATTCTTTCATAATTAATAAAGACATTACAATAACAGTAAACGAGATAAACCAACCTCCAAGATTTACTACCATTGGTAACAAGCCGGCAGATCCGAAACCCATAAGTTTTGAGATCAAGGCGGGAAAAGAAATCTCATTCAGGATTCAGGGTACCGATGATGACATTCCAAGACAAAATCTCACATATAGTTATGATTCCAAGCTGGGAAACCTAAATCATACCTCGGGAGAGTTTGAATGGACACCGCAAGAGTCCGATGTGGGAATACAACAATTTACCTTTAATGTCTCTGATGGCTCTTTACATGCGGAACAAATCGTGAAAATCAAAGTATCAAGTGCCAAGCCGATCATATCTATCAAGCCGGATACAACTCCGATCACTGAAGGAGATCGTGCCACATTTATCATCACCTCAGATCCGCCGCCAAAAGTGTCATTTCTTGTAAATTTGAATCTTGAACAGTCTGGAAATTATACGAATATTATAACGCCATATTATGTAACCATCCCGACATCTGGAAAGGTATCATATGAGTTAGATACTATCGATGATAATGTCGACGAGGCAAACGGCTCTATTACCGCCGAGATTGCCACGAACATTCAAAACTATATTGTTTCTGCGACAAATGCAAGCTCAACTATAACGGTCCAAGACAACGACGAGCCGCCACCTGGCACCCCAATACTATCCATCACCGCGGTCCAAAGTCCGATAACGGAGGGACAAAATGCCACATTCACAATACGTGCCACCCCTGTACCTACCTTGCCGCTATCTGCAACGATAGACATAACCCAGAATGGGAACTATACAGGACCCGGTATCGTACAGCAGCATACCATCACAATTCCCACATCCGGCATCAAGAACCATACCGTACAGACCATCGATGATAATGTTGATGAGGAAGACGGCTCTATTATCGCTATGCTGACTAGTGGCTCGGGATATACACCATCGGCGACCGGCTATATGGCGGTTGTAAATGTGATGAATAATGATAAACCTGCAGCGTCATCGGGTGGAAGCACCACTTCGACTCCTACCGGCACCGGACAGGGATCGTCATCGTCCAACTCTCCTGATGCCAATACCTTCAAGCCTATTGCTTCCAAGGGGGCAAGCGGCGGGCGTGCTGGACTGACTATGAGTCCTGTCGCGGTGGCCTATGATCAATGCGGCGCGAATTCAAAGTTTGTACTGGTTGCAGGAACATATGGTGACAATCTGAGCGCGTCGATACATGATGGGAATCAGGTCCATAAAGGAGTCGACATCACTGATATCGAGGCACATTCTGCACATATCAAAAAATCAGTCCCTGCAAAGATATACGCCTTTAAATTCACGGACGTGCCGCCTGATTCGTCTACGCTCAAGATAATGCTTTCTGATAAGAGCGGCAAGCAGGCACTGCTAGTGTTTTACACACACGAGCAATGCTCTGGGGTGATAGTCTTTGATCTGCTTCTCGGTGTTGATGCAGATGACTCCCTGATAACAGTCGTTTCAGATGATGTGAGCCTGCATGCGCAAGAACCCACCATCATGGGAACCGCGGGTGATGACGGTGGATCTGTAACTGCAGGACACACGTCCACCTCTGCGCAGCCATCCCAGCCACCGTCGAATACCGAACAACCATTGAATGCATCGCAGGATTCTCCAAAACTCGTATCAAATGACGCGGCCCCGTCTGGACAGGGCATGCAAATATCCGAGCCATCGGACTGCTCGAACACCGAATATCTTTTAACGGACTGCAAGCCAGAGTCGCACCTGCTGGCATCTGATCATTCGAATCAGACGCAGTCACTTGCAAAAAACGGACAGGCAGAGACAGGCATCAACTCGTCGACGGACACCTCTGTTCTGTCAACTGATACCGTCTTTTTTGCTACCATCGCACAGTCGATCACCATGATCAACCAAATCTTGACAAATCTATTCGACTTTGACCTGTCTGATGATGAATCTTTGTCTGATCCGATAGACCCGTCTGACGTATGGCAGATGCCGTTGTTTGGACCAGTATTCATGCAATCACACGTTGAATCCGTTCTGGGCACAGCCATTTGATTGGTTCAGCATGCCTTACTGAAATGAGCAAGGATTCCTACTAAATGGTACGATATCACCACTTTCCGTGTACGGTTATACCAATAACGACTGTAACATGTCTGGACGGATAAACCGACAAATCAATTAAATCCTATTGAATTTGGAAATAATCGTGTACAAAATATCACTTATCACTGGTGACGGCATAGGCCCAGAGTTATCTGATTCCGTATCTGATGTACTTGGGGCAGTCAGCAGTGTGTCTGGCTTGGATCTTGAGATCACAAGGCTCCAGGCGGGAGACGCGGCCATAAAGGAGACAGGCAGGGCGCTACCCGATGAGACTGTATCTGTCATCAGGGAATCTGACGCGTGCCTCAAGGCACCGGTGGGTGAAAGCGCGGCCGATGTAATCATAGTACTGCGCCAAACGCTTGACCTTTATGCGAATATACGCCCCGTCAAATCGTATCCTGGCATGCCTGCCCTACGGGATGATATTGACATGGTAATAGTACGCGAAAACACTGAGGATCTTTATGTTGGCAAGGAATTCATGCTAGAGGACTCCGCGGTAGCCTTGAGGATAATATCTGAACGCGCGTCAAAACGAATAGCCAGATATGCCTTTGAAACTGCAGTACGTCGCAACCGGCAAAAAAAGGTCACGTGCGTACACAAGTCAAATGTTATGAGAGTCTCAGACGGACTGTTTGCTAGGTCGTGTGATGATGTTGCAGGCGAGTATCCTGGAGTCGAGCTTGAACACATGTATGTGGATGCATGTGCCATGAACCTGATTCGACGTCCGGAGCAATTTGACGTAATACTGACCACCAACCTGTTTGGCGACATTCTATCTGACGAGTCCTCGCAGGTGGCAGGAGGGTTAGGCATGGCGCCTGCCGCAAACATGGGGGACAGCTTTGCCTTGTTCGAGCCCGTGCACGGCGCGGCATTTGACATCGCAGGCAAGGGGATTGCCAATCCATCATCCTTCATACTTTCGGCAAAGATGATGTTGGAATGGTTGGGTGCAAGGCACGGGGATTCAAAGTGTATTGAGGCGGCCGCGCGAATAGAGTCAGCCGTGCGTGATACAATAACTGGGGGAGCTAGGACTAGGGATGTGGGCGGCGATCTTACTGGTGCCGAGTTTACGCGCAAGGTTGTATCTAGACTGGTCTAGCCCCTCTTCTGCAGATCCGAGGCAGGTGGATTCAGCGTCCAAAAGAACAAGGCGAGTCCGACTGACATCATGATCAGCACGGCGGCAATTGCCGAGATTGAATAAAACGTCGGATCCAATCCTGGAATCAGCGGACCTGGAAACACGACATAAATCCACAAAAACGCAATAAATCTTAGGACGATTTTGTTCTTTCTTGGGATCTTCTTTTAGTCTAGGCGCCTTTTGTCGATGTGACATTTTTTACACCTGGTTCTGTCATCGGTCATGTGGCCCGTACAGCTAGGGCCGTCTGGCAAAAATAACACTCCTTGTACCCAAATATCGAACCGCAAAAACCGCATCGCAACACGCCCTGTCTAGCACGCGGACGAATTCATACTTTGTCTGGTTCGCGGGACTTGTTTTTCTGCACCCACTTTTCATACATGCCAATGAGGTCGTCCACATTGGACTCGTCTTCTGAATACGTGACAATGACGCCAAACGCCCCCTTTGCATCATGTCCCCTTGCATAATACCCCCAAAAGCTATCTGGCAGCCTTTGAAAGTTTTCTGGGTTTCTTGCTACGCCGTCTAGGTTCTTTATCAAGGCCGATATTACACGAGCCGCATTTTCTGCATCAATCATGTGATACTGTATAATGTAACGTGATAAAAGTCTCGGCCTGTTATATTGATGCGGTGGGCCGCGCGCCTTGTATGGGATTCTGATGATGGTATAGCCTAGATGGTAAGTGTTAACCCCATGCTTGGATTTCTGCCGTTTACGTGATTTTTTATTTCATCTGATCCAAATACTCCAAGTCGGCATATGCGGCATTGAACGAGCCGTCAAAACCTTACAAGCGAGTGCGGGGAGGTAAAGTTTGAGAACTCAAACACACCATTGAGATTCGGGAATCTCGAATGCAAGAGCAGGAATACGGGATACGTTACTTGTATAATGCAGACGCCCGCCGTCGTACAACGCGCTAAGCAGGCAGGCAAGGATGGAGAAAAAGAGACGGTTGGGAGACGTGCAGGTCGCGTGTGGTACAGGGGCACCACCAGCAAACCTACGGCATTTGAGACTCACAGACCAAAATCGTGCCCGCGATACGGTTATGGCAACCTGAAAACCACTGGTATGAATTATCGAGACATTACCAATATGCCGCCGCCAAAAGCGGTCACCACGCACCACAAAATCAGCACGTGCTCGCATAGGGTGTGCGGGAAAAAGACATACTGCCAGATATCTGCCTGCCGTCGGCAGGAAATTACGGGCATAATATGATCGGGCAGGTGGTGTCAAACCGCATGGAGCGCCATGCCGTTCCGCCCAAATGCGGCCGCTATGCATGGGATCAGAATGTAGTCGATCACCATACTTGCGGCTCATTCCTCCGCGGTTACAGGAGCTTGCTCTTCGGGAAGGGCAAAGGATTGCACCGTCAGCGCACTCGCAGTCATGTCACGAATACTTTTGTATAATGTCTGATATGTGTATATGGCATTTTTCATGTATGGTTACAGGGCCTTTCCGTAGACTTCCACCTTAATTACGGAAAGCATTATTCGAGTCTCATCACTACTGGATTTGGTTAAGACAATCGGAAGTATGCTTGGTCTGAGTCCTTCTAGATAATCCGTGCACATCTGTGCTACGCATTTCGCGCCCGCGTTCAGTTGTTTTTGCACCTGTGTCGGGTCGACGTGTCTACTTTTAAGCTCGCAGACACCAACCATGAGTTTCCCATAATCCGCAAACACAATGCAGTCGCACATGCTTTCTTTCTCATCAGAGCGATGTTTTTCCGCTTTTATGGAAACGCAACGTGATCTGTCTGTTTTCAATCGGCAATTCTGCTCCTTACAGGACTCCTGCCACTCCCCATACTTTTCACGTATCTGCTCAAGCGACATTTCCATGTACCTTTATGATGCGTTCTGTTCTATGATTACTCGTCTGCGGTGCATTTTTTCAATTACTTTGACGAACTCGTCCAATGATATTCCGTTATCTGCGGAGAATTTTGTCGACTTTATGGTGCTACTGCCCTTATCTGATACCATAAAGGTGTAGGGGGCCACCTCGTCCTCTAGCAAATAGTCATCCCTGTCAAAGCCAAGTTTTTTGCTCGTGACAGCATTGTCCTTGCCGCTCATTAAGAACTGGCTCAGTAGACTTTGTACGAAGAGACTATGTGTCATGATCAACACGTTAAGGCCTCTTCGTATCATCTTTACGATGTGGTGGGCCAGAACCATTTGCGCCTCGGGATGCAGGTGCGCCTCTGGTTCCTCAAGTATGATAAGGTCGCCCTCGCGAACCACGTGTTTGAGATATAGAACTAGGGTTGCAAGCTCGGACACTGTGGATGATGTCCTGTGCAATGACATTGTATTGTTGTCGTGATCATACGTTATTGTAGGGAATCGGGTTTTGGCGTCGGTGGTATGACTAATCTTGCCATCCAATATCTTTTCCTCAAGACTCCTTGCAATGTCACTGAACGGGCCAGTGTAAGGAGGCATTTCAATAATTGATGATATAAAGTCAGATGTGGCACCGGACATCGTGGGAATTGTCATCCCTTCTACTCCCGCGTACGCCGCATTGCTGACAATTCCCGAGGTAATTGCTCGATGTCCTTGTAAAATGCCCGATCTTGCGGCGGGAAGATAGTACGAGGCTGACGGCAGTTTAGATCCCATGTACTTTAATACGTCATCCATGATGCGAAGAATCACGTCTAGTGATTGATCCTCTTGGGATGCGTTGGGATCCACACTGATCAACGAGGATTTGTCCGAGTTACCGTACATGTCAAGAGTCTTCCTGCGCCCTGCGTCTTGGAACACCATCTCTCGCTTTAACGGGATCTTGCGGCAGTTTACAGTTGCGTTCTTTTTACTATGTATGCGAACCTCAATTTCGTCATTGACGACGAACTTTACGGAGAATGATTTTTGACCCGTTCTAACCAGTTTGTCGTTGGCGTCACTGAAATTGCGCTCAATTTCTGGTTTTAGCACGATTTTAGTATTCGATCCCAAATATTCCTGAGCTACCGTCTCGATTGTGTCCATTGGGATCTCTGTGTCTTTCCCTGCATTGATCAAGATGGACATCTTGGCTATACTGTCCCTATTTACAACATATCGCATGTTATGGCGTCTAGCATAAGCGAAGAGGGGTAGATCGCGCTTTCTAGGCGAGGTGTATGCCGACACGATGGAGTGCAGGAGTAACGCCGCATAGGATTTACCGGAATTGTTTGGGCCGGAAAATATGGTAAGTGGTTTGAGGACGATTGACGCTTTTGCTATAGGACCAAAGTCGCGTATATCTACTGTCATGTTCAAACGCGAGGATTTTTGCCCCGTTTTACCGGGCAATGTCTTTGTCATACGTTGGCGCCGTGCCATAACGCGTGTGAATGCTATTACTATTTATCTTAGCATGTGGTGCGAGCTTGTTGCATAACTTGGCACAGTCCATCACAAAAGCCATGATTTAATCATACCATCAATGTCTACATCAAGACGGTTTATCCTCCTGAATAGTACGGAATAGCGTGGCGTGTCGTGTCCTTCTAACATTCTCATAATGAACCCAGACAGCTACCTGTACTGTATTCCTAGTATGGTCATCAATGCGGCCTCGGTCATGATCAATCCATCGGCATACTTGAACGGGGTAACCTTCCTTGGAACAATTGACTTTCTTCAGGTCTTCCTCCCAACTTGAATCATAGGATGCTACCATGTCCCTTCCGCGCCCGATATATTTTGCATTGTCAGTTGCCAACGGGTATAGCGCGCAACTGTCTCTAGCTTTTTCGGTTTGACATGTTAGATCAAATGATCATTTGTATTACACCGGACGGTTTGTGAGTAGTTATGCAACAAACTTGTGACTAGGACATCCTTATATTGTTAGTATCATTACTGAGACGGATGAACCAAAAAAGCCCAGACGAGTCAGGCGCGGAGATGATTGTCCGGACGTTGCCATCTGATGCAAACCCTGCAGGAAACGTTTTTGGTGGGGAGATCCTAAAACAGATTGACCTAGCGGCAGGCCTAGTCGGTCAGAGACACTCTCAAAAAAATACCGTCACTGCAAGCATGGACAAGGTAAGCTTTCTAAAGCCTGTTTATGTTGGAAACGCGCTGATTCTAAATGCCCGGCTCACGTACGTTCACCGATCGTCTATGGAAGTTGAGATCAAAGTCGAGGCCGAAGACATGGAGAAGGGAACTCGGACCGTCACCGGAACCGCATATGTCACCCTAGTTGCCTTGGGGCAGGACGGCAGGCCGGCATCCGTGCCGGAACTTGCACTAAAATCCGATGATGATCGGAGGCGGTTTGAAGAAGGCAGGATGCGCATGGAGCGACGTATACGGGAGCGCAAGTCACAATCATGAATATTTTATGGTGAGATGATGATCGGCATAGGTATATTTTTAAGGTATAATTTTGGGATGCCGACTGTATTGCCTAGGTTGGGCATAATTCGCACTATATAATAAAAAAAAAGAGGGATGTTATTTTCTGGCTAGTGATGGCCTCAATTTGACCCTGAGTTTGTAACTAGACAGGATCTCCTTACATCGGTTACGGATTGTTACCTCCGTCACGCCTGAGATGCCTGAGATGTCACGCTGCAGGGTGTTTTGACCCAAAAGAATCGATGCCACGTACAGATATGCTGCGGCAATGCCGTTTGGCGACTTGCCGTCTGTAACCTTGGTATCCTTGGTTTTTTCTGCAATTTCGAGGGCAAGTCTTTCCACCCTGACGTCCATATGGATCATGTTTGCGATCTTTGAGATGTGCTTGTCTATGGTGAGAGTTGGTGCCATTACAGCACCCATCTCCATCACCATAACTCTGTAGTATTTTGCCGCTAGCTTGGATTTGGCCCTTACATTCTTTGGGGCGCACATTGACCCCGTGATCTCCTCGAGGGTCCTGACTACGCCGCATTGTTTGCATGCCATGTGTATCACTGCAGTTGAAATGCTTACTACGGACTTGCCCTTTACCACCATGTGATCATCTAGACTCCTATAGATCTTTGCTGCGGTTTCTACGACGTTTCGTGGAAGGGAAAGGCACTTGCATGCGTCTGCTATCTCTTCTAGGACGGTGACGAGTCTTCTATCCTTGGGTGTCGATACCCTTGACCTTTGGTGCAACTTTCTCAAATTATGCATCTGTGACACCATCTGGGAACCGATCGCATTTCCGTTACAGTCCTTGGAACTTATGGAAATGTCGGTGCTTATTCCCAAGTCGTGCTGGGCAAATGTGGTGTGTCCTGTAGCTCTTGCATGTCTTGTCTTTTCTTCAGGGTTGACTGCAGCTGATTCTGGGCCATAGTATACCATCTGTTCTGCTACGACAATGCCGCAGCTAGAACAAACCGTTTCGCCGTTCTGAACGTCGTCTATCAGATTAGACTGGCATTCAGGACAGGACGTTGTTTCTAATGTACTCATTTTTGTCTTCTCCTGTTTTTTTTCTGTTTGACTGCAGGGGAAGCTTCTAATGCAAAGATCTTCTTTCCGGTGAATTTTTTTATGTTGTTTGTAAGCGCGGCCGCAGATGCATACGGGCCGCTTACCGGCCCGATTAACTCCATGACTTTTGCAACCTTTACGCTTTTCTCGTCGCAGAGTATCTGCCCCTCGTTAACATTTTTTACAAGTCGAACAATCACCCTACCGCTACCGGCCAAGTGCATTATTTCACCTACTTCCTGCAAATCCATTCTAGTACAAACTAATCATTATCATGTGCATCTGTCAATTTACTTTAGCTTTGAGCTAGAATTAATCTTATTTTGCCGATTTGCTTCTTTTTGCAACCATTTTTTCTGCAATCTTGTCAAGAATAGTCGTCTTGGGGAGCTCCTTTGGAAGCACGATGTATCCGGATCTGACATATGGGCGCTTGGGAAACCTTACAGAGTCCTCTGACTCTGTGATTTTGTATCCTGATGCCTTTGCCGCATCTATTAGTTCCTTTAGCGACGGATCAAAAACACACTTGGCCTTGTCAATGCGCCTACCTCTTGAACGCGGCAATGTTTTGTTAAAGTAATCAAGCCAGACTATGACATGTTCGTAATCCTTCATTTATGTATCGACCACCCGATTCGTATCTGCTTGTATTCTTTTAGACATGCATGCTAGAGGCATCTGCATTCCATTTAATTTATCGGTACTGCGTTTACAATTCCGTTTTGTCCGGGCCTTGAGACAATCCTACACTTTCCACCCTCTGTCTCAAGTACTGCGCCCTTGGTGATCACACCCCTGCGTTTATAGTCGTTGTTTGTCGGATTTTCTAAAACCTTGATGATCTTTGTCTTTGCTACCTTGCCTTCCTTGGTCACCAAGTTTACAAAATCAATCGTCTTTAATGCGGTCTTGCTGTTGTTCCCCCTAGTCCTTCTTGTAATTGTGACTTGTGCGCCAGTCAGCGCCTCGTTTGGATACCTGTCGGTCTCGTACTTTCTCCTGATTCTTAACGGGTGACGAATGCCCCCGGTAACCTTGCTAGTTGCTAGGTTTTCCACAGATTTTTTCACATGTTGCCTCGATATATCTCTAATTTAATCATATAGATACCGTGTACGTACAAGGTCAGGTCTACTAGTGCATTATACCTGAAATTTCAAAACTCTGAACACGGCGAATCCCGAATCAACTTGAGTGTGTATGTGGAGGTCTGCGCTCCGATGAGAGTCACCGTACAGAATATGCAAAACCCACTTCAAAAAAGGTTAAACTGTGTGCAATTCAACCAATCGTGCGCCGGCTACGTTGCCGCACGCATTCTTCTTGGAAGTCAGTAAATGCATGCTCTAGGCCGCAACGGCCTCGAGCGACTGGCGTACAAGCCTGCCGCCCCTCAGGTGGGAAAACATCGTGTAGGAGGTATGTCTCAAGATGATCCAATACAACAAGTGGAGAGATGAGTCGATCGCGCGGGAGGCGTGATGCCATGACAAGATGACATCCATGTCGCTGTCTGATGGGTACTTGGTAGTATATAGATGGTGAATTAGGAAACACAGTATCCCTACAGCGGTGTTATATACTACGATCCGCTATTGATTGATGCATGAAGTCTAAGAAGGTAGCCGAGTACGACAAGCTGCTAAGACAGGCCCAAAAGCAGCCAGGATTAGTAGAAGTGGTGAAGGTGTACGGGAAACACGATGCGCTTCTTGAACAATCACGACGATATCTTGAAAACGCGACACCGTCAGAATACTTTTTAACGGGCACTTCTACCGATCAGGGAATTTAATGCCAACTTGGGGGAAAAATCTTAGCCGAACTGCAGACAAAGTTCAAGACTAGTCCAGTTCCATTTGATGAGGTCAGAAGGCAGTATTTGGATCATCTATTTTCGCTGACAGGTAGAAACATAATTCTTTACGCCACCGCTTGGACCAAGACTGGGAAACAGATCGTCACCCCAGAGATCCTTTCCATAACTGACGAGGACATACAGGGACTAATGGAAGTGATCCACGGGCTAAAAGGTGAGAGTTTGGACCTGATCCTTCACAGTCCGGGAGGTTCTATCGAGGCGGCAGAGGCGTTTGTTACATACATACGGACCAAATTCAGCAATATACGCGTAATCATTCCGCAGGCTGCAATGTCTGCTGCGACCATGATTGCATGCTCTGCAAACGCGATAGTGATGGGGAAGCATTCGTCGATAGGGCCGATAGATCCGCAGTTTGTCCTCCAGACTCAGCTGGGCAGGCAGATGGTTCCCGCGCAGTCCATCATTGACCAGTTCGACCTTGCCAAAAGAGAATCCCAAGATCCAAAGAAACTGGGGGGCATGGATGCCGATCCTGAGCCAGTACGGCCCTGCTCTGCTGGTTCAGTGCGACAATGCACTGAAATTGTCACAACAGCTGGTCGAATCATGGGTCTTCCAGTACATGTTTGGCGGAAAAAACCTGAGAAAAGCCAAGAGAATATCCAATCATCTTGCAAACCACAAAAATTTCAAGACCCACGGGCGCCATATTGACAGGGATCATGCCAAGGAAATTGGCCTCAAGATCGAAGACTTGGAAAGGGATCAGGCGCTTCAGGATGCAGTGCTGTCGGTCTTTCATGCCACAACCCATACCTTGGCAGCAACACCCTCTGCCAAGATCATCGAAAACCATCTAGGAAAAGCGTTTGTAAAAATGCACCAAGTGGTCCAGTAGCCCGTTTCTTGCGTGGGATAGCGGCCGAGTCGTTCTTCTAGGGGTCAGTATCAGTCCACATATGTGCAATCGCAAAGCACATGGATGGGCCGGATCTAGTCTTTCCGAGCGAGGAGCCCATCGTACTTGGGAGAACGATCTGCGCGACTAGTCGTAATATCGTTTGTGTGCTTCTATAAGAACGCCGGTGTCCAATAGATGTACAAGGTCAGGTCTACTAATGCATTATACCTGAAATTTCAAAACTCAGAACACGACGAATCCCGAATCAACTTGAGTGTGTACACGTGTACATTTTTCCACTATTGTATCATTCATTGCGGGCCTCCGTTTGCCGGTATTATCTATTCTCGGCACTGTAAATGCTTGGTTGCAGTCATCTACGAACCTTGTTTTCCTTGCGCAATAAGGTGAGGCTTGCCACATCTGCAAGGAGCCTTGTACTCTGCTAGTCTCTCCTCTTTGAACTTGCTGATGACACCTCATTAAACTCGGCATGGATCATGGCATAATGATTTTGTCGTATTTCGTGCCGTCTGTTATGGTAATTGACAGGAAGTAATTTACTACCGATTATTCCAAGTATTGTACACAGGCAGATATCGCTGACCGATGGATACTCGGCCGATTTCAGGATGAAAAAAGACGTGGTACATGCGATATGTCATAAAAGCGGGGCATGCATTGCACGGTTTTCTTCTTCGATGTATCATTGTCGTGACGGCCCACCAAGCTGTGATTCTAGCTAGGACCATGACTCTATAATCATGAATTATCTGACGGTCTGGGTGCCTTCTGTTCGACCCTCTGAAACATTTCTTACCTTCTTGAACAGCTTTTGTTTCAGCGAGTCTGAATCCCCGTGTATTCCAAAGTATTTCTGGAATTTTTCGGTGGTGGTGTATATCTTGAGTCTTCCCACATTCTGGTGCATGATGAAATCAAGCTGCCTTAGCTCCTTTAGATGTGAGTATACCCCGGTCCCCCTAGTCTCGACTAGCTGCTTTGAGGAGATTGGTTGCATGTATGCAATATATGACAACGTCTTCAACGTCGCCTTGGGCAAAATCGGCTTTGATGCATAACGCCTTACGACGTCCGTGTACTCGGGTTTTAATTGAAACACGTATGTTCCATCCGGAAGTGTTACTACCTCCAATGCCTCAAAATGCGCCTTTGTCTTTTTCATGATGGTGCCTAGGATATCAAGCGTCTTTATCCTAGATTCGGTTCCCGACGCCTTTATGATCTCTTCTATTCTAAGGGGCCTTCCTGCTGAATACAGGGCGGCCTCGATTCTTGCAACTGCCTCACTTTGAACCGTTTTTTTCAACTCATGTCATCCCTCGATAGTGTGAAATTTCTTAACATAATTTTGATGTCCTCACCATGCTGTTCAAGATCTACCTTTTCATCCCTTGCCAGAAATAGAACCGCAAAAAAGCATCTGATGGAATCAACCTTGTCTAGCTCTGCGATTATATCCTGCAGTAATCCGAATCCTACGGAGGTTATCTTTTTTATTATTAAATCCTCGTACCTCTCGATGATGTTTTCTAGCGGTATGAAATAATCCTCAAAGTTTGGAACCTCGACCGGCTCAAAATTCACCTTGTTGGATCTTCTTGATTGCGGGTTTGCAATGGAGCCGATCAGGTTTTCAAGTAATTCGAGCAGTTCGTCTAGGGTAACCGGATATGTTGACTCGTGCCTGTATGGGATGTTGATCATCTTGATATCTACGTCCCTCCTCTGCTGAATCGGCTTTTTTTCCATCGCGGCCCGCTGTAGTGCAAAGATGCTGTCCACCTTCATCTTGTATATCAGAGACGATGACAGTGCCGCCATGCCTGCCACGCGCAGGTCCTTCTTGCCGCCCTTTTCCAGAATCCTAATCAAGAGATTTAGAATGCTGATCAAATCGATCTCCCACACGTCACGCTTTACTATACTTGACGTGTTGAACAGTATGTTGACCGGGGCATGAGATATGCCAGCTGGTTGGTCCTCACTCATACGATTTTTTTTACATCGCCGCATAATATCTAAGGGATTTATTTTTTTGCCCTTTCCAGTCAACTCTTATATTGTAATGGCCGTCCTTTGAGGACATGAAGGCAGCTCAAATTATAGAACCCAACGAGCCGTTGAAAATCCAGGAGGTCCAGACGCCTCAGCCATCGGGCACGCAGGTCTTGATAAAAATCAAGGCGACAGGCGTGTGCCACAGCGATCTTCACCTGTGGGAGGGTGGATACGACCTAGGCGATGGCACGTTTATGAAGGTCACCGACAGGGGGGTCAAGTATCCAGTCATTCCAGGGCACGAGATAGTTGGAACCGTACATGGTACAGGCTCTGACGTGCAGGGAATCACAGTGGGCGATAACGTACTAGTGTATCCGTGGATTGGATGCGGCCAGTGTCCGGCGTGCAGTGCAGGAAATGAGAACTTGTGCGACACTCCCAAATCCCTGGGCGTCTTTCAAAACGGGGGGTATGCCGAATACGTCATGGTTCCAAGCTACAAGTACCTAGCAAGAGTCTCTGGAATTGATCTTGATGGGGCCGCGTCACTTGCATGTTCCGGACTGACTGCATACACTGCCATTAAAAAGGCAAATGCTGATTCGCCTGAATTCATCGTGATTATAGGGGCAGGCGGGCTTGGGCTCATGGGGGTGCAGATTGCCAAGGCGGTAACCGGCGCCAGAATCATCTGTGTTGATCTGGATGATGAAAAACTACAAACCTCCAAAAAGATGGGCGCTGATTTCGTACTGAATTCAAAGGATCCGGAGACTGCTCAAAAGATACTCTCAATATGCAACGGCAAGGGGGCCGACAGCGTTGTTGACTTTGTCAATGCCCCGCCTACGGCCAAATTAGGCCTGTCTGTGCTCCGAAAGAGGGGGAACTTGGTGCTAGTAGGACTCTTTGGTGGATCAATTGATCTGTCACTGGTCACCGTACCGTTAAAGGCCATCACAATCCAGGGCGCCTATACTGGCAACTATGACGACCTAGTCAAGCTGTTGAAATTAGCAAAAGACGGGGCGATTGACCCGATTGTATCTAGGCATTATTCGCTCGCAGAGGCCAATGATGCACTAAATGATCTTAGGGCGAGAAAAATAGTCGGCCGCGCGGTCATCAACCCGTGATAAACTGATCCTGCGTCTTTGTGACTCGCATGTTATAATGGTTCTTTGAACCAGCCGGTCTTGATTATGTTTTTATCGGCTTTTTCACCCACCCCTGTGGCGTACCTCCATACCGACTTGGAGTCTGTCTGCATACATTTTTTGATCTTTATTAGCGCCTTTTCCTCTGACTCTAGGTTTCCATCCGCGTTGCCGTTTTGAGTGCAAAACTTGCACTTTGCGTCTAGTCTTGCAGGTATAGTTTCAATCAGCGGGTATGCCGCGCATGCCAGCGGCCTCTCCTGATAAATCTTACACATGTATCCGCCATGCTCTGCCCTGTTGGCCGATTTCGTATCAAGAAAGGGACACGTATTCCCGTTTGGTTCGCGGCCCATCATCTGGTATGCCATGATCTGGGCTGGCCCGTCACTTTGCGAGTCCGAGACACCTATCCTTGGAATGATGGATACGGTGACTTTGTGCCTGTTGGCGAGATCCTCGATACGCCTCTTTTCCTCAGGCAGGATCAAAACACCAATTTTCCCGTACTCTTTTGACGGAAAATATTCCCTCTCAATGCAACATTGTGAGCAGTCCTGAACGCAGTGAAACTCCACAGCGAATATGTACCTGTATCTGGAATAAAATTTTTGCCCGTGGGGTGCTTGTGACCGAATCTTCACAATTATATGTAATGCGCATGACGTACTTGCATGGGAAAGCGCCAAGTCAAAAATGAAAGTGAATTAAAGGAGATAAGATTGCCCGAGGAAGAGGAGCTCTTTGGAAGGGTTCTCAAGATGATGGGAGGCGAGCACGTGATGATAAAGTGCACCGACGGTATTACTCGCAGGGGTCGAATCCGGGGCAAGCTGAAAAGAAGGGTATGGATTCGCGACAACGACATTGTGATTATCGCTCCGTGGGACTTTAACAAGACCGAGCAGGGGGATATAGTGTGGCGGTTTACACTGCCTCAGGTCGCGTGGCTAAAGGAGAACAATCACATTCCCAAGGACTTTTGATCTATACATGGCAGGACTCAGCGGCCGTCATGTGTAATTTGTGGTCCCAAGCGAAGGAATTGAACCTTCGACAACCCGGTTTCTGTATGCCTGATATGCTGCTCATGGTCAGCCAGGGCCGACATCTACAGCCGGAAGCTCTACCAGGCTGAGCTAGCTTGGGACGATTTTTTGGGTGACTCTTTGTATTAAATAACTATCGAAGACGGTCGGTTTGCAGTATTTGGATGAAACGAGACAAAAATCCATGTACTCTACCTTAATCGATGAATCAGGAGTCTGGGGTGACGAGGATTAGATCATGCATATTTTTACACACAATAAAAAGTAACAATTTGGCTTGGTATTGTAGCATTGTTTATGATACGCTATTTTGGCAGAATTCACGCGTGACGTATTATGATTACGGGCAGAATTTAAGACCGGTATCAGAATCTATAATCGGGAACCATTAGTATATTCCTGTGTAATACATCTCTAGTATATTTATGCACAAATGTGGGTACAGGGTCAGGTCTACTAGTGCATTATACCTGAAATTTCAAAACTCAGAATATATCGGGGCATTAATCCCGAATCGACCCGAGTGTGTACAATGTGGTATGCACTGCTTTACTGCATAATCCGGTAATTGTTAAATACTGACCCACAAACTTGGATCGTGCCAAAGCAGGAACTAGTAAACGGTTATGTGTGCTATCCCTATAATCACACGCATGATTCCATAGAACTCAAAGAATTATGGGAGGGATCAAAAAACATCGAATCCATGTACTTTGCCACCGCAACGTTTTCAGGAGTCAGCAAGCCGTACTTTACCAACCGTTCCAATCATTATCTTCTTGCCCGATTCAAGGATAACACCTCCCTCTCTGGCGACGTTGAAAACCACAAACAGGTCGAAGAGTCATATGTCTTTAGTATAGATGACGACTTTTTTCAGCGTGAAGTGGATGGAAATATGAACTTTGTATCGATATACTATCTAGAATACGGGGAGTCCGGTGAGGATGTCTCTGAAATTGCAAACGTCGTGGCAAAGCGCGAAAAGGTTGCCAGGGCGGGACTAGGACACATGAACCTTTACTGCAAAGAGTCACCAAAGTTTGCGTTTCCGTATAGTAACAGTATAGTTGTCCTAGAGGTCTCTAGCGATAAAAGTCATCAGAGCGTCAACAAGTACTGCGAAAAGACGCGCTCGGACGTTACTAGAAAAGGATACTCCCTGACCAACCTAGTGGGACTATCCATTCTTGAAAAGTTAAAGTAGAAAAGTTAAATATTCCACAGAAACCTTCTGACATTATGAGCAAGCCGGCAGACTTGGGTTCGTTAAAGATTGGCTCCTACATACTGTTACCTGTAGGCGATCAGGCCACTGGAGAACCGTGCAGGATTGTGGAATATGACACCTCAAAACCCGGAAAACACGGAGCTGCCAAGGCGCGTATAGTGGGTGTGGGTGTATTTGACGGCCAAAAAAGGCCGCACGTCGGCCCGGTCAGCATGCAGATTCATGTCCCACTAATAGACAAGAGAACCGGGCAGGTGATATCGATTACCGGGGACAATTACCAGCTTATGGACTCTGAAACCTTTGAAACAATCGACGTCTCACAGGTCGACGACGAAGTGAACGGAAAGATCGAAAACGGCCAGAATGTGGAATACTGGAAGGTCATGGAAAGGACCAAGATCATGAGAATCAAGGGCTGATTTTCGTATCGTGACATTTGGCATCGGCACCTGTGTACATGTTGTGGTACCGAGCACGTCGCGCGATTTTGGGGCCAAAACACGAAAATCATAAAGCATTCATTTCATGTCTGGATACGAATTATGATGACATGGCTACCTAGTCACGATACCTGCAGCATGTACCTGATATCGTGCCGTAATTTTGAAAATCATGTCTAGTTGCTGGCATGGAGCCAGAATTAAAATAACTGCACATGTGTGCTGTATCGGATGCTGATGAGAAGCGGAAAAGCCGTCTGAGTGTTGATGAGGATTATGAGTATTGAAGCATCTGTCTTTTATTATAAAATATATCAGAACAGATCCCGGTTACACGTATGAGGCTTGCATCTCTGTTTTCCGGTGGAAAGGACAGCACCTTTGCGGTGCATGCGGCCCTGCAGATGAATCACACCGTTGAATGCCTGATATCCATTAATCCTAAATCCGACGAAAGCCATCTATTACACTCTCCAAATATTCACCTTGCAAGGTTGCAGTCTGAGTCGATGGGCATTCCCATACTGCAATACTCTGCAAAAACCACTGACTCATCGCATGAGGCGAATCTGATCCGTGATGCACTAGCATATTCCAAGAAAATATTTGGGATCGACGGCCTAGTACATGGCGGTATACTAAGTGAATTTCAAAAATCTGTATTTCAAGGGACCTGCAGGCAGCTCGGCCTGAAACTACTCTCCCCGTTGTGGGGCGTTGATCAAAGAACGTACATGTATAACCTACTTGATAATCATTTCGAGTTTGTCATTACAAGCGTCACCACTGACGGCCTTGATGACTCTTGGATGGGACGCGTCATGACTAGGGAGGATATCGTACGCCTAGAAATTCTGTCAAAAAGGCACTCTTTTAACATGAGCTTTGAGGGCGGGGAGGCGGAGACCTTTGTGGTAAACTGCCCGCTTTTCTCAAGGCCGATTGCCATTAGGGATGCGGAGAGATCATGGGACGGCTACAGGGGAAGATTTGAAATACTAGAAGCCGAATTAGTCAGCCATGCTTGACGGATTAAAGGACAACCTGAGATCGGCAATCAAAAAAATCGTCAAATCCTCCGGTGTGGATGAGGAACTGATTGCTGAGCTTGCCAAGGACATCCAGCGCGCATTACTGCAATCTGACGTGAATGCCAAGCTAGTCTTTGACATAACGCGGAACCTAAGGGAGCGCTCAATCAACGAATCCCCACCCCCGGGCCTCTCTAGAAAGAACCACATTGTGAAGATACTTTATGATGAGCTATCCCGGCTGCTTGGCAACGAGACTGACTTTGAGTTCGCGCCTGGCAAAACCAGCCGTATAGTGATGCTTGGAATCCAGGGCAGCGGCAAGACCACGGTAACCTCAAAGCTTGCAAAATTCCTGACCGGACAGGGGTACAGGGTGGGTGCCATAGGGGCCGACACGTATCGGCCCGGCGCGCTAGTACAGCTTCGCACCATGTGTGAAAAGGCAAACGTAGAGGTGTATGGCGAGGAAAAGAACAGGGACTCGCCGCAGATAGTCAGGAACGGGATCCGACACTTTGAGAACTCGAACCTAGATATCTTGCTGATTGACACGGCAGGCCGCCACAAAGAAGAGCGGGAGTTGCTTGATGAGATGAGGGAGATCAACAAGGTCGCCGAACCGGATCTTACCTTGCTGGTAATAGATGGAACAATAGGGCAGCAGTGTTATAATCAGGCAGATGCATTCCACCGGACAGTGCCGGTTGGTGGCATCATAGTCACAAAGCTGGATAGCTCTGCAAATGGGGGCGGCGCCATCGCCGCGTCGGCCGCGACAGGGGCCCGGATAATGTATATCGGCACCGGGGAGCGGATAGATGATCTTGAAAGGTTTTCTCCGACTCGGTTTGTCGGCAAGCTGCTTGGGATGGGCGACGTTCAGGCGGTACTTGATCTGGCAAAACGCCTAGAGACCGAGGCCGACGACGTCAGACTCAAGCGCATTTCTAGTGGAAAGATGAACATGGAGGATTTTTTTTATCAGCTAGAAGAGGTTACTAAGGTGGGATCGTTGCGCGGTATTCTTGACAGCATGCCGGGACTCTCGGGAATGGTAAAAGACGATCAACTTGATCATCTTGAAGACAAGATGGACAGATGGCGATTCATCATTCAAAGCATGACTGCTCATGAAAAGGCAAACCCTGACGTCCTTAACGCGTCAAGAGTCCAACGTATTGCAAGGGGTTCTGGATGGTCGCAGCAGGATGTCAAGGAGCTGATGAAAAACTACAAAAATTCAAAGAACTTGATGAAGGCATCCAAGGGGAGGCAAATGCAAGGCGTGCTACGACGCATGGGAATGGGTTAGCTGCGACTGCAAATGAGACCCGTAAAGAACATTCCGGACTATATCCTGGCAGAATCTCGGAATATGCTTGGAATGTTTCCGCTGTGTGACTCGTGCCTAGGAAGGATGCATGCAAAACGACTTTGTATTATATCGTCGGGAAACCTTGGGTTCCAGATAAAGTCCAGAATCCGTTATAATACCACTGAAAAGTGTTACATCTGCCGTGACCTGTTCGGCGACCTAGATTCTTATGTTAATCAGATGCTTTTAATGTCCGCGGAGATACACTATTCCAGCTTTCTTGTCGGCGCAATTCTGCGGCCATCTGTCATGGACCGGGATGACCACGTGCGTTCCAGATTCAAGCTCAAGGGGTCCGGCGGCATCAAGGCTGAGATAACTCATTTGCTCTCAAAATCCTTTGCACGGCGGTCAGGGAGGCCGGCGAATAACCTTGATCCTGATCTAACATTTCTTGTGAACTTTCGCACCAAGACGTGCAACTGGCGCACAAAGTCATTGCTTGTATCTGGAAGATACACCAAGGGTACGCGTGGGCTGCCGCAAAAGCAAGAGCCGTGCGGCGACTGCAGGGGCAGTGGGTGCATATTCTGCAACAACCACGGGATCACGTCATTTGACAGCGTGGAGGGCGTGATATCTCGGATGTTTTATGACAAGCTTGGGACGGTACGGGTCAGGTTTACGTGGATTGGTGGGGAGGACCGCGACAGCCTAGTTGGAGGGGATGGGAGGCCGTTTTTTGCAAGACTGGCTAGCCCAAAGTCAAGAAATTCGAGGCTGCCTAGGATCATCGATCTAGATGGCGTATCTGTGCACGGCCTGAAAAGGATACGGAGGATTCCAATAACGCCGACAGGATTCCGGTCCAAGATTCGGTTACATGTAAAAACGGGAGATACAATCCCGCCGCGATTACTGCCTCGATTATACGGGATGACCGAAAGACCAATCGTGGTATCTGATGGGGACAGGCGTGTGGGGCGGACTATACATGAATTAACGTACAAAAAGACTTCACCTGATGGGTTTTCAGTCCGCATGGTTGCAGACGGCGGCATTTCCGTAAAGAAACTCGTGGAAGGGGGCTCTGAACCGAACATGTCGCAGGTACTGGGCATGGACTGTACATGCGTCAGGTTTGACTTTGAGGATGTCATGACAAATGATACCTTGTAGGCGTCTTTGGGAGTTTTAAATCGAATTTTCTCGGGTAAAGGTGTATTGGATTATGGTTTTTCATAGAGTCGGGGAATTATATCACACATCTGGGGGTTGTGAGACTGCTTTTCTTGTATCATGGCCGATATCATCTTTTGGCTACTGCTTTCTGAAGGCGAGATCCGCCTTCTGTCCCTTGGCCGGCTCAAGAATGGGCTGATTTTTACGCTACGGTGCGCAGCATACGCTTTGCACTATGCGGCGCGTCTTCTGCCTTTGCTCCCATACATCTAGAACTGCAATTATACGTGTCATTGCATGCCTCCCTGCGTCCTGTTTCTTATACGTCGGGGTGACATGATTCCACGGCTCCTCAGAAGATGTTACAAATGATAACAATTAACTAATACCTCTTGTGAATGGTCTTCATGCCGATGAGGAAAAAGGGCAAGCATGAGCGCTGGGCCGATCAACGTGAAAAAAGGCGCAAGGGCAAAAAATCAAAGTCGGGCAAGTCCCGCTCTAGGTAGGGCGCGCCTGTTTTGCCGTGATTGCGGGGTATATTTCATGGATCCTATGATTAAGGTCAAAGAAGCGCTCGAGCAGGGGGCGATACCTGATACCATCTATAACATGGTACAGAAACGATTCCCGATTACCGTATCTGGAATAAACCGGATTGAAAAGGCGTCCGGAATCAGGTTTCCGGTGGCATATGTGGACCCGTCGGTTATCGTAACCGAGCACGAGCCGCACTCGTACCAGTATGGAATCTTGTTTGCAAGGACCATACCGCTTGTACATGATGACCGCCTTCAGGTGGTGATTCAGATTTCAGCACCGCTTGTGGCATACGGGTTAAAGGGAACGATACATGCTATTTTAGCTCATGAATTTCTTCATTATCTGGAGCTAATACGGCGGGTCTCGAGGATGGAGGTACTCTCTGATGAGTTAACCGGAAACCTTTTTGAAAGCGTGTATGCGGATAGATCGAGGCTTTTGGAGCCTAGGGCGGTCTTTTCAGACAGGACGTTACTGCTCCATATAACCAAGCGATTCCCATCGGGCTTTAGGGATCATAAACTCGAGGACAAGGTTGTGAAATTGTGGATTGATAAGGAACTGCCCACAAGCACTATCTCGCTTGACTCTAATATTGCAAAGATCTCCGCTGACTCACTGGCTCAGATCCGGCTAGATCCAGCGCTGGTTACTCGAATCGATGACATGTATAACAAAAGCATAAAGATTCGTAAAAAACAGATCTACTGATTAAATTCTGTCAGGCCACACTTGCCGCACGCGTGACGGTCCTTGTGATCGGACATAAAGACGCCCCTTCCGCACCTTGAACATATTCTTCTTGTCTTGGTTGCCTTGCCGTCCTTTATGTTATAGTATCCGCTGATCTTCGGACTAGTGCCCTTTCCAGTCATTGCTCTGCCTTTCCTGCATCATCCGCGGCGGGCTCTTCATCTTTAGACTCTTTTGCCTTTTTTTCCGCCCTTTCTAGCCTTGAGAATATGGATGGGTTTACCTGTTTTTTGGCCAAGGCCGCGTCGTCGTAAATGTAAAATGTTCCTGTCATCAGGGACTTGCCCACGTGGGACGTCATGCTGATTGGAATGACCGTCTTGCCGTCAAGCTTTAACTCTTTTGTGACCATGTCTATGGCGTCTAGCTTTTTGAGTTTTCCACCAAGGCCCGGAAAATTACAAGTGATCTCTCTCCTAGACAGGAATGTATTATTTACATCACTCATTGTCTCGATCATGGACATGCAATCCAAAATCCCCCTCTGTATGCATATAAATCTTGATTATATTATACTGAAATTTCAAAACTCAGAATATATCGGAGTATGAATCCCGAATCAGCCCGAGTGTGTACGTGCCGTGTTTTCAAGATATCGTCGCGATTGTTCAAGAAGCTTGGGCTGGACCCCGCTAGAATAAGAACGCGTACTTTCATGCCTGTACGCATAGCCGCTGAAAAGCAGATTGTGGTATGAGCACGTGGTGATTAAGAGTAGCCCGAGGCAGATTCGAACTGCCGTCCCCGCGTATCCTCTCCTGAGATCCAGAGCGCGAGATCCTTGGCCTGAAAGCATTTGACCGCTAGACTATCGGGCTACCGAGATGCCTTTCACAGTTTGGCATATAATCATTTGGCAGGATTACCTGTATTGTGGGATCGGTGATGACACGGCCTATTGTATGATTACATGGACAGGATATCGGCCTGGTGTGCCGAGAACAGCGGTAAATATAATTACATTGCACTCATTTTATCCGGACCTCGTGAATCGCAGTTGCATAGTCGCAAACTGCCCTGAGCCTCATGTATGGAATTAGCCTGTAATGGATTGAATACAGGTCGTTTTCCTTCCTGATTATTCCCTTTTGTAACAATGATGCAAGACCTCTTGACGTTCTAGTCATACTGATATCATTTCCCGCGCATACTGTATCGCGCTTGACCTGGTACTGCTTTAGCGTGAACGTGACATCGTTGAGATCTAGGATCAGCGGCCAGATGACCTTGCTCCATACAAATCTCCTGTTTTCGGTGGCCGTGGCATACTTTCCCTTTTCACCCAACATTAATAACATCTGGGCCCTTTGGTTATAACTGAATAGTTGTCACAAAACGAGATTCGGGAATCCTTGGACCTTTTGCAAAAAGATTGGGACGTGGATCCTATACTGTGTGACTTTATGCTAGGAAAAATTCATGATGTGTCAGATTACGCGCAAAGGGTCGGTGATGTGATCTTTCACATACCGTATATCGAATCTGCCAAAAAATACATTCTTTGGAAGTGTCACTGGCCGGACTGTCACAATTGTTGCGAGCGGCAGGGAAGGCTACCGCTGACTTCGGATGATCTAATTACCATAGGCCAGGGCCTCAAGTATGCAAAGGTATCAGAGTTTATAAAAAATGAAACCGTCACGGCCACGCACCAGGAGGAGGGCCCCAACGGAACGGTGATTACCATGACGACGGTCAACCTCAAGAGGAAGAGCGACGAGCGTGAGTCTGATGACGGTACACACATCCGGTGCAGATTTTTGGACGAAGATGGGGGGTGCAGCATGCATCCGGCCCGACCTGGCGTCTGCTACCTTTATCCATTCTCGTCCTGGCTGGCAAACGAGGGGGGCAGACCACGCGTGCACGCGGGGTATCAGATCACCGGTGACTGTCCTGGATTCTATCTGGCGGACTCGCTGGATCCTATGGAAGATGAACTCCGAGAATATTCTGGAATCATATATGACTATAACATGAGGTCGAGCAGGACCGCAAGGGAAGGATTTAGCGCCGTATCGATAGGCTAGGCCTTGGCCACCTTGATCAGGTCTGCCATCCTTATGTCCATGCCGAACCTGTCCTCGTTTCTCTTCATGTAGCGAAAGATTGATACAAAGTCCGGCAGTGATCTTGCAAACGAAAAGTCACCATGAATCTTTGCCCTGACAAAGTTGAAGACCTTTGCATATACCTTGTAGTGCTCGTCTACGGCCTTTTCATATGCCGCAAAGTCGTGCATGTTTTCTAGGAATATCTCCACGCACTGCATGCTAGGGATGATTCCCTCGCCGAGCAGGGCATAGACGGTTCCTATGGACTCGCCTACGCCTACTACTTTACCTTTGTAAAACGGCTTGCACCTGTCGGGCGTGGCAAGCCGGATCGGGCGCCCCTTGGTCTGTGTGACCCTGCCGCCATGTTTCTTGAGGAACGCGTCGGTGGCCTTTATGTGGTTTTTGTTATAATCGCCTGCGCCGATATGCGCATGCTTTTCTCCTAGTGGAAAGTACCAAAAGTATCCGGACATGCCGGGGAACGGCTCGATGTAAAAGTCCTCGTGCGGTGGTCCGTCCTCGTATTCTACCTTGTACTCGTAGGTTGGCAGGAAAAAATCCTTTTCTAGTTTGGGAAGGTACGCTCTGCTAAAGCCCGTACAGTCCACTATGATATCGTATTCTGCCTCGAGTTTTTCTAGGGGCGGGGCTGTCCCATAAATTATCTTGGAATCCTTGATGAAATCCTTGATCAGGCCGAGCTTGTCATAGGTGCAAAGCCCGTGTAATCCTATGCTGAATCGCGTACCGCCACTCATTTTTACGCGCATACTCTTACCGTCATGGATTAAAAAGTCGTCAAAATTCCTGCCAGTCTTTTTGCAAAATTCTGACAGTACGGGTCTTATGGTTCCCCATGCACAGATGGAGTCGTGCCTCTCTTCCGGACTCCTCTCATAACCTACTAGCTCATGCTCCGAATCTGCCAACCTTGCCATGAGGTAAGAGCCTGCAACCCCCATTCCCATAACGGCAATCTTCATTTAACCGTAAATGGAATTGGCCTAATAAATAGACTGTTTGTTATGTGCCTGACCTGTTCTCTGGATGTCACTCTACTAGTATGGCTGGCTTGAATGGTCTTGCAAGAGCCGCCCTTTTCCTTGGATCATGAATCTCTGAGTCGGCTCCTGAATATACAGTAACATCGGCACCAAACTCTGTCTTTCCTATTCCGGCTAGCTCCGCCGCAAGGAACGACGCCTCGTCAAAGCCTTCGGACTCTAATCTCATCTTTATGATATCATCAGATTCTGAATGCAGATCCCGGATGACCTTTTGCACAAAATCGGGTTCCTTTTTGATATCTGTTGTCTGTGGATCCGATATCAATTTTTTCATTATTGTGCCCATATCCCCCCTGCCTTCTGAGATGATCCGTAATATCTTGTAATATGCCATTGTCTTGAATTCATTCGAGCTGACATATACCGTGATCCTTTTCGGGGTGATTCCGGTTGCCTTTATTATATTTGCAATATCCTTTATGGTATTTCTAAGAAGCTCTTCGGACTGTACCGCTATCATATCCACTAAATTTTTAGAGTATTCGGGCCATCTGGATTTAGATACCGGATCGCGATAGCCGAGCCTCTCCCACATCTCTTCGGCGGCATGCGGGGCAAACGGGGCAAGCATTGCTACCCTTGCCGAGAAAACCTGGCGCATAACGCCCCTGCTATTATTTCGTTTACTTGATTCTGCCCTCTTTGCATGCCACTTTAAATCCGACTCAAATGCAAACAGGATGTCATGGAGCGCCTCGCGCAACCTCATCTTTTCTATCGCCTCCGTTACGCTTACAATCAGGTCCTGCATCTTGTATATCATCCACGCATCGGCAGGAGATGCCCTGCTGTCACCGCCACCGATCCTTGCGCACTCTTCGATGATTGACTCTAATCTGTTTTGTATTACTGAGACGGCATCCATGTCAAAGTCTGCATCCTGTAACAGCTCGGCAGACGATATTATTGCCAGCCTGACGGGATCCGCGCCGTACTCTCTTATTGCCGCGCGCAACGGGATTATGTTTCCCATACTCTTTGACATCTTGGCCCCGTTCATCATTACGGAACCATTAACTACTATCTCACGAGGCCATAACTCTTTATCAAATATGGCCACGTGATTCAGCACGAAAAACGAGAGGTGATTTTGCACTAAATCTCTTCCAGAATGCCTTGAATCTACCGGGTAAAAGTATGCAAACTCCCTTCTTGCCGCGTTGATTATATCCGGGGAGAGTCCCGACGCGGCGGCCGCGGTCTTGATATCTCCTGCTCCAAGAAAGATATAGTCAAAGAACTCCCTAGTCAGGCTGTCCGGCGGGATGGTCCCGTCGTTTACAAACCTAGATATCGTATAATATGCCATGTAGATTACGCTGTCCGACAAACTTTCCACTATCCAGTTCGCGTCCCAGGGGAGCCTTGTTCCAAGTCCATGCTGCCTTGCGCACGCTCTCTCGTGCAGCCAGTCGATCACGTCATTGAATTCGGTCCTTATTTTATTTGGGAGTATGTCCATCTCGCCAAGGCAGCTTTTTGCCAGGTCCTTCCATGACTCATCGCCATAGTTCAGGAACCATTGGTCGTCGAGTATCTTTACGACGCATTGGGCACCGCACCGGCACCTTACCGGACCGTTTTCAAGCACGGGAAATCCCTCTAGGTGCCCGTCTCCTGCCAACCAGTCTGTGATTCTATCCCTTGCAGACTTGACGGTATCTCCTGCAAAATCGCCGCACATATCGTTCATGTTACCTTGGGTGAACTCTTTGAGGTACAGCTCACTGGTGGCCTCCTCTAGTCCCTGATCATGCTGATCTGATATATTCTGGCACATCTCCATTGCGGGAATTTTGCCGTATCCGTCGGTTACGATGATCGGAATCGGCTCGATATCTAGCGCGGCCCCGTCCCCACCCGCCTTCAAGTCAGCTAGCGCTTGGTAGTCCTTTGGGGCGTGCGCGGGCACCGACATTACTATACCCGTTCCGACGTTTGGATCGACAAAGCCTGCTTTCAATATGGGGATCTCCTGGCCGCTGTGCGGGGCGACTGCAACCTTTCCTACTAGATCTGAGCCGTTTACATCGCCTTTAATCGTTACATCCTTGCCGAGGAACCCCATGACTCTGGCGCACTCTTCTGAGACTATCCACTCCCTGCCGTCTATTATAATCTCCTTGTATACTGTACCCGGGTTTATCCACAGGTTTGTCACGCCGAATATGGTCTCGGGTCTTAGAGTCGTGACGGGAAGTATGTATTTGCCTAGCGTGAACCTGATCAGGCGGTTCTTGTCGTCGATCTTGGGTTCTATATCCCCCATCGTGTCGTGTTGCGAGACGGGGTTCTGGTCGCGCGGGCACCATCCCACGGGATGTGAGCCCTGTATTATTCTGCCGCTCTCCTTTAGGGTTGTAATCTGCCACTGGACGAACTTGCTATACCCGGGGTCTATGGTAGTAAACTCCCTGCGCCAGTCTATGGAATAGCCCATCTCGATCATTCCCGCCTTTATCTCCTCGCGAAAATAATCTGCGATCTTTACGGGCTCGACAAATGTATTGATGATGTAATCGGGGACGTGGTATATGTTCCTCAACCCGTCTAGAATCTCTTTTTCTCCCGCCTCGATCCTTTTTGCCATGCCGAGTACGGGGGTACCGGTATAGTGGAATCCCATCGGGAACAGCACGTTGTACCCGCGCATCCTGTAGAATCTGGCATGCACGTCGGCTAGCGTATATGTTCTTCCATGTCCTATATGCTGCGGCGAGTTGGGGTACGGGTACGCGACCGTGATGAATTTCTTTGGTTTATCATCTGGCTCTGACTCAAAGTCACGGCCCTCATCCCACACGGCCCTCCACCTGCTTTCAATCTTGTTCCAGCTTACATCCATGATATTAATCCAAAATCCTCGATCTTGCCGCCGATACTGCGCCGCCTTTTTTAGAGGTATCCTTTCCGCCTCCCTGCGCAAATTTACTATCCCCACCGCTAGAACCGCCTAGCATCTTTGCAATCTCGCCTGCTATGGCGGCCGCGTCCTTGCCCGAGTCCGCCCCGCAGTATACCACCGCGCCTACTGTGGACTCGGACTCGAAGATTCCACAGTATGCGGCCCTTGAATTCCCGGCGATCAGTCGTTTTCCCAGGCCGATGTGAAAGTGCCGGTCGTACATCTTGCTGTCGGTAAATAACGAGCCGTTTTGTACCTCAAAGCCCTCTAGTGCTCCGGTTCTGCCGGCGGCCGCGTACTCTAGCAGGAGTGGTATCCTTTTTTTGTTCTCTTCTCTCACCTTCTCCTTTGAATTCTGTTCTGCGGTTTGTTTATTTTCTTGCGTGCCTGTGTTATCCCTTGCATGCTTGAGGGCGGCAGGACCTGATACGAACTCTAGTCTTACCACGCCGTCCTGAATTCTCTTGGTCCTTGTTATCTTGATTGATTCTATGTTACCCGTGGATTTGACGTGTGTCCCGCCGCAGGCCTCCACGTCTATATCGCCGATGGATACTATTCTGACTGACTTTACTGGGACCACGCCGCCCTGGTAAATCCTGAACCCGTACGTCTGCTCTGCCGTGCCCCTGTCTAAGTATTCGATATTTACGGGAAGGTTCTGCCGGATGATGTCATTTGCGGCATCCTCTATTCTATTTACCTGCTCGACGCTTAGCGATGAGTGGTGGGTGATGTCTAGCCTTGCATGATCCTCGTCCTTGAATGCCGAATGCTGCCAGACCCACGAGCCGAGCACCTTTCTTGATATCGCGTTGAGTATGTGCGTACTGGTGTGATTTCTTGTTATATTGATTCGTCTGGCTGTATTGACTTTACATGTGACTAGCTGGCCTTCGGCCGGCGTCCCGCCCTCAAGCTTGTGCACTATGACATCTGCATGCTTGGAGACGTCTATTACCTTGAATCCTGCTATTGTTCCATGATCTGGTTCCTGGCCGCCCCCGCGGGCATAAAACGACGTCCTGTCTAGCACGACTAGTTCCCCTAGTACCTTTGTGACTCTTGCCTCAAACTCTGGCGGATCGTCTTTGTAAAATAAAGTGTCTGTTTTTTTGATGTTTTCAAGCGGAATAGACTCGGCATCTCTTCTCTTTCCGGATTGGTGCAGCTCTGCTAGTTTGGAGTAAAACGTGGACGGGATCTCTGTTATTGCGCCCACCTCCCTGAGATAGTCCGGGGTTACGCCATCGGACTCGTACAGTGTTACAAGCTCGTCGACGGAGGGGGAACCGCCTCCGTCCCTTATCTTGCCTGCAATCTTTTCCATCCTTGCCCTGGACTCTCCGTACCTTTCTGTCTCGATCTTGAGTATGTTCTTTACGTCGTCCCGCCTTGAGTCAAGCTCCGGATGCATCTCTTTTAGATAGTCGACGTGGGCATCGATTAAGCCGTCTATGTCCAGATTCAGGCCGAGTCTGTCGATTGTTGCATTGATTCTGCGCAGCATCATTCTCAGGTTGTACCCGCCGCCCACGTTGCTTGGTAGCGCCCCGTCAGAGATTGCAAAGATTAGAGTCCGCAAATGATCCGCGATTAAATATACTCCCTCTAGCGGCGCAATTATGCGGCTTGCCTGCCAATCGGTGAGGCCTGCGGCCTTGATTGCATGCTTTCTGATTACGGCAAGGTCGTCTGTACCCTCTAGCGTCCTTGCAACTGCACTAAAGTATTCCTGCAGCGTACCTGGGTCAGGTTCTATTCCGAGTCCCTCTAGCAGCTGTCCTGTAATAGGACCAAAGCAACAGTCGTACGCGGTAGGCGTGCCCATGGTGATCCAGGCGAACCTTTCTAGGCCCGCGCCCATGTCTATTATTTTCTGATCTAAAACGGTATGCCTTCCAAGATCTCCCTGGAACTCTGTGAATACCGCGTTGCCTAGCTCGAGTCCCCTGACAAAGTATTCCAATGATGAGCCAAACGAACCGCCACCGGCCCAGACATCTTCTACGAATACTACCTCTTCCCTGTATATTCCGAACTGATCGGTGAGGAGCCTAAAATCCAGATCGACGCATTCGTCCTTCCAGTATCCGTCTGAATTGGGTATGCTGTGCTGTCCGACCATGCAAAAGCTTGAAAAGTGTCTGCCCGTGACTCCGACGTTCTCTAGATCCTTGAATCTAAGGCACGTCTGGGGGATTATGAGCGGATTTGCAGGGAACTCAAAGACCACCTTTGAGCCCATGACTCTTTGAAAGTCCACTATGGATGCAATTGTAAAGTATAGATCATCTCTCCACCTGCAGACGACGGGATAGCGGCCTATGGATGTGTGGCCATTTCTGACAAAAAAGTCCTCGACTTGCTTCCATGACTGCACATAGTCGAATCTTTTCGGGGTGGGCGGCTGGCCGATAAACGAGTACGTGTCATCCGCGTCGTCCGGGCAGAGCGTCCGGTTCGGATCAAGCGTCCAATAGTATCTGCCGCATTTCCTGCATGATTTTCTTACAAAGCCCTCCTCTTCGAACAATCTGACCTTGTAGTACCTGTCGGGATCGCGTGAAAACTCCCTTATGATCTCCCTCTTATCCAATGGTTTTGCTCTGATCGACTGATATTAAGAATTGTCGAATGTGGTGTTGTGCAGATGACTCTTGCACAGGGTGCAGTCGAGACACGTATCGATATCATCGACATGAAAGAAAAGGTGGAGAACTAGAGGTACTAGAAGAGCAAGGTGGGCTGCAACAGTATACAGCTAATTGAGATAATCATACCTGCATTTAAGAGGATGTGAATGCATGCACTCGCGCAAGTGGGAACACATGGTGCAGGAGATAGAAGTGTAGGAACATCAGATGACATGATTAAATCATGGCTTTTGTGACGGGATGTGTCGAGTTAGCACACACCTAGGTCGATTCAGGATCCGCCGTGTTATTCGTTTTGAAATTTCAGGTATAATACCACAGTCGACTTGACCTTGTACGTCGGTTTTGCGCACACATTCATATGCTGGGGGGATGCCAAAACCATTGTCAAGGCATTGGCAGACTATACTGTGACGCGTTTATGTGATCCCTGTAGGGCCGTGGTCGGTTTGTACAAGGTCAGGTCGACTGAGGCATTATGCCTGACTCAGAACACATTTTGGCATGAATCCTGAATCGACCTGTGTATGTACCTCTCAATGACTTGTCCCATTAGTTCGCCTTTCAAAGTAATATTAATATACTAACAAAAGACAAAGAAAATTCTGAATATGTTAAAGCCATTTTTTGCATTTTTACTGGCCATATCTTTAGGGATGTCTGGCGTGGTACTTGCAGAGGCGCAAGTGTCTCCACTTTCGCCATTACAGCACGTGAGTTCTGATGTCTTTGAAAGACCCGACCCTGTAGATGAGAAAATGTCTCCTCCTTCGCCACTAAAACAGGTGGCAATGGGCACGGCACCTGAGGATGTTATATGCAAAGGCGAACGCGTCTTGATGCTAAAGACCAACGGCAACCCGTTATGCGTTAATCCGGAATCTGTTGAGCAACTAGTTGCAAGAAACTTTGCAACGCTAGTCGGGGCCATGTCTAGCGACTCGACGAAGAGTGACGATAACATGAAACGTGACGATAACATGAAACGTGATGATAACATGAAACGTGACGAGGCAGAATCTAAACTCTTGGTATCGATGACTGAGTTCTCGGACCGGTTTGCGGCAATGAAGGAGGATGCAATGGCTGTTACTAATAATGCCATTACCATGTATGATAATAATGATAACGCGTTACAAATGATAACAGACGGGGCGGCGACATACGATACCGACACACTCTACCCGTTTGTAGTTGACTTTGATACCATGAAGATAGAGGCACACGGATTCCTGCCAGACAGGGTGGGTGAGCAAGCCTCTGCGCTTGTAAGCGGCGCAAAGACCGCCGATGACATAAAGTCTGAACTCGAGGCCGATGGCACCACGTGGGTAATGTACACTTTTGTAAACCCAGACACCGGATACAACCAGACCAAGAAATCATATCTTGCCCTGCATGACAATAAAATCTTTGCTAGCGGATTTTACCTTGATGATCTAGAGGCTGAAATGATCGTCGCAATGTGGATTGCCAACAAGGCGGCCGCATTGTATGATGAAAACGGCACGGATGCATTTAGCATGATAAACAAGGATGCTGCCGACTATATGCCGGGCGACATCTATCCATTTGCAAGTGATATTGAGAACATGAGTATAGTGGCTCATGGGGCAAATGCGGATCGTGTCGGTGCCCAATCAGTAATACTAACGGACAAGGCCAACAAGTCCCTCGAGCAGATACAACTAGAGTTGGATGTTAACAAGGGCACTTGGGTAACATACACATTTGTAAACCCTGAAACGGATCAGGACGAGATAAAGTTATCGTGGCTTGTAATCCGGGACAAGTATATCTTTGGGGCCGGATTCTATCCTGATGAATACCAGACTAGCAAGATAAACGCCATAATGTCTGTGGACAAGGCGCTGGCACTTTATGCCAAGAGTGGTGATAAAGCATTTGCAGAGATCACGGCTCTTAATGTAGATAAAGACTGGTACCCATTCGTATTTGATGCAGAGACCATGACTGAACTAGCAGACGGATCGATACTGGACAGGACGGGCAATGCATCCTGGGAAAAGTATCATCTTAATGCGGCACTGTGGGACGTCCAAGATATAATTGACAAGGGACAGGGTGCGTTTGCTACATATGTATTTCTAAACCCACAGACCAATGAGACGCAAGCAAAAAAGTCGTGGTTTGTATTACATGACGGGAAATTCTTTGGGGCCGGTCTGTACCTGACTGGTGATTGGGCAGGCAAGGCAGATGCAAAGTGGTCGGTGACCACCATGATAGAGTACTACAAGGAGTATGGCGCACAAAAGACCTTTGAGCGTGTTAATGCAATGGAGAGCTCTCGATCTGCATATCCGTTCATATTTGATTCTGAATTCAAGTTGGTGGCCCACGGGTCAAATATGACACTTGTAGGCGGTGATCTGTTTGATCTGGTTACCCCCGACAAGAATGCCGAAGAGATACGGGCGGATCTTGAGGGTAAAAAGGCCAAGTCTTGGATAACGTACATGTTTGAGAATCCAGCGACAGAAATGGATGAACAAAAAAAGACACTGCTCATAATGCATGATAATTATATCTTTGGTGCAGGATATTATCCAGAGTCCAAAGACGGCGACAAGGATAGGCACTGAACGCCTAATTACACGTGACTCATACGATCAAATAAATACAATCAATCAACGCAATCCCTTGTTGTTTGGAAAAAAACCCGTCATGCGGGAGGGAGTTCACGTGTTTGGAACACGCAAGGATGGCGACTTTAAAAATTTCTTCTTTGGCACGGTCACCGGCGTCGAAGGACAGCATATAGGCATAAGCGGCACCCTAGTCAACCCAGTCGGATTAAAAAACAAGATATCACAGAACAAGGCGGGTCCGCGCTCTGTGGAAATCCTGGAAAACCCCACCCCGGACAACTGCGTCTTATCACTAATCTATAGAATAGAGCATGAAAATTTTACCGAGGTAGTTGATCTTGACAACGAGCAGGTGCTCCTGATGCCGCCAAAGGTGTATGCATCCTTGGATGGGTGGATACGTGAGTCAATTCCAGAGATCATCAACAGCGTGCTATCACTGCCGGGCGGCACCGAGCGGGATCAGGCAAGGCGCGTCTTGAGACAGCGGATGGATACCATAAGCGACAAGAACCTCAAGCGGACGATGTATTCGGTGTGCCGCAGCCTTAAAATCCTCTAACGCGAACATAATGACGCGTGAGTGAAAGATTAAACTAAGAACATGGCGCAAGTGATTCCATGCATGCGGACGTTGCCATCATAGGCGGCGGGATACTAGGAACATCCCTGTCGTATTTTCTTGCACACCTGAATCCGGAGAAAAGCATCGTGATAGTAGAGCGGGAACGCGGTGTTGCCATGCATGCAAGTAGCCGGAACACAGGCAAGGTACACGCGCCGTACCTGTACAATCCGGAGACAAAGGGGATCTTTGCAAGGGCCGCATATGCGGGGTTTGACATGTGGAAGACCTATGCCGGCATCAGAAACCTTCCGTTTCGGGAGGATGGCGTCATCGAGGTGTCACGAGACGAGCGAGGCAACAAGATGCTAGAAAAATACATGCAGTGGGGAATGGCAAACGGCCTTGACGAGTCCGACATGGAGCTCTGGGACGGAAGCGAGGTTAAAAGGAGGGAACCGGAGATATCATGCGAGTCCGCACTGTTCTGTTCCCGGGACGGCTCTGTGGACTATGGATTATTGACAAATTCTTTAAAGGAGGACAGCATGGAGGCGGGGACGGCATTCGTCCTTGGTAGCAGGGTGGTTGGAGTAAGGGAGTATGATGATGAGATACAGGTATCACTGAATAATTTGGAGACGATTCATGCGGAATTTGTAATCAATGCGGCAGGGGGGGAAGCAGTCGACATTGCACACAAGCTCGGTGCCGCATCCGAGTACACTGACTTGCATTTTCGCGGCGAGTACTGGAAGGCGCCACAAGAATATGAAAACCTGACTTCGGCTAGTGTCTATTCTGTACCTGAATTCCCTGAATACCCATTCCTGGATCCGCATTGGATAATACGCGCGCATGGGGGGTGCGAGATAGGTCCTAATGCAGTACCCGTCTTTAGTCCTTACGGATATGATAATGTGGAGAATATTCGGGAGTTTGTCCCCAAAATACTGGAGATGCTTGATTCTGGAGCAAGAAAGGTAATCTTTGACAGCCGGTTTCAGAGTCTGGCATTAAACGAGATTGCATCGTCGATATCAAAGACCGCCATGATACGCAGGGTTCAGGCGTTTCTGCCAAAAATCCGGCCTGAAAAGTTCACAGAAAAGGGGTTTGCCGGCATCAGATCATCGTTGATTGATAAGGACGGGCGGTTTGTACCTGAGGTGATCCTAGAAAAACAAGAAAGAGTAATCCACATACTGAATTATAACTCTCCTGGCGCGTCGGGCGCGCTGCCATTTTGCGCGCACGTTGTAAACCAGCTAGACGAGGAGGGGTTCTTGCGGTATAACAAAAAGATGGATATCTGCGGTCCGTGGAAGTTTTCAGAGATTGTAGAGTCTATGAATTAGCATACTGGGTCGGGTTTTGTATAATGTGGCACACATTACATCACGGCGCGCGCCGGATCATCTAGTAGAGATTGTAAAATACTTTGACGGGCCAGACTATGTGAATACATACAATTCTCTTTCTTCGTTTAGTTTTTCGCGCCGTATGTCTGAATCCAGGGAATCAACGTACATGTCAATCCATCGCTTTACGTTCTCGTCATCTTCTGTCTCTTTGTATCTTAGAATCTTGTCTTTCTTACTTTGGTAGTGTTCTGAAGCTATTCCTGAAAACCCTTCTGTGTGAAAATTTGCAAGCATGTTACTTTGCACCGAATCCTCTTGGCCATACCGTACTAGGATTTCCCTAGCCAAGCATTTTTCATTGCTTAAATGTGGTGGGGAATATCTAGCCATGAACGGAGCCCTAGAGTGCGGATCGTGATCAATCCAGGCAAAAATTTTGTCAAAATCCACAAGCTGTATGAAGCTGGGTTTTGAATTCGGTGTTCTTCTTGCCCAATGGATTATTGCGTATCCTCTTTCATCAATCGGGGGATTAATGAATCGGGTAATTATTTTCCATGTCTCGTTGGGCTGCTCTGTGGCCACCTTGTCTAATACCTCCACCGATTGCGAGTAAGCATTAGCGACAGGATTGTCGTATCTCATACCCTTTAGCATCGTTTCGGCAATAATGAGAGATTTTTCAGGATACTGTTGGATAAACTTTATGGCAGTCTCTTTCCAACAGTGATCAACTATCGGACTATTGGTGGAAGCGCGTCTTTTGTCAAAAAAGATCTCGTGTAGTAATAGTTCTAGCGTTAATTCCGCGTTTAAGATTTTTTCCTGCTTGTTGATAAAGTACATATAAAACAAGTCAACCGCGCTGGAAACGACGGCTGGCCGTCTGGTGGCCAACATAATCCTGATCCATTCTTGAACTATTGACTCAGAAAGTTGACATACCGCACCTCCAATGCAGAATTGGGATAATTTACCGGCATCGATTTCATTCTTTCTGACCATGTCTAGTAGAACCTTGCCAATTTTGTCCGTTATACCTGATCTCCAAGCAATCTCAAAGAAGAACCGCGATAGTGCGTTATCTTCTGACAGCGATTCCATGATTCTAGTCCAAAGTCCCTTATTGCTTTCGAATATTTTTCGCATGTACCCGCTTAGAAAGAATGCACTTTCGTCTTTTCTTGCATTCTTTTGAGAGTCCAGTATGATGTCTAGCAGGCTTCGATCGTTGTCAAGCGTTGCCAGTTCATATCCAAACTGGTATCCGGATTTTGCATCAAGTGTGACAAGCCAGCATAGTTGTGGTTTTAGTTTTTTGATTTCAAGGGATTCTCTCGCCAACCGTTTAATTTCTTCGCGTCTTTCGTGCCTCCCATTCCTTCTCACAAGATCAACTGTCATGTTCATGCCCACGTACCGTCTCATTTGCGCCGGATAGTCGCTTCCGCTGATGTTGTCACGAATTTGTTCAAGCAATGTCCTTGCCTCGCGTTGCAGGTATTTCCCATCAAACTCCAAGATGGTAATGATGTTTTGCAATGCTGTTTCCTTTGATACAAATTTCTCCAGCTCTTGTAACTTTCTAATTACGTACAGTCTCAGATTTGGAATACTGCGCAATATTCCCCTGGAATTTCTAAATACTATTTCTGCACATTTTCGTTGCTCATCTTGTGGTAGCGCTGGGATCTTCTTTACCATTACATCCATTATTGCTTGGTGCGCCTTGGTCCAGTCGTCATTTGTTTTGGGCTCCCAGCCCCTCCGGTCAACCCACAACTCATCACCACGCCTCGAAACCGTAGCACCAGTTGTCTGCAATGCGGACTCGCATGCCTGAAATCCAAGATCTCTTACTTTCTCACTCGCATCACATAACGTCTCTTTAAGCAACGGGATTCTTTTTTGGGGAGATGTTTGGGTGATAGATGCGTACTTGGTTCCTAGGGAAAACAGGCCTGTAAACAAGCCAGTTGCATTATTTAACCCGTCTTCATTTTCACATTTTGCAAGATCTCGCAGTATCCTGCCCCCTCGCAGGAATAAATCGGGTTCAAAGACGATTCTTCCCAAGCCATCTAGTACGTTTCTTCGTCCGTAAAAGTTTTTCAACTCCTCGTTTGTCCATGAGTTGATAGTTCTCTCAAGGTACTCGGTTGCTGCACAAGGATCAACAAAGGACAGTGATCTGAAAAATTCTGAGCCTAATTCGGTTCTAATGGAATCCGAATCATAAAGTGGACCACCTTCTTCAAACAGCCTCGTGACAACATACTTGGTTGCATCAAAACTTGACGCGTATTCAAACATTGCAAAAAACCACTTCCTTAGCTGCTCCGGCAGATCTCCGGCGATATCGACAGGATTAAACCGGTCGCCGTAGCTCTCCCACCAGTTCATCCATAACCAGAGGTGTAAAGCCTTTGGGCTGATGTACAGCGTGTCTTCGCCTTGCAGTATTTTTTTTCTTCGCATCTCGTCGACATGATCCTGAAAGATGGACAGGCTTATACTAGAATCAATCTTGCACACAAGATCGTGCACTGCGTTGAACTCGTCTCGAAAATGTCGGATGTTGCCAAATCTTTTGAATAGCGCCATGGTGAAAAGGATCTTTTTCCGCTGTTGGATGCGTTCAGACTTGGGATCGCCCCCGTAGTTAATGAATCGGCCCCATACATCATACGTATCTGGGGATACACTGAGAAACTGATCTGGATTATTCTTTAAATCCCAACCTATAACATGAGCAACTCGCAGGATCCCGCCGCATAACTTACTTAATTGGCCTGCAATGATTTCGTCAGGATTATACGTCATGATGATTTGCTGTATGTCTCGATCATCAAAATTTGGAGCCTGCCTTTGTTCCGTAGTTCCGGATGTCTGGTAAAGATCACTGTGAATTGTTACAAGCTTGATTCTATACCCTAAATTTTTTAACCGTCTCCAAATTTCCACCCTTTCTTCATAGTCACAGTCGTCCACTACCAATATGCAATGCAATGAATCATTTCTGACAAGCTCGTTTAACAACGAGCTGTTGATGCAATTCTTGGGGGATGGGCAGTAGACGACCAAGGGCAGCAGGAATGGATCCCTCGTAGATTCAAGAACTAGTCTTGTCTTTCCAACACCTGTTTCCCCATAAACATTCAAGTGAATTGCCTTTGAGTCAGCAGAAAGTATGCTTCTGACCGTCCTGACGAATTGCTCTTGTTTATTGCCCATGACTAGGCTGTTTCGCATGTCGTCCCTCGTTTCCCATTCCCTGTGGGATTCAAAAATTGAATTGTCTCGGTTTGTCAGCCGTAGCATTAGAGACGGGTATGATTTTACAACTCTGAGGATCTGTTCTTGATCAAATACTTTTATCTTGGGATTTGAAATCCCGCATTCACCAAAAATTTTTTTTAAATTTTCTCTAGCATCGTTTTTGTTTTTGGAAGTCATCCTCCGTTTCATACATACTAAAATGTACGTCCCGTTTCTCTTAAAGCATCTTTGAACCTCAGACCTTAGATTATCCCATAGCGCGTATTTTTTGCCTAATAGCTCGTCTCTTATCTCAGATTCGTTCCAAGGGGTAAATGTTTTACCTGATTTAATCTGATAAAAAGACTCAGAGTCAATTATAAGATCGCCTTGCCCTTGTATTCCATTCTCTACAGACGCGTCGATCCCTCCGTCGGAGACGGTTTTGGACGTAAAATGCACTTTGGAAATTGACAAGCGCATCCTTCTCGCGTCCGAATGCAACAACTCACCAAACAGTCGTACACAATCCTCAGTAGATAATCTATTGATATCCTCTTCTGAGACTGAGAATATGCTATTCATGTTGTAATTGTTGTTTTAATATTATAAATCATTTTATACTCTATTATACGAAAATTAGGTTTCACTAATTTTAAGAGGATTGCAAAGGATTACTTGGCTTACATAATGGCAAGTCACGTAAACATAGATGACTATTGTATCCTGCCATACAGAAAACGATTGAGCGGCCCCAAGAAATGCCGCAAGTTGTATTATATCGAAATTATTTCGCCTAGTCATGTAGGTCCTCCTCCACCCATTTTGGATTGTTTTCCCTGATCGCATCGGTAGCCTTCTTGTCCGAGAACGCCATCAGGGGCGTCTGGCGGTTACGAATGTCAAGGGAGAAGTACAACCTTCTCTCGTTATAGTATTTGACGTACGCAGACAGGCTCCGTAGTGGAATATCTCATCTTCGATGCTCTTGTGAAATCGTTCCAGATTATCGTTGGTCTGCGGGTGGTACGGCCTAGAGTTTATCAGCTCGATTCCCATGTCCAGAAGATCTACCTCAAAGGCAGTGGGCCGCCAGGATTTTATGGGCGTCCTGCGGCCCCTTCTGCCTACAAAGCACGGGCCATTGTCAGACAGTATGGTTGCAGGCGTGCCGAATCGCTTTACTGCCTGCCTGAGTACTGTCACAGCGTTCTCAGAGGTGACCTCGGTGAAGATTCGCGCTGCTACCACGCATCGGGAGGCGTCATCAAGGTACGTGATTAGTTTGAGGCCTCGAAACCTCGGATCTTTCATCTCATGCCAGTCGCCTCCAAGCGATATGTATAACGATGACGGCGAAGGACTGCCATTCTTTCAAGGCAGTACAGATTTTGGGTTACGATATCCTAGAAACAGAAAATATTGCACGTCACCAGCCCGAGTTGCACGTACAGACGATACATTAGTTAGTGTGAGGGCTCCGGTGGGGGCGATAAATATGGCGTGGGAAGAATGTTGCGCAGGTAGTGGTGTTGCAGCACTTAGACATAAAACTGGTTCAAGATCGTTCACCTATTATTTTGTATGGTCGCTACAGAACGATCTAAAGCAGTATGAACAAATGGGAACAGTGTTTGGGCCTATTACTAAAAAGCAGTTCGAAATGTTGCCAATAGGTGAACCGCCCACTGATCTGATCAACTACTTTGAAGCATGTGTGTCTGCATGGGATGAACGTATACGTCTAAACACATCAGAATCGCGCTCGTCAATACTTCATCAAGATGCTTTGCTACCCAAGTTGATTTCGGGCGAGTTTCGGCCAGCAAATTTTATTAGGTCTGTTGGTGGAAGGAATGCTAATGAGATGAACGTTCATTAAAGTTTATGCGTAATCACAGTTTTTTGAAATTTCAGGTGCAATTACTCAGTCGACCTAACCTTGTACCTGCATGCCAGCCTGCATACCCAGTCTGAAAAAACACCATCGGCAATACGGTACCTACCTTTGTAATACCTCTCAACGACGTCCGAGTCCATCAGCCTGTTCATCGTTTTTGGTATCGTGCTCTGGGGTTTTCTGATTTCACGCGATATGGCCGACGTCGAGGCCTTGCCCGCTGCCAGCGCGATCAGTATCTCTTGCTCGAGCTCTGTGCGCTGTGAAAAGGCGCCGCCAAAGTCGGCATCCAATTGAACAAGCATCTCCTCGTATGCTTGATCTACATCCGGCTTTGCGACAGATTTTTTATCCAGGCATAACAAAAAAGCCTGCATTCCAAGCCGCTGAACATAGTCTGCGTATCCGCGACTCAGCTCAAAAATGTACTCGGACGCACCGTCACTGATCTTTATCCCGACCGCTGCAAACCTTTTTTTTATAAATGCAGTTACATCATTTTTTGGAAGTTTGCCCAATGGTATATGTACAAGCTGACGGTACAATGGAGATTTGGACTCGTGTATGAGTTCGTGCATGACTGTGGGGGCCGAGCCGGCCAAAACATACGATACGTTTTGTTGTGACTGTATGATTTTTCTAAACATTTTCAAAAAGCTGTCTTTCCACTTTAACAGCTCTTGAAATTCGTCGATCATAACAACCAATGAAATTTTTTTTTCTTTTGCGACCACCTCCGCAAAATTAAGCGCGCTTTCCAACGACTCGTCGGGGTCTGTTGCCTGCTGTCTAAACGACACGTGAATCCTTGCAAACTCCGCTATGGTTACGTCGACGTCGCTTATTTTGTTCTGTAGCTTGCTTGTCCCATCGCCAAGCGCCTTTTTGACTTTTTTCTTGTATGACGCGTCGTCTGTCTTCGCCGCGCATGCGCTAAGGATGGTGTGGATGTACGTCCTTGCAAACCGCTCCTTTGCGGAGGTCCCGTAGGCGTCAAATATCACGTAGACAGTCTTCGCGTCCGGCTCTTTCAGGTTACAGAGTATTGAGGATTTTCCAGTTCGCCTCTGCGCTAGCAACATTATGTTGTTTAGGGAACCAGGTGATGATATTAGTGTGGTAATCTTCTCCAACTCGTCCTTTCTGTTGATAAAGTATTCGCCGGTAACGGGCTTGCCCACCACGAATGGAACTACCATGCTGTGGTATGCGGTTTTGCATATATATGCGGTTTTGCATATGCAGCCCCACACAAAAATGGCTCGACGGGGACCGTTACACGAACCCATCCACCCCCCCCCCAGCAACCAACGCAAAAGTGGTGCTTCAAACGATTCCGGCAGGAATAGTTCTAGAGGCGGCTCGGGCTTGAGCGCGAGATCAGGCAGAAGACGGCCAAGCGCCGTTGCAAGCCACGTCCATTTCAGGCCCGTGTTGCGCATGCCCAGTGTACGACAGACGGCGTAGAGGGGGCCACCACCTAGGCATCACAAAAACAGGTACAAAGACAACAGGGTAGCACGTGCCAGCCGTGGGGGCCGGATACCGAGTCCCCTCCCAGCCTCCTACTCCTTGTATCCCTCTCCGAGTTGCGCCTGCGCGATACACTCGAATGTTCAACCTTCCAGCAGCATCTGCCGGCAGACTTGGCTTCTGCCGCAGCCTAAATGATGGTAAATGTCTTGTTATTACCCACATATGGTGATCCCAGCGGCTTTTGCCGGGGTCATCATGTCAGCAGTCCTAATGAGACATGACAAGATTGTAGCATATCATGAATTTGCACCATAACCAGTACCGATGCAGTCAGGTGTTAGGTCACCAACTTACCAGAGAATTTCAGGTCACGGCAACTTACCACAACTGGGCGCCGCTACTAAGCAGATGGCAACGCCATGCTGGCTGTCGCGGGATGGTGTGACCTCAGACCTAACTACAAGATACAAGATCGTAACGGTACAAACCCCTGTTGCTCAATGCGGCTATACCGGATGCCACACCATCACCCAGTCAGGCCAGGTCAGATGCGTGTATTCCCAAGCTTGGTGGGCCGGTTTGACGTCCCTGTAACTGTCAGTTCATTGATCTATATCATGAAATAGATTCCATCCTTACAACCTGTCCGCTTCTTCGTTCTACAGGCCATGATGAACAGCTTGTTCACGTTTTATTCCACGTATCATGATCAAAATGATTAGAGTAGAATAGGTATATGCCCCCTCTTGCAGGAACAGGCAAAGTCACGAGTGGTGATGTATCGGGATCCGTCCGTGGCCTCCTGCCACACCCCTGACGTCTCCGGTAGACGCCCCTCTGATTGCCATCGATGCCGCAAACATGCCAGATTGCACCGCGGCAGACAGTACATCTTGCGCCCTCATAACTACACTTCCAACCAATGGAACCATGACAACCGGAATCGTGACGGCAAAGAACAGTACCCCGACTGATGAGACCCACACATATACGAGCCGCACATCCACCATACCCGCTACATCCGGTATTCCACTATTGGCGCCGATTCCCGCAACAAACCCAGTCCCGACATTTAGTACAATGGCAGAGATCATCGGGACCAGGTACAATGCAGGCAGTGCAGTGATAAATCGATCCGATATTCGTGACGTGACGGGAACAAGGCGCATAACTAACAGTATCGGCAACATCGTTATCACGAGCGCGGTAAGCATGTCGGCCATTATTCCTATCAAAGCGGCCATGATCAGTACCTGAAACACCACTAGTGCTTTAACGATGTTAAAAAAGCCGGCGGTAAAAAATTCAGTTATCCTGTTTGCAAGGATCCGCGTCATCCATTCGATTGCCCCCTCACCCTCTGGCTCCATGTACGACGTCTCGTGGGAGACCTGCGACAACAGGTATATTATTCGCAAGTCAGGCTGGCATACCAGCTTGGCCTTGTCCGCATCAAACCACGTAAGATCAGTCGTGTATGGTGACTGGTCATACTTGGTTCTCATTGTTAGGCTGTCCATGTTACCGCACGGGCTGTCGGGATCAAAGGAATATTCAGGGTTTAGGATAAACATGGTAAAATCCTCCATCAGTTCGGCCGCAGGATCCCACACATATGGAAACCCTTGAATTAGCACGATGGATATTATGGCGCCGCTCAAAACCCGATTCCACTTGGCCGGAGTCTCTTCTTCGATTACATACCTGGCAAAGAATCGCATGGCAGATACAGATATTATAATTACCAGCAAAATTACGGTGGACGCAAGTGCTATCTGCCGGTACGTATCATGCATGCTGTTGGGCTCACCATACACGTCAAAGCTAGGCAGGCCGATTAGTAGATCAGGATATATCTCGCCAACTGCCCCGGCAAGGAGGCTGGTTGCCTGGTAGGCGGCTGCCTGCATCAGGATGAATACTGCAATCATTACTGCGGCATCGACTAGTTCAAACACGATGCCGGGCCTGCGCATAATACCGAATCATATCTGCGCTTATATGCAAAATGCCACACCGTACGCGTGAAGCCGTTATACGTATCACATGAGGGAATAGACGGTACACTGTACATTGATGACACGGTAAGATTACAAACGCACGACGGCATCATACTTGATGTCCCAAGATCTAGTGTGCTGTCCTGCTCCCTTGTGGGGACCGAAAGGATTACCATCACGTATCAGGCCGGTGTGCGCAGGGCAGTTATCGTGCGAATACTAGAGATGCCGGCTGCGCGGGCCCTAGAACAGATCAGTGATTATTTATCGATAATATCGCCCAAGGACTGAAAACACATCATTTACGTCAAATAGTTTTTCCTTGACGCATTTTTGTAACAGGTCTATGCGCCTTGCCATGTCGTCTTTCTTGCTTCGTATGCCGCAGACACGACACGCCTCTACATACTTGGCGGACTCGTACATGTTATGAGACTGGAATCGGTTATCATATACATCATACGCAAATATCCGATTTATTGAAAGATTTCCCGAGCCGTCCGGCACTATCTCCGATATATCATCAACCTTCCTGTAATCACGGTTCCCAATCCTTACGGTCGTGCTACGCACAGAGAACCATAAGAGTGCAAGCTCCCCGTCGCTTATCTTGCTCCCGCGCATCCTAGTCATTGCCGCCGATGCAGAGTTTGCATGAAACGTGGTCAAGCCCCCGTGCCCGGTACCAACTGCCTGGAACATCTTGTCCATGTCTCGCAGCCGGATTTCACCTATAATCTCAAAGTCCGGCCTTTGCGTTAAACTTGAATCTATTAAATCACCTATCGTAACGTCGTATTCACGAGACAGCATGCCGTATGACCTGCGGGTGTGGTACCTAACCCAGTCCTCGTGCGGGATCTGCAGCTCAAGTGTATCTTCGATGGTAAGTATGCGCCACCGCGGATTCATCATGGATACCAGGGATGACAGCAGTGTGGTCTTGCCGGAGCCGGTGGCGCCTATTATCAGCCCCACTGCCTTTGCATCAAGGAGCGTCCATATCCAGGCCGCCATCTCGGCTGTAAGTGTCTTGTTTTGAATCATGTGGGTTATCGTAAACGGAAAAGTCGGAAACTTGCGTATTGCAATGACGGGTCCGGGCTTTGACACCTGTGTTCCAAACGTGCTAGATATCCTAGAGCCGTCCTTCATGTACGTAACTGATATCGGCTTTGATTCAGTAGGCTCGGCACCGGTGGCCCCGTATATCCTCTGTATGAACATCTCCATTTCTCGCACCGAACCAAACCGTATATTGGTCTCAAGCGTATGGAAGCGTCCCGAGTATTCCTTGTGCCGTATGCGTATATTCCGATCAAAGGAGGAACACAGGATATCCTCGATATTATCGTCGTTCATCAGCACGTCGATGATCCCGTACCCGATGATCTCGCGTCGGATATAGTACTTTATATCCACGAATGTTCTGACCGCCTCGTCCCTGACTCCCATGCGCACCGCCGCGTCCCAGAACATCTTTTCTATCATCTCTACTCTTTGCTCGTCGGGTCCCTCTTCATATGCGACTGCCATGTTGATGTGATGCATGATTTTGTCGTATATTCTAGAACCTTCAGGCCCTATCTCCGGCTCCATTGCCAGATAGCGCCCATCATCGGTTATGCAGACCTGCACCCCCTCCACGTTATACCTCTCAGATATTCCTACGATATCTGCATCCATCGAGAGGTGTCTTAATTCATACCGGTACCCGTCAGCACGGTACCCGTTGGTTCTGTCCTGGTGTATCATGCGACATAATCCATCTGCACCTTAAAAGCAATCGAATCATTATACCGCGTGAACGTATGGTCCAAAAAAAAGTCACAGGACCCTAGGCCAAAAAGGTCAGAGATATCATACCGGATAAACCCCGTAAATTACACCATATTGGCGCCGCATGAAAAGGATCAGGTATTGCGCAAGTTTGTCGGGATAATACGTTCCATTGAAAAGGCCGTTAGAATCACCATAGTCAACAGGGCCGTGAGGACGGATTACATGGGAGGAGAACACGCATACATGGAAAAGTCCGTTTACATATCATCCAAGGAGGATTTGGGACCCGCCATAATGGGAACGGGCTTTCGCTCCACGAGGATGGATGTACCCGTCAGATATAATGCAAAGCTAGAACATTTAGACAAGCTCGATATGGACGATGGTACCACTTGTAGGGCATACATACTGTACAGTTTTCCGCGCGCCATAGGACCTGCCTGGATAAACGATCTGGCCGCAATATCAGATAGAGTCGAGATTAAGATACGCGCCCTGAGTCCCGAGAATGCAAGGAGGATACTATTGTCACACGCGCATGCCCTAGAGGCAAAGGCCGGCAAGAGGTACCGAGAGGAGGCGCAAGATGCGCGGTACATAAACGACATGCTGCAAAAACAGGAGACTAGGGTATACCAAGCAGGGATAACTGCCATGATAACGTCGGCAGATGATGTAAATCTTGCTAAAAGATGCAAAAATTTTGAGAGTGCCGCGAAAAGCCTGCATCTCGGGGTCGCGTCAATATCAGGACGGCAAAAAGAGACACTAGACGGATGGGGGACCAAGTACCTGTTTGAGGGGGCATCGATGGCCGCGTTCTATCCGTTCCAGTCGGCCGACCTGATAGAGTCAGATGGGGCTGGCGGCGTATACATTGGAACCAACGAGCTGACAGGAACCCCGGTAATCTACGACTATCTGAGGCGGACAAATTATAACATGGTAATACTTGGCGCGTCCGGATACGGCAAGTCCATGACGGCAAAGGTGTACATTGATAATTTCATGAGGATGATGGAGCAAAAATACGCGGATCAAAAGGTGATATCATACATCCTCGACTTGCACGGCGAGTATGCAGAGCTAGCAGGGTACATGGGGATGGATATAGTAGACCTGATGGGTAGGGGCGAGATGGGCCTTGATCCGTTTACAATAATGCCCGCTCCAGACATGGCCGTGGGCCTGCTTGCAGATGTCGCCGGCATGGATGAAAGGATGAGATCAATAGTACTAGCCCGCTCAGAAGGGATAGGAAGCGTAAGGGAGATGGTATATAGACTGCAGCATGATGATACTGGGGATGCAGAGGACTGCCGCCAGGCTGCCACGCACTTTGAGCAGTTCGTGTCAGGGCAGATCTCAAAGATGTTCTCTGGAAAGGCGGGTTTTGGCGACAGGGTGATACTGTCGCTGCGTAAGGCGGATAAAAGCAAGGTCAATTCCATGATCATATCGCTTGCATTGCTCAAGATGTGGCATCATGTACGCGAGTTCAAGCGCAACGTACCAAAGATAATAGTGATAGAGGAGGCATGGTTCCTGCTTCAGATGCCGTCTACGGCTGCAATACTTGCCGACATTGCCAGATCCGGACGAAAGGAAAACGTGCACCTAATAGTCATGACACAGGACGTCGATGACGTGCTTGCCAACGAGTACGGCAATGCCGTGGTAAAAAATGCCGCCACGCTACTACTGCTGGGATTAAAGCCGGTCTCGGCATCCCTGTTAAAAGATATACTCGACTTGTCTGAAAACGAAGAGCGCGAGATAACAAATCTGGGAAAGGGGCAGGCGATAATGCGCGCCGATGACAACCGCATAAAGGTCAGGATTCGGCCCAGCGAGGAGCAGTTCAAGCGGTTCTCTACGACGGCAGGAGGGTTTGCTCCATGATGTCAAGGGGCAGCCGGCACGACTTGTAAGGATTAGATTATAATCCAATATACCGTACTAGCCTCAGCCCGACAGGCCCCGTCTCGTGGAGTAGAGAGGCCCGTTTCAGTCATACATGGGCATCGATGTCATGATCAGCTTGAACACATGTAAATCCCTCCATGACCATAGGCCTGTCATGTCGGGTGACCCCTCGCAGACGCTGATCCTAGGAGATCTTCAGCTTGAATGGGGCGATCCGAGCTGCAGTGTTAGTGGGACCCAGATCCCAGATAGATGGATGCAGCTTCCATCCGACAACTTTCTGACTGCAAAGGGGCGATATAGTGAAAAACATCGGAATAGATATTGGAATGAAGGCATGCGTTGTATGCGTCATGGATGAGAAGAACATACTAGAAGAGACATCATAGCCCAACACCCTGAAGGATGCCACGGAATTTGCCCGCAGAACCGCGGAAAGGCACGTCAAATGCCGCGCGGTATGCGAGTCAACTGGCAACATGTGGTTAAAGTCCTTTGAGGGGTTTGAGAGGGCTGGCATACCGATCGTCCTTGCCAACCCTACCAAGCTAAAGCCCATATCACAGACAAGCATAAAGACCGACAGGATAGATGCTAGGACGCTTGCCACGCTCCTGTCTGCCGAGATGATTCCCGCTTGCCACGTGCCGGAGTGCGACACAAGGAGCCGGAAGCAGATTCTTAGGCACAGAATCGCGCTCGTGCAGGACAGGACAAGGTTGTCCAACAGAGCCGGACGGCTGCTTGACAAGTATGACGTCGCAATGCGCGGCGCGCCTAGCAGGTACAAGGAACCTCTAGATGCTGGAGGCCGAAAAGCTTGCAAACGCGGACGACGACTATGTGCTGCACCACACCATACGACAGATCAGGCAGGTCAACGAGGAGATTGCAGACGTCAACAGGAGGATTAGGGCGATGGCCCGCCGCCATGAAGGCCGCCCCAGCCGCCATGTGGAATATGATGGTGGAACGGCATCTGTCCTCCGCCTCCCCTCAACCACTTGCAAAAATGAAGTTGTCAAAGTGGTGCCTGTTTTTCCATCTTGAAGCACTTGTAAAACAGACACACAGTTAATGGTAGAAAGACACGAAATACGGCAAGTGTGCTTACAACCAATGTAGCCACCAGCCGACTCCACACATCACCGACAGATTCATGCATGTCTGTAAAAAACATCAACAACATAGCCAACATTGCACCTACAGCAAGGAATACCAGTAGCGAGCCATACGCACAGAATCCCGTTAACACAAATTTGTTTGTAAATAGAGGCCCCCAACGGGCCGGCGCCCCGTCCGGCCCTATGATCATACAGCCCGCCCACGGCAATACGGAAGATATGGCAGTAAATGCAAGTACTTCATATAATTCATGTTCCACATACGACAAAACCAGGATTGTGGGTATGGCACAGAGTGTGAATATATCCAAATATTTTAAAATCTTCATTAGAGCATCCCACCTAGGTCATGAATGATATCGAGTATTTTGTTAATCATGTCGATTATTTTTGGGTTGGGTGTATAACCACTAACGAGTTGATTGATTAACAAGAAAAGTTCATTTAACTCATAAAGCAACCTTTCCTTTAATTTTTCTCTAGTGGTCATTCTAAAAATTTATTCAAGTTTCGGACGGCATCTTTTAGGGATTCAATATCCTCATCTGTCAATGGTTTTGACGGATCTATGCTGTTTCGTATGTCTATTAAAGCATCGGCAAGTCCCTGTATCTCCATAGTAATGATGCGCGTCTATAAGTTATAAATTTTATTTTGTAATTACTGTGTTGTATTGTACGACAATTAGTTCGCCCTAACTTTAGGCGATCAATCCAAGACTATTTTGCACTATACCGATCACGAAAACTCATGAGAACCGGGCTGGAAAAGAAGCAAATCGACTACATCATCAGGGAATGCAGGAAGGGTAGAAGGACATCGCATGTTGCCGAGGAGATGAAGGTAAGCCAGAGGCGCGTGCAACAGCTGTGGTCAGGGTTCCGTGATACGGGAAATGTCCACATCCTGCAGAGTCCGGGGCGAATGAGGGTGATTCCCACCAAGGAATAGACCCGGGCGGTGCTGGATGCATGCAAGGTGGCGGCCGCGGGCGTCGTAAGGATTGCAAAACACCTGCGCGCCAAGGACATGATGATAAGCTACAACGTCGTATACAGGATCATGAAGGAGAACAAGATGGTCGCGCCGTCTGCGGCCAAATCGCGCAGGCGAAGATGGATACGCTACGAGCGCAAATACTCCAACGCAATGTGGCATACGGACTGGCATGAGATGAAGGAACCGCGTTTTCGTGGCGGCTGCATCCGGCAGTTATATACCGAGTCAAACAGCCGTGTTCTAATTTGATCATAGATAGTGGAGGTGTACGAGGTCAGGTTGACTGAAGGCATTATACCTGAAATTTCAAAACGAATAATATCTATGTTGGAACTTTATAAGGAATCCGGCGGTTTTCGTGCGTTGATGCATAGCACACGCTAGATTCGGTTCTCCCTTCTAGGATGTGGCGAATACATATCTATGCGGGCATGCAATCCCAATACCATGCTTCATCCATTCGTCAGGGTCTCTGCAGTTACATTATATCGTGAGTATGTCGTCCACTGTCAAGATCATTTACGATGTTAACGTGGTTTTGGGATCATTTTGACACAAGTTCAAGATACAATCAAAAATAGTGCAAAAATCTAGGCATGGCATTAACAGTTACCAAAAACTCAGTATCGTGCCATAATACAAGCCGGCGAATTACACAGGAGTTCAAGTAACAGTACAACTCGCCACCAATTTCATCATTAGAAAATCGTTTCATGTAGGAGAAAATTATTTTCCTGCTTTGTATACTATGGAGAAGTATAATAGAGTATCTATAGCAGAACTCTGTTTCCTAATTGCGCCCATAGATGTTGCCTAGCTGAGTATTTTTTTCGGCATTAGTAAGATATTTTTCACATTAAGAGTCAAATGTGCATGACACTATGTCCCATCGACGACTAAGATGATGGGACAAAGA
>CAZDQM010000003.1:0-32594 GCA_964507825.1 uncultured Nitrosopumilaceae archaeon | reverse complement strand
GTTCAGGGATGACTTTCGCAGGTGTACGGACAGCGGCGAGTATCCGCTGAACCTGATGCTGTTCGCCGGCCTGCCCGAAGACGGATGGCAGGACAGGTACTATACAAGCCTAAAGGCCATAAAGAATCCCGACGGGGCCCTGGCGCGATGGCTTGCCGCATGATGCAGGCAAATGTTACTAGAATGGATATCTTGGACATGTAAAATTTGATACCGAGAATAGAGAGTTTGTGATGCACGTGAATTTACGAGTGTTGCCATATTCGTGCTCATCTGACTGGCCTGTCTTAAACACGTCCAGTAGACAGACATCATGATAGAGGGATCATGTTTTAATCGATGTTATTGTTGCAAAAATTAGATGTCGTATGCAGCTTGTACTATTCCTGATGAAATTTGTAGGGTTGGTGACAAGTTTAGCGGCGCGTACAGGAATAAATTGTACATGAATTTACGAGCGTCGCTATAAGCTTTTCATCAGGGTTGCGAACTGGAGCCGCATATTGTCCTTGTCAATGCATTCTCTACTGACCTCCAACGGCTCGATAAGGTTTGTGCCTGCGGCCTGGTTTCTCAGGTCTCGAGTTCTGTTCAGCACCTCATTGATCAAGTGTTCATTGACTCTGTACGATTGGATGATCTCCAGTATTCTATCTATTGCGGGCAGAAGTATGAGCGAATCCTCAGCAATCTTTGGGTTGTCGTTTGCTTTTTGTGAGTTCTGGAATCTGGACTCCATCTTGCCGAGTATGAGTTCCGTGTTTCGTACAGCCTGATAGAAGTAAAACCCGTCAGAGTCTTCAACTTCCAGCCATCTTGACTTGATACCTTTTAGAAGTTCTCTTAGCTTGGAGAGACTGCCCAGTATGACAAGATCCACCTTTCCCGTCTCCTCCATTTTGGCTAAAGACCCCTCAATCTCTATCAGAATGCTATTTTTCAATGTGGCTTTTCACCTTCCATCATACTATAATATAGTTGCTCTCTGTACATAAGGATGTGCAATCCCAAAAGTCGTCCGCATTAAGATTATGCATGTATATCTTCCTCCATCTCCGACCGCGTCCCACTAGTATATAGCTCCGGACAAATCACCTGATCGCTGATTGGGTGTGACAGTAGTATCGACAGGCAGGTATCAGATGCGTGATGACTGTTTCTTTTCCCCTGCCCTTACTACAATCAGACCGTCTTGCAGTGCAAATGTTATGTACCGAGGGGTACCGAGCCGGTCCAGAATGGGCTTTGGTATGTAACTGTAGCTGGTATTGGACTTGACGTTTCTCGTGACAGATACGGTAAACTCTGTTGCATCCTTTGCCCACAATGCCATGCTTTTGACTTGCAAGCTGACCTTATAAGTAAACTTTGTAAAAACCAATTAGTTTTAATGTCCGACGTAAAAACACGAGAGTCGACTCGGCAGCAGCTACAAAAACGCATTGACACAAAGGTCAGACAGATACAGGCAGGAACAAATATTGTATGTGTAGGCGATAATCGATTCCGGATTCCCTCGCAGTCACAAAAAGGCACATACTATGATGTAATTTTACCAGACGCCAATAATGGCGGTAGCTGCACCTGCAAGTATTATAAAAACAGACGTGATGATGAGGAATGCAAGCACATCATAGCTGCTAGGTATGAGTATCAGGCGGGCCGCGATACTGCAGGTGACGATGCCGGGGCGCAAGACGAGGTGCAAAAAGAATGCAGACTAAAGTGCGCGTGTAGTGGGATACGGTGCCTTGGAATACCAAAGAGCGAAAAGCGGTGCAGGTGCAGATGCAGGTGCCATAGGGATTCCGCGGCATACGACCATGTCACAGAATCCGGGCAGATACAGATCCTGATGCTGATCATGAAGATGATGGAGATGACCAGCATTGTGCCGTACGAACTCGGCGCGGGGTTCGGGGGCGTGCGCGGATACGATCCAAAAAAGATGTTTGCAATTATCGTGCTAAAGACGATGGTCCGCGAGTCCTGCCGCGGGATGGCCGGCTACCTGCGCGATCATCCGGACTTGTGCCGCACACATCGGCGTGCACCGCAGCCGCGCGGCGTATCGACTCCGCGATACTGCCCGCTGGCTTCCCTAGGCACATGCCGACACGACGCATTATGTTGTGAGGCGTGGTGGGCGACATTGCCAGTCCGCGCACAGCAGTCGCGTTCCGGCGGAACGGCATGCGCTCCACGTGGTTTGACACCACCTGCGCGATTACGTTGTGTCCGTAATTCCCCACCGACGGCAGTCCGGTGTCCGACAGTATGTCTTTCTCCCCACATACACCGCACGCGCACGTATGGATTTCGTGGCGCGTGGTGACCGCCTCCGGCGGCGGTGGGATGTCGGTAATGTCCCTGTATTCTGTATTCGTAATTTCCAGTTTTGTAGACCCGCACCGCGGGCATCTGTCCGGCGCATGTGTCTTAAATTCTGTGGGCTTGGGCCTGCTGGTGGCACCTCTGTGCCCTACCGGTGCCCCACGCGGTCTGCCGGTCCTGTCTCCGTCTCCTTTTACCTGCATTTTTTTCTGCCGCCTCGCCTGCCTGCTCAGCGCGTTGTGGGACGGCGGGGTGTTTGCGTTGTCATAATACGCGAGCCTGCGTTCCAGGACCTGTATCCGTAACTCCTGCCCCTGTATCTGGGACTCTTGAATCTTAATGGTTTGCTTGAGCTTCATGTTCTCGGTTTTTGCTTCCCTGTAGAGTTTCTTGTAGGGTTTTGGCGGTTCGTTCAATACCGTGTATGCCAACTTGAGTATTTGGATCAGACGGATAAAAAAATTCATGTGAATGGTAAAAATCTAGGCACGAGGTTAACACTTACCCGACACCGGTTCAAAAAGGACGGCAGTCCGTACCCAGAACAGCCCCTGCTTAAACGGTATGCAGAGCGCAGACAGCACTCGCCACGTAGCATCATCGACACTGGCTTCTCCCTGCAGGACGCCATATCAGAATTGATCAATGCAGGCGCGCTGCGGTCAACACTCAGAAGCGACATACCCGACATGATCCGGTCGATCCTTGACAGGTACAAAATGCCAATGTTTTATCCTCCTGGTTCAAGCCAGTATGCAGATGCCATGGCGGCGGCTAGGTTCGCAGAAGTCAAGGCTGCTTTTGTCGCGCCGACGGCCGCATGATGCCGCCGTATTTCATAGGCAAGATGCGCGCCTGCATACCAAGGCGCCTGTCTGCAGGCACACTGCTTCCCATACCTTAACTGCGTTCAACTCGTGCATAATGACACAAGTCGCCCGGCGGCCAAACCGCGCATACCGTAGCAGTGCATGGCGGTAAAAATGACCCCCATGAACGTCGTAAATACTGATCGCTGTTTTGGAGGGAGTATATACTAGTGGGACGCGGTCCCCATCTCCTCATCGGTTATATCTTGTGGTGGCTGTTTACGCACATATGCCGGTGCAGGGGCCTCCATCTCTGAGAGACATATGTTCCAAATTATTAGAGTTTATGCGTAATCGACTAGAAAAATTTGTTCAACTAATAACATACATCAAAATCTAAAAATCATCACACCATGTCATCATAAATTTGCATTCAGTTTTTGGACGCCAGTAGCATTGCAAACCTTTTCCCCGAGTCCTGCCAGAGTCGGAGAATTTTAAACCCAGAGTCCGCCATCAGTGATCCAATCTGTGGAATTGAAAACTTGTGAGAGTTTTCCGTGTGTATAAGTTCGCCCTTGGCAAGACGTAGCGAGAGCCCGGCCTTTGGAATCATAACTGTCTGATCCCGTAGCGATCTGATGTACATCTCAATGCGCATCCCCTCCTCGTTATACATGGAATGGTGTGAAAAACCATCCAAATCAAAATTTGCGTCCAAGTCGCGGTTGATTCTCTCAAGCACATTCAGGTTAAAGCGTGCCGTAACACCCTGCTTGTCGTCATAGGCGCACTCTAGCACGTCTCGCTCCTTTACTAGGTCTAGGCCCATCATGAACAGATCTCCGCCATTCATCGAGTCATACACGGTCCTAAGAAAACGTGCGCCCTCCCCGCGTGCAAAGTTGCCAAAGCTGGACCCAAAGAATGCTATCAGGTTTTTGGATGTGCCGTTCTTCCTGATAAAACCGAGTCCGTTCTCATATGTATCCATTATGCCGACGATGTCTATACCAGGATATTTTTTCAGCAAATCATGCGCGCTGTCCTCTAGAAATTCCGATATATCTATTGGAACATATTCAAGTGAGGACTGGGACTGTTCAAGCGCATCTAGGACATGGCACGTCTTGACCGAAGAGCCACTGCCTAGCTCGACGAGTCGAAAGTTACCATCAAGTAACCCCGGCAGTTCAAACTTTATCCTAGACAGAATCTCCGTCTCGGCCCGGCTCAGATAGTATTCAGGCAGATCACATATCTGTTCGAAGAGCTCCGAGCCGCGCCTGTCATAAAAGAATTTTGGTGGGATGTACCTAGATCGCTGACGCAGACTGTGATATAGCTCGTCGGCCATGACCGTCTCCCGATGTCCGTTCTTGGGTCGAAAGTAACACATTCGATCGCTGATCGTGTGTTTTTCATGGTGGGTGTATTCTTGGAATGCGCCGCGGCTCATGCGTGATCAGGACGTCAAATGAATCAACATAAATGCCTTGTGGACTAGGCCGTACTTGGCAGCTTGATATACGGGCATGCCATAAAAGAGACGATGGATGAGGTTCTAAAAGTAGAAAACCTAACAAAGTACTTTACAAAAAAGTCCATCTTAGGAAAAAAGTCGCCCATCACAAGGGCGTGTGACGACATCTCGTTTTCGGTGCAAAGGGGCGACGTGTTTGTCATTGCAGGGGAATCCGGCTCCGGCAAATCAACCATCGCAAGAATAATCATGGGCTCCATAAGGCAGGACGCAGGTAAGATATTCCTCAAGGGTCACAAAATCAGCAACGAGTCATCCGATCTAGAAAAGATTCGTATGCAATGCCAGATGATCCACCAGGATCCATATGACTCCATCAATCCAAGGATGAAGATCGGCGATATAATTTCCGAGCCGCTAGAAATCCACGGTATTGGGAATAAAAAGTCGCGCAGGCAAAGAGTCATCGAAGTGTTAAGGGAGGTAAAGATGGAACCTGCCGAGGACATAATCGAAAAATACCCCCACATGCTATCCGGCGGACAGAGGCAGCGAGTGGTCCTATCCAGGGCCCTCGCGCTAAAACCCAGCATAATCATAGCAGATGAGCCAGTCTCCATGCTAGATGTCTCTATAAGAGCGGAGGTCCTAGAGCTGATGAACAGACTTCGTCAAAAGCATGACATTACATTCGTATACATTACACACGACTTGGCAACCGCGAGGTTCTTTGGAACCAAGATCGCCATATTATACATGGGAAAGATAGTCGAGATGGGTAACATTGACAACGTGCTACTTTCCCCAAAGCATCCTTATACTAGGGCCCTGATTGACGCGCTCTCAGAACCCGATCCAGGAAACAGGCTTGCAAGAAAGGAGATTCGAATCGCCGGACCGCGCGACGTTGACGTGTACAAAGGATGTAGGTTCAGGGCGCGCTGTCCCCACATGATCGACGATTGCGCCGACGAACCACCACTAGAAGAAAGGCACGGCAGGCGAGTCGCCTGTATCGTAGACGTCGACGATTCCGTAAAAGATGCGGGAAATATTATCAGCAGTTGATTAGTCATATACAATGCATACAATCTAGGAAATTCAGTATATCTTCCACGAGAAACACAATCCTGTTATCCAGTGTTCGTTTATGCAGTGTGTAGAACGCATACACGCGATAGTTTATCACCCAAGCATGCTAACGCGGCGCCAATCTGTCTTATGCGGACATTCTTGGGGCGCGCTTGTCCTTGTATGTAACAACGTTTGAGACACCGTTTTTTGGAAAGACGCCATAAATGAGCTTGGCCCTTTGAACCACAGAATCCTTGAGAGATACCATTATGAACTGGCTCTCCTTTGCCCGCTCCTCAAGTATCACGGAGAGTCGTTCCGAGTTTGGCGCGTCTAGGTGCGCGTCAACCTCGTCAAACAGGTAAAATGGCGAGGGCTTTAGCTTTTGTAATGCAAGGACAAATACGATGGCCGCAAGCGTCTTTTCGCCGCCACTAAGTGATGTGGATTCGCGTTTTGACTTGCTTGGAAACTGGATCAGATAAGATATTCCAGAGGAAAATATATCATCCTCATTTTGAAGTTCAAGCCATGCGCTTCCACCCGTCATCTTTGAAAAGATCTTTCTGATCTCCTTGTCAACCTTGTCAAACGCGTCAAGGAACGTCTGTCTTTTGTCCTTTTCAATCTCCTCTATGAACCGGACTATGGAGTTACGTTCCCCCTCAAGTGAGTTCTTTCTAGCAGACATCGAACGGTACCCATTGGAGACCTCAAGATATGTCTCCGGTGCCTTTGCATTCAAGGCCGTTAGCGAGCGGGCCTCAGCCTGCAGTCCGGCTAGCAGGCCCCCCACGTCAAATGTCTCCACATTCCCGTCAAGTCCGATCGAGTCCAGCGTACGCACAAGTCCGGCCTCCTCCCTAGCCATGTCATCTAGGTCACGCGACAAAGAGTCGGAACGGCGCTCAAGAGTGTTGATCCGTCTAGCCAGTGACCGGTCCTCCTCATTCAGATCGCGCAGCTTGTCATCATATTGCTGAAGCCGGGAGACAGACGTCCCGGACGTCTCTATCAGCTCCTGTTCTTTCTGCCGCAGCTGCACTAGCATCTTGCCGTGTTCGGCCTTAAGCCTAGTCGACTCTTGTATTTTTGCATCCAGCTCGGATTTTTCCCCGCCCAGTGATGCGATCTCGTTACGAAAAGAGTCAATCTGATTCCTAGTTTTGGCCTCCTCCACACGTAGCGCCGCCAGCTTTGACGAGTGCCGGTGCAAATCGGTCCCTATGGATGTGCGCGTGGCCTCCAGCGAGGACTTTTTCTCGTTAATTTGTTCTAGTTCACGCGCTATAGCAGACTGTTCCCCGTCATCATAATCATTCTTGATCGTCGCGATGCTACCTTCTAATGATTCAATATAAGATGACGTTCTAGTGGCATTTTCTCCAAGTACCTGCTTCCTGTCATTATATTTATTCATCCGGCCATCCATGCTATCAAGTCGGGCAACTATGTCGACTATTCTTGACTTTAGATCCGAATAGCTCTGCTTGGATACTGCAAGCTCCTTTTCAGAGAGTCCGATTCTAGCCTGCGCGGAGGCGATCAGATCGTCGGTTTGCCCTAGGGCGCTCTTCTTTTTTACGACATATTTTTTCAGCAGTGAAATCGACTGCAATAATCCGTCCACTGACGAGCTAAGCGTTATGATTTTTGTAAGTTTTGAAATCTTGGAATTGATGTCCATTATGACGGCGCTTGCTTGTGCCTCGAAGAGCTCACCGTCCAAGGTTACGGCCCGGTACCCAGTCAGAGATATGCGGTGCGCGGCCTCCCTAGAGTTCGTCAACACGACATTACCGAACAGAAACGTCCTAAGTTTAGAGTATGCAGGAGCGGATCTGACAAAATCAGACAGTGCTCCTAGGACGCCGTCGTCTTGCGGCAGGGACATTTCAAAGTCAGGAATAGCATCCATTGGGATTATCTTGAGTTTTGGCAGGTTTCTCTGTCTTGCAACCTCTGCTAGGCTAAGAAGGGTCGCAAAGTCACGGACGACAAACGCCTTTATCCAGTCTGCGCCGGCCGCAAGAGCCGCCCGCTCGTACTTTTTGTCCCACGATATCATCTTGTATACCAGCCCATCTATGCCGAGTCTCTTTCCATCATCTTTTAGCTGTGCGATCGAATAGTCCTCATGCATGACGCTCTTGATGACCCGAATCTTTGCCTCGTACTGGGCGGCTGCCCTAGTCGACTTTTCGAGAATCGTCATGATGTCATCTAACTCGCTTCTGATCCGTGCGCGCTTCAAGTTGTGGGCAGTCAGTTGCGATCTTATATTGCGTATTGAGGACACATGATTACGAATTCGGTTATCATACATTGCAATCAGCTTGGAGATTTTCGGGGACTCTTCCCGGTATTGCAGTTGCGAGGATTTTATCGACTCGATCTTCCTGTTAAGATCATCTGTTTCAGATTCAATCTTGGATAGTGTCAGCTTGCCGGCATTGAGTTTTTCTACAAATGACTTTAGCTTATCATCCGCGTCGGCCTTTTTCTTGACGGCATCAGATTGCCGGCGCAGTATAATTGCAGACTGGCCCGCAAGATTCTCCAGCTCCGAGTCAATTTGTCCACCAGATTCCTCCATTTCTTTTACGGCCCCATGAATTTCGGTGATTTGGGAGTCGACTTGGGTCTTTTCACTTTCCAGTCCGCTTAGGGATTCCTCGATTTCAGGGATACGCCGCCCGATTTGCAAGATGCGTTTTTCCGCGGTCGCAAGGGTGTTACTTGCCCGCTCGTGATCCTCCCTAGCAACGCTTAGCTCCGAATCAATGGACGCCTTTGCCTGATTGTACGCGTTGGCCTCCTCAAGAAAGCTTGATTTTTCCGCATCCAGATCTTTTATCTGGTCGCGTATGGCGCCGCGTTCCCGGTCAAGCCGGCCGCAATCGGTCGTGACCGCATCAAAGTCTTGCCTTTTAGACGAGATCGATGCCCTAATATCTCTTAATTTGCCGGCGGCCGAAATTGCATCCATTCTGTGGATTTCTTCTTCTAACATGTTATAGCGAAGTTTTTGATTGCGCTCCTCATCTAGCTCGTCAATTCGCTTCTTGATCTCCCCCATCCTAGCTAGTGCAATCTCTAGCTTTCTGTCTGCATCATCAAGCTGTTTTATGGCCTCCGTCTTTTTTTGATCAAAATATGACAGTCCAACCAAATCCTCGATCGTTTGCCTCTTCTCCTCAGAAGAAAACTCTGAGATTCTAGTCACGGTTCCCTGCTGGACCGCGTTAAGTTGATTGAGGCCTGCATTTGCAACATCAAGGAGGTCCAAGACTTGGCTTCTAGTAACGCGCTTTTTGTTGAGATAGTAGGTGTTTTCCCCCTTGTCGTCCATTTCCCTAGTTATGTCCACCGTGTCGGCATCCACAGGGATCGTACGATCAGGGTTGTCAAAGGTGACGTTTACGCGGGCAAGCCGTGATCCACGCCGTTGCCCGTCCAAGTCATGCAGAAGCGAGCGCAGCTTGTCGGCCCTCATGACCTTGGGTCGGTTCTCCCCCATGGCAAAGATGATGGCGTCTAGTATGTTGCTCTTGCCGGATCCATTAGGGCCGGAAATGGAGACTAGGCCTGGCTCAAAATTGACTATCGTGTTTCGGAATCCGAACGACTTGAAGCCAAAGATCTCAACCTTTCTTATGTGTACCAATGCTGAATTGTTGTAATTATACATGATAATCGATTGTGAACAAGTTTAATTGACTAGTATGATAATTATTGTAATGCTTGTAACTTTCTAGTCGTAATAATATACCATGCACATACCGCCTGTACAAGATATATCCGGATCAGTAAGGATCCCCGCAAAATGGCGTCTATACCTTGCGTGCTTATTCAGTAATCTTTAAACCCCCGCCGCATCACTCTTTGACATGCCAGGTCGAATTAGGGTGGGCCTAGTCGGAATAGGAAACTGCTTTTCAGGACTGATCCAGGGTATAGAATACTATAGAAAAAACCCAGAACAGCAGGTAATTGGAATCATCCACGACAAACTGTCAGATTATGGAATCCATGATATCGACTTTGTATGTGGCTTTGATGTGGGCGAGAACAAGGTAGGCAAGCCAATCAATGAGGCAATATACGAATATCCAAACATGGTAGAATGGATTCCAAGAGGGCAGATGCCCAAAACTGACGCCATGGTTTATGAAAGCCCCGTACTAGACGGGGTCGGACTCTGGGTAGAGAACCGCGTAAAACCGTTAAAGAGTGACAAGACAACGGAGCAGCTAGCACAAAAGATCAAGGAGATCATCAGAGATTCCAAGGTGGAGATCATCGTGTCATACCTGCCGGTCGGCTCCGATGAGGTGACAAAGTTCTGGGCGCAGATCTGCCTTGATACAAATACCGCGTTTGTTAATTGCATTCCATCGTTTGTCGCATCCGACGAATCATGGGCAAAAAAGTTCCAGGAAAAGAACATCCCGTGCATAGGAGACGATATCAAAGGGCAGGTAGGCGCGACCATTGTGCATAGGACACTAGCAAAGCTCTGCAATGATCGCGGCACCAAGATTGAAAAAACCTACCAGATCAACGTGGGTGGAAACACCGACTTTTTGAACATGAAGGAGCAAGAAAGGCTGATAAGTAAAAAGATTTCAAAGACCGAAAGCGTCCAAAGCCAGTTAGATGAAAGGCTTGATGATGATCAGATCTATGTAGGCCCATCGGACTTTATCCCGTTTTTGGGCAACACGAAGCTAATGTTCATGAGAATAGAGGGAAGGCAGTGGGCAAACATCCCTTACAACCTAGAAGTCAGACTAGACGTAGATGACAAGGCAAACTCTGCCGGAATTGTAATTGACGCGATCCGGCTTGCAAAAATTGCACTAGACAGGAATATCGGAGGTCCAATCAGGGCCGCAAGTGCATACTTGATGAAGCATCCCATCGAACAAATGTCCGACGTTGCAGCAAAATCTGCATGCGAAGACTTTGTTGCCAAGGAATCCTAAAAACACGGACGAAAAGCCGCGTCATTCATATCACAAGATTCCATGCAAGATATTTCCCACCCATATTCCATCCGTATCGAACCCAATGACAGGTACACTAATTTCCCATATTGTAAAACGGGTCTAGTGAACAGATTTTAAAATGACACCACCGGCAAATGGAGGTATATCGGCAGATTATACCCATGCAACATTCCGACTAAAACATCAGAATCATGGTTTACAGGATTGCACGTTTCATAATCAGAGAAGAGGGACCGCGCTAAAATCTGTTGATGTGCGCGATGTGTTGTCTGCGGGCCGCGACAAATGTAGTCATTTATCACGTATCGAGCTTTAGAATTTTATAACACGGGGCAAAGTATGACACATGATAGAACCCGGACGTCCGGTAAGGGACATTAAAATTTCAGATAGCATGCCGGTCGAAGGCATATTCAAAGAGATGTCACAGTCAGGGGGATTTGAGGCAGTAAATCTATCTACAGGGTTAGACATCCTATCAGAAATGATTGAAGATAAAAAATGCCTCAGGTTTGTCTCGTTTGTAGGTGCCGTGATATCAACAGGTCTACGCGGCATAGTCAGGGACATGCTAAAGAATAGGTGGTTTGACGTTGCAATCACGACATGCGGCGCACTAGACCACGATATTGCGCGGCATTTTTCCAACTATAAAGAGGGCTCGTTTACAATGGACGACAGGGAGCTAGCCGATCAGGGCATACACAGGCTAGGCAACGTCTTGGTTCCAACCGACAGCTACGGCCCGCTGATTGAGGAAAAAATCCAAGAGTTTCTAGATGAAGAATATGAAAAGGGGATCCGGAGCATGTCAACGTCCGATATTGCAAGGATGATCGGGGAACATCTTGGTGAGGATTCGTTTCTATACTGGGCATCTAAAAACAACATCCCAGTGGTTGTTCCAGGAATCATGGACGGTGCGGTGGGAAGTCAGATCTGGATGTTTGCTCAAAGGCATACGGATTTCAAGCTAGACATGATTGCAGATGCAGTTTTGCTGTCTGGACGTGTCTTCAAGGCCAAAAGATCAGGGGCGCTGATGGTGGGCGGCGGCATATCAAAACATCATACGCTGTGGTGGAACCAGTACAGGGATGGGCTAGATTATGCCGTGTATCTCACCACGGCTCAGGAGTTTGATGGTAGTCTCAGCGGCGCCCTAGTCAGAGAAGCGATTTCATGGGGAAAGGTCACGGCAGGGGCAAAAGAGGTTACCATACATGCAGAGGCAACCACCGTACTCCCGTTCATGCATGCCGCGCTTGTATCAAGGCTAGTATCAGATGGATAAGACATATTATTCATCATGCCGGCCCATGAGTCATGTCACACAAGGTCAGAATAAAGGAGACAGGTGAGATCAGCCTAGCAGGTGGGTACCTAATTGACGGCTTTCCGTCAGTAGGGTTTTCAAGCGCAATAGCAACCGAATCAATTATTCACACGTCACAGTTTAAGCAGGTAGGAATAGTCGATTCGGACAGCTTTCCGCCCATAAGCCTGATCAGGAATGGAGATCCCAGCTATCCGACAAGGATATTCGTGAACAACGATCTAAAGGTGGGGATTTTTTCATCATACCTGACGATTCAAGAGTCCCTGCATAGAACCATTGCAAAGACAATGCTGAACTGGGCAAGGGATCACAAGATCAGCCTGATTGTATCAAGCGTGGCAGTCAAGAGTCCAAATCTAAAGGAGGGGACCTTGGCCGCCGCGAGTACCGACGGCGCAAAGAAGCAGATACAGGAGGCCGGAATCAACATACTAGAGCGCGGCACGATTCCCGGCATTCCAGGATGCCTGCTAAACGAGGGAATGATACGCGGACAGGATGTAGTGGTGATTTTGTTTCATTCGGTTGGGCAAGGCCCAGACTTTAAGGCAAGCGCACAGTTGTGCAGTGCAATGTCAAAGCTGGTCCCCGGCACGTCGTGCAACATAGACCTGTTGCAAAATGAGGCTGAAAAGGCTGAAAAGGACATCAAGGAAACCGAGGAAGAGGCAAGACACCTCAGAGACGGCATGTATGGATGAATCCTTGTTTATCCATGGCCACGGGGCTTGACACATGCAGGAGTTTTTCATCTTCGCCGCCACGGTAATTCTGATATCGGCATCAGGGGTAATGTCACCAGGTCCACTACTGGTATCAAACCTGTTCTACGGGGTCAGGCAGGGGGCAAGGGCAGGGATAAAAATTTCCATCGGGCATGCAATTGTAGAGCTGCCCTTAATCATAGTTCTGGGAATCGGTCTAGTCTCGCTTGACGCGGTACCGCAGATCAGAGTCGGTATTACGGTTTTAGGTGCAATTGGATTGTTTGCATTTGCGGGGTTGCAGATAAGATCGGCTATTACGAGACAATCAGTAGAGGGCGACCGGAGACACAGTCCCATATTAGCAGGAATCATTCTGAGTGGGTTGAACCCGTTTTTTATAATCTGGTGGCTCACAATAGGCCTCAAACTAGTCTCGGATTCAACAGAGTTGTGGTCATTTTCAGGAATTTTCATCATGTTTGGACTACACATATGGATGGATTTTGCATGGTTGGGATTTACGGCATTTTTGGCGTCAAAGGGTAGTAGGTTTCTGTCCACTAGGAATTACAAGATAATAGGGATCATCATGGGTGGATTGTTGATCGGTTTTGGAATAATCTTTCTAATGAGCCTAGCCACAGTCTAGTATCTCGACTTGGACATCACAATTATCGTTAATACTGTCTATTCTCTCGATCAACGAGTGACACAAATCCGGATCAAGAGTTTGCTCGTACTTGTCAATATCGGCAAGCAGGTTCACATGTTGAAGCTCACAAGAGTTTTGGTATACTACAAATGTAATGCAGGCAATGAAGATTAAAACCGTGACGGTTAAAATGTTACGTTTTTGCAAGGTCGATTTCAACGGTTGAAACGTTTCGCTCTTTCCCATCCTGGGATTTTAAAGAGTCAGACGCGATTCTAACGTCAGATACGACATAGCCGACTGTGTCCATGCGCTTTGTTATCATTTGTGATACGTCAACTGCCTGGGTGATTTTCTTACCTCTAGCCTTGATTGTGACAATTTTTTGTGATGCCAGCTGAGTCAGGGTTGCTGTGACATAGATCATGATAGGTTTTGTGCCAACAAAGATCACGTTACGTTCATGACTAGGACTTGAGCTTTCAGGACTAGATGATTCAGTTGTCGGTTCCGCGGTAGGTTCAGTTGTCGGTTCCGCGGTGGGTTCAGTTGTCGGTTCCGGATTTGTAGAATTATTATTAAATTCTGATAAGATGTCCTCAACATCCTTGGATTTGTTTTGGTCACTCAACTTGTATCAGCGTTACAAAAAGTTGGCGTACTTTTATTTAATCATTAAGATTCCGACGTTATTTAGCAGAATGAGAAAACTACAAAAATCACCAAACATGCCACGTCACATGCGCCATAATGCACACCATACGCTTGTGGAATAAACGTGGCACAAAAACAATCCACAACTATTAACGTGGTTTTGAGATCATTTTGGCACAAGTTCAAGATATAGTGCAAAAATCTAGGCACGGCGCTAACAGTTACAACAGTCTAACATGTCAAATAAAGGCTCGCTTCATAATTTTTGCAATACGCCTCGATCTCAAAACTCGATCATATGTCATTACTAGACAGAATGCGATAAATCATGGTCTTTAAGGTATTCCTCAAAAATTTTTTCAAGATTTGCATCAGAGTTCCTAGCCCGCTCCACAAGATCCTTTTCTTCGATCTCATAACAGTTCAAAAAGTCACCAAAATCCTTGAAGAATAATAACAGTTTGTCTTGGAAAAAACAATGATAAAGCGTCTCCTTTTCCATCATATCCGGGTTTATACTCACTCCATTGTCGTTTACAATAACAGGGTCACGCACATCCCGTGTATGACCATCAGATATTTAGATGAATTGTTCTCGATATTGTAATAAGTTATGCTAAGCAATAAAACACATGAACAGAGTGATCCTCCACATCGATTTTGATTATTTTTATGCACAGTGCGAAGAGCTACGTGATCCAACGTTGAAGGGAAGGCCCGTGGCCGTGTGTGTGTTTTCAGACAGGGGAGATCATAGTGGAGCAATCGCTACGGCAAATTATACCGCTAGGGAGTACGGGGTGAAATCAGGTATGCCCATAAGGCTAGCAAAAGACAAGATGGAGGCGCATGATGCCGTTTTTCTGCCGGTAGATTTTGACTTTTACTCACAGATCTCCGAGCAGGCAATGAAGATAATGGATCAGATGTCAGACGTGTTTGAATACGTCGGAAGAGATGAGGCATACCTAGACGTAACAGGGAGGACCGATGGCAGATTTGATACTGCCGGTCACCTAGCACAGCAGATCAAGAATAGGATAAGAGAAGAATTACGGCTTACGTGCTCTGTAGGAGTGTCCCCAAACAAGCTAATCTCAAAGATTGCATCAGACTTTAAAAAACCAGATGGCCTGACCGTGATAAAGCCCGAACAGGTCACAGAGTTCTTAGAGCAGCTCAATATCAGGGACATTCCAGGAATAGGTAAAAAAACCACTGAAAGACTTGCGGAAATGGGCCTAAATACGGTCAAGGAGCTCAATAATCTTGACGTCTTCAGGCTGAATCAGACGTTTGGACGAAAGACTGGTACTTTCATATACAATGCGGCAAGGGGCATCCACGCCGAACCGGTACAAGAACGTGCCCCCAATATACAATACAGCAAGATCACCACCCTCAGGAAAAATACAAAGGATTTAGAGTTTTTGCGGCCAGTACTGACGGAGATCTGCAGACAGCTGCACCGGATCGTCCTAGATGATAACAGGATGTTCAAATCCGTCGGAATCCAGCTCTTCCAGTCCGATCTTTCAAGTAGAACCAAGTCAAGAATGCTGAAAAACCCAACAAACAACCTAAGCGAGTTGGAAAAAACTGCAATCTTGTTGTTGACTGAGGCGCTAGAGAATCAGGAGCTTTTAATCAGAAGGATCGGTGTGAGGGTATCCGAGCTGAGCCCAGTAGAGGGACAGAATAGTATTACGAACTACTTTTAGCATCTTCCTCGCGCTTAAGACGCCGTGATTCTATCGCCATGACAGCAAACAAAAAGGCAAACAGCCACGGAAGGAACATAATCTCTCCGGCAACTGAATGAAACTCCTCCCATTGAGCGGCATCAGTAGTCACCTTGAGGGCATATACGGACAAGGAGAAGATCCTAATCATGTTAACACCTATGGTTCCTAGGATTCCCAGAACAAAGTATACGGCCTTGCGGTTTCTAGGAATCCGCATCTTCAACAAAAACGCCATCATTACAAGCGAGTATATAATCACACTGTGCACCCCGGCCGACGGCCAGAATACCTGTAAGACCATCGGGCCATAGTCACCGCGTAGAAACATTACATTGTCCCGCGCGGTGGCGATGCCAAGATCAAGCACAGTTATCACCCAAACATTTGTTTGAACTAGGTACGGCACCACATATTGTAGCGGCCCTAGCGTGTCATACGGAAAGAATGCATCAAGTGACAAGATTGCAGCGCTGCCTACAAGAAAGATCGGTCCTGCAGGCGCGATCCGTATCCAGCGCCTTCCAAAATAAATCCACAATACCGCCAACACGTATACAGCCATTATCACAAAGTCCCACATCCATGTCCAGGAATAGATCAGTTGTACCTGGTACGCCTCAGCGGACTCGATAATGATGTCGCGTAATCCATACTCGAGACCGATAATATAAGCAATAATCACAACAGTCAGCGGAATGACTGCAAGCAATCTTCTTGGTGAGATTGACAGTCTGAGTCCTATCAGTTCTGCGCCTACAAAGGCAAGCGCAAAGAGAAACCCTCCCCTCCCCTGATTCCAGCTCAGGCTGAAGGTATCAGGAAAGACGGCTAGCGCAAATAGAATAGGTGCGGAGATTATTCCAATCCCAGCCAAGAGCTTCTTGTCCTGCATATCTTGAACAAAATATGGGTCAATAAATAAGGTACCCAGTCAACGGCGCAGCCGCATAAATCCTGTCCCAATACAGGATCCCATATTCGCTAGTCCCGGCAGGAGATCGTCTTTTGCCCATGCCATGCAGTATGGGTGATTTTGTATGAGTCATATGCAAACCCATCGAATAAATCATAAAAACCAAACCACACATACCAAAATATGATGGTGGAATCTCCCAATCCAGCATCCTGGGATGAGACATGCCCCGTCTGCAACAAGCCAATGTGTGCCCACAGTTCAAGGTGCTAAGAGGCATACATGAAATGATCGAGTTGGACACCATGCGGTATTGTAGCACGTGCAGCCCGATAAAGCTCAAAGATGATATGCATGACAGATGCGGTGAAAAGTACGCGTTTGTAAACAGGTGAATGTCAGGGTCTCAAGAGAACCTTCATCACATCCGGATTCCGTGCACGCTGGAGGGCGGCCTCGAATTCAGTCAATGGATATACCGAGTCAACCATCCCATCGACAGATACTGCTCCGCACGACAAAGCTTCAATCGCAGGTCGGAACGGACCGCATCTCGATCCTATAACGGTAATTTCATTTACAATTGCATGCGTCAGGTTTGGATTTTTTCCAGACGCGGTCGTCGATTTTATAACCACCGTGCCACGTGGTTTAACAACACTGACTGCATCATCGAACCCCGACGAGTTGCCCGTAGCCTCAACGACCAGATCAAACCCTTGCTCATCTGTCTCATCAATTCGAGTCTTCGTATATATTCCAAGATCCGCTAACCGCCTAAGCTTGTTTGGATGGTGTCCAAAGCAGGTAATGTTGTCCGACGACATCCGCAGTGCCATTACTATAAGCTGTGCCAACCTTCCATCCCCAATTACAGCTATTCTCCAATCAGGTCGGATTGTCACCTGCTCTTTGATTTCAAACGCGGCGGCCAATGGTTCAACAAAGACGGCCTCTTCGTCGGAGACAGAATCTGGAACCACATGCAGGTTTCTTGCAGGCAGTGACAAATACTGGGCAAAGGCTCCGTTTCTGTTCAAGATGCCTAGGACCGACCGGTGTGGGCAGTGTCGTTGCATCTCCGTTTTGCACGACTCACATACGCCGCAGGCCACGTTGATTTCCCCAACTACCCGCCTTCCAACTAGACTAGGATCCTCCGAGGACATAACAACTCCGACAAACTCATGTCCCAGTACTCCGTTGTAATCCATGTATCCGTTTAACATCTCCAGATCAGTTCCACATATTCCGGCAAGCGTCACCCTGACAATAGATTCTCCCGTACTAGGATCGTCAAAGTCATGATCCAGCTTTACAGATTTACCATCAAATACTGCCGCATTCAATTCCGGATGTCTCCCTCAACCAAATTGAATAAAGGCCGCGATCGCATGATACACCACAGGTAACTAAACTTGTAAATTATATGCGCTGTGATCCCTATACTGTCTGTTGCAGACGACGTCTACGATCCGGCACGCGCGCATTGCGGCAGATATAATTGGACAGATACCCAACAACAAATTGTCCAAGATCATGCCAAGATCAACGATTCCATCATCTTACCATGTTAAAAATAATCCGAAAGCGTCCTTTGCTTAAGAAGCTTTAGTATTCTACCATGGGCAAGCCATTCCTGGCTGCCGATGCTGTGCTTTGAGCATGCAGACTGTAACGACTCTTCAAAGTTGTCTAAAATTACAGGTTTCTGTGTTACTGCCTTTCGAACTCCTTCCCGGACCTGCCATACGCCCACAGGTACCGCATACTCTGGTCGGATTTCACGCAGGATCAGCACACCAGACTGCACCTGCTGCCTTGTCAGGTATTCGGCGACACCGAGTTTTGCAGCAAAATACGCTCCTGCTATGGCAGGAGAGTGGTCTATTCCACGGGCATCCTCATGATCAGAGCCAAATGCCAAAATGCCGCCAGAATGCCATGCCTCAATCATCTCGTACAACCATCTGTGTGGAAACAAGATCACAGAGAAAATGTTGCCAAGGTGTTCAAAAGAGAACACGCGATAATGATCAATTACTGGAAGTTCTAGGATGTCAGATACTAGTGAATCTGAAATGATGTTATCGGTTGCAGTTATGCTCCACTTGGTCGGGACGAGCCTCCGCCTTTGCCCCATCATTCCAATGCTAAAGCATTTTTGAATTGTTGATATCTCAATCCCCGAGTCATATAGTTGGAGAACCGCGTCCCTCGCGCCCAAATGCCTGTCATAGTACACCTTTTCAATGGGCCTAACAGAAGTCGTCCCCGAATAACGTACGGACTTGACCTCACCAATCGGTCCAAATGGGGCGCTTTGACCGTCGACTAGCGCCGTAGTCGAGGCCGCCTTTGTAAATCGAACCTCCGAATCAATCGGCCTTGATGCCATTGCTACCTCCTGCAGGTTCTCAATGTAGCTTCCGGCTACATTGTCAACTGGGATTTTTCGCGTTCCCCTGACTAGGCCAAGCCGGTAACCGACGATTTCCGCAAGGCTTTTACCCGTCCACCTTTCGGGCGCATCAAAAAGGGATGTGTCACCATGAACCGGTGGAACCATCGGACCTGCTAGTACTTTTGGATAGTTGTATGAGCCAACGAAGACAGACGGTGGACTAGCGCCGCTTATGTTGTCAGATGAAAACAGGCCGCCATATCTAGAAAGATATTCTTGCCATTCGGCCTCAAGGGCAGTTCGTATGTCACGAGAATTTTTGGCCACGTTGCATTCTAATTGTCATAATACAAAAGTCGTCCGTCATGTCCCGACAGGAACTCTCCAGCACACTCCGCCGTAAACAAGCATGCATCCATAGACTACTAGCACAAATCCCGCTACGGTTCCAATTCCAAAGATTAGAAAAAATGATCTTGTTCTCATACTCCGAAGTTTCTTGAAAATAGACATCATGGATGGCTTGTAGTAAATAGAATTAAAAACAACCGATCTGCTTGACGCATAATCTATTCATGTTCGAGTGTTTCAAAATCCGGTCCTGCTCTGAATCCCTCGAGTCAGAGCTTTATACCTAGCGCCCCACAATACCACGGGTCGTCACATAGCTTACTCTTCAGACTCATCTAGGTCATCAGATGTCATGGTTCTTCTGTTTGGCCTAGTAGGAATGTAGATTATTGTCAACAATCACCATTATGCATAGTCACACATAAGAAATTGTGTTTGAAAAAATTGCCCTTTTAGTAATATTATAGGAGTTTTCGATGAAAGTCATATTTCGCATTCGGTCTTGATCGATTTGATCGTGGTCCAGTAAGCAACTGCTAGGATTCCAATGGCCGCCAATCGGAGTGGAATCTCATAATTCGTTACAAATGCGGAGGCAGCTGCTCCAATGGGGCCAAATGTGGAGATCACCACAAACCCCACAGGGCCGCAGCTGCATGCGCCTGCAGCCATTCCAATCAAGGTTCCAAACACACCGCCGCCCATCTTCCTAGTGGACCTCCGAAGTGTTTGAATCCGATACAGGTTCATCGACATCACAACCCCCGACATGCCAGACAGTACTATAATTAGCGCCAAGCCGAATTCGGAGTCATTTGGAATGTGCGCCACCACGTATGGCTCAAAAAACACATACTCGGACAAGGCAAGTAATGGAATCATCAGTCCGACAAATATTGTAATAGCCACTACGGCATACTGGTGGTTTGAAAATACCAATCGGAGTACTGACGTCATTTAGATCATAGAGTCAAGTACCTGCTTGAATATTACATATGGCTGGGCGCCGACAATCTTTTCTTGTTGTCCTTCAGGACCAATTATGAAGAACGTCGGAGTGCTGTTTGCACCGGACTGCTCGGCCTGCCTGACATTGTATTGAACTCGCTTTGCATGTTTATCCGAATTCATGCATTCATCAAAGAGTTCCATGTCCATTCCGATGCTGAACGCAAACGCTCTGAGGCGTTCGGTGCTAGCCCAGCTATCAATTTTCTCCTCTTGGTTGCTATACAGAGTATTGTGATATTGCCAATACATTCCTTGGTCCTCTGCACAATAACTGGCCTGTGCGGCCCGCGGTGAATCACGCCCAAGAAATGCTAGGTCGACAAATATCAGATTAGCCATGCCCGTATCAATGTAATCCTGTTTGATTGCAGGTGCAGTATTCAGAAACCAAGCATGACATGCATGACACTGATAGTCACCGAATTCAATAATTGTAATCGGGGCGCTAGAATCCCCTAGAATCGGAGAACCCATTGCAGTAGATATCTCGCCGTGTTGTCTTGGTGCATACGTATCCATGTCATCCGTACCTGAGAGTAGATACGAAACTCCAGCGGCTATTACGATCGCCACGACAACCGTGGCGACTATGACACCAATCTTCCCCATGACCGAAGGGTTGCAGTGCCTTTAAAAAACCTGTCCAAGTCTATTTTCTACGAAACAGTCCAAATAGCTTTTCCACAAAGGAGTCAAGAGGACATGATTCACAAGATGTGCCAGAGTGCTGATCCAAGTGCCTATCATATTTTTTTCTAGAATCAAAGACGGCGTTGCACTTTTCGCAATAAACTTTAGTTGCATCCTGCCGATCTTCCATAACTAATATTTTTCTTCAACTCTTATAAGAATTCTGTCCAGATTCATGCGCCGTTCCACATCGACTCTGCAATGCAATATTCTAGAATGCTCAATGTTATTAGGATTCAATGATATGGTGGAAGGGTATCTGTTTATACGAACCAACTCGCATGTGCGTCAATCTAAGCCCCAGATTCATCATAATCGTGTAGGGTCACAAGTAATGGATTTTCACATGGGTTTGATACTCTACCTCGTACTGTGTTATGTATCCGCAATGTGTGCACACAAACATGCCTTCTATATTCTTGGGCATCGGTTTTTCATCACGCTCGATAACCTTGCCACTGATTGATTTTACTACGATGAAATCACCCTGCGTGAACACAGCGAAATTGCGGGCCTCCCCTATAGAATCCAGAAACTCCCTTATCGCCGTCACAACCTCGGCATGTGAAATCGGCTCGGACTCTTCGATTGGGGATAGTACAACTTCATGCAATTTCAGGGCAGGTATGGCCCCCACATTGTCTGCAACATAGACAAGCAGCTCTTGCTTTATGGATTCGATGTCGCGACAGTCAACGGTAATCACAACACATGATGTAAAAAATCGATATTTTAGTTGATCTGTACCTCACATTTTTTAATCATCAGATTACCACCCAACACAGAATTGAGGGATTCGGAGACATTTGGGATCGAAAAAGGCCATGGTGAAAAGACAATAGAATGGTTAAACGACACGGCCAAGAGAGAAAATGTAAAATTCGAAGCTCGGAAATACGGATATGACATCAAGACGGAGAATTTCGGTGAGTTTGAAATGTTTTCATGGATCGGAAACGTGCATTATGCAAGAAGGATGATTGTAAAGGCTGGAAAAAGATTCAAGATCAAGACGATCGAGGGAGGATACAAGACAAAGGAACACGTATTTTCCATGAAAAAAACAGATTATGCCATGGTGAGGCGCGGGGACAAGCTGATCGGACATTTACAGTTCGAGGCAGGAAGATTCGGCAGGGATCAATGGGTAATAAAAGAGGAGGAACGAAGATGACTATGGTGGGAATCATCGGAGCCGGCATGCTGGGTAGCGCCGTGGGCCTGCACCTGCTAGATGAAACTATACACCTGTCTGTCTTCAACAGGACCGCCGAAAAGACGACAAAGTTGGGGCAAAGAGGCGCCACGATATACGGGTCCCCAAGGGAGGTGGCGGAGAATTCAGATATTATATTCACCATAGTAAGGGATGCAGACGCGGTAAGACAGGTCGCATTTGGCTCTGGCGGCATAATCGAAGGACGTCATGGTGGACTCGTGGTGGCAGATATGAGCACAATCAGCCCGATCGAATCAAGACAGATTGCACAAGAATTCAAGAATTACGGAATAGAGATGCTAGACACCCCCGTAATGGGTGGTCCCAACGTCGCAATTTCCGGAAGGTTGATCATGATGGCATCGGGTAATCGTGACGCCTTTGACCGATTTGCGCCCGTATTTCAGACGGTTGCAGACAAGGTGTTCTATATGGGAAAGGGTGGAACCGCCCATGCGACAAAGCTTGCCATGAACCTGCAGATCGCAATGCTAGCACTTGCACTGTCCGAGGGAATCACCCTGGCAGGTAAAGCGGGTGTCGATCCAGAAGAGTTTCTGAAGATCCTAAACTCCACGTACTTCAAGACCGGGATGAGTGAGAACAAGGCGTTTAAGATGATAAGGGACGAATTCAACCCCACGTTTACGCTTGCAAACCTAAGAAAGGATTTACAGGCAATCAACCAGACATCCAAATCGCTTGGGATCAGTCTTCCAATGTCCAATATGGCCGAGGGGATCTATGATGCGGCAGTCAAAGATGGCTTTGGTGGGCTAGATTATACCGGGATTCTAGCATACATAAAGAAGGCATCAAAATCCTAGTCAATAGTCCTGCGCCTATAGGCTCTATACGCCATAGAAGAAGCAAAAATCAGGACACCCGTAACAACGGACCATGCCATAAAGGGTCCAAGCGCCGCTTCTGCCATGATCGCAGATATGGCCTAGTTGTACAAAAGTCTTGGAGATACAGGCCGAGTCACTGCAGGCTATGACATCCCTCTAAACATCTAAATAGATTTGGTTCAAAGCCCGATTATGCCGGAAATCATTTGTGTGGACTGCGGCAAGAGACTGTTTCATGAGAATGAAACGACGCTCAAGATTGAGGAGACGATCCATAAGAAATTCTGCAGGAAGAAAAAGGGCGAGGTGCATAGCTACATGCACAGGGATGTAGCGCATCAGGATCCGTTTGACCCCGAAAGGACCGTTGATGTTGATGGAAAGCCGGTTCTAAAGTAGAATTTTTGAGACAGATACAGAACAAATGCGTACAGACTGAAAAAACACGTACAGTCTGCCATACAAAAATCTACTCAAGTATTTTCATGCACAAACAGAACGGAGTGAAAGTCCAAGTGTTTCACTAGCGCCGTTTCAATGGATTTCGTGCATGTACAAGGATGTGCACGATTATAACACAGATGTTTACAGAAAAGGTGATTGGAAATATCAAGGTTTGACCTAGTCGTAGTCGGAGGGGGACCGGCCGGTTCATCTGCCGCATATGCTGCAGCTAAAAATAACCTCAAGGTTGCATTAATCGAGAAGGAGGAGACGATCGCCGAATCCGTCCGGACAAGCGGTGTCACATGGATTGATGATATTAAAAGATACAAGATTCCAGAGGATTGTTACAATCCAATAAGGAATTTCGTGTTTTGTTCCCCAAACAACACGGTCAGTAAGGATGAAGAGATCGCCCATGCTGCCGTGCTAGATGTAAGGAAGACATACAGGTGGTTGGCATCACAGGCAGTAGCCGAGGGTGCCACGATTCTTGCAGGTACCACAGTAATATCAGCAATAACGGACCGGTCGGATAACATAATCGGAGTAAGGGCCACACGGCACAACGAGGAGATTGAAATACACGGCAGTGTTGTCGTTGATGCAAGCGGTTTTCAATCGGTCGTTGCAAGATCAATGGGACTTGTGGAGAAGTGGAAGAGGTTTGGCGTAGGTGCAGAATACGAGGTAAGGGTGGACCACGTGGCTCCCGACACATGGTGGCTCATGGTGGGTCAAAAATACTCACCGGCAGGATATGCATGGATCTTCCCACTAGGAGACAAAATTGCAAGGATAGGTGTCGGAGTCGGCAAACCGGACTCGCCGGTGGATCCAGTGACTAGGCTCGACAAGCTGATTAAAAGCGCCGAGGGTCCGATTGCAGATTTGGGAAAGATCGAGCCCATCGAATTCCATTACGGACTGATTCCAAATGATGGACTGTCAAGAAGGACAGTTTATGACAACCTTATTCTCGTAGGGGATTCGGCAGGTCATGCCAATCCCCTCGTGCTCGAGGGGATAAGATATGCCATTAGGTTTGGCAGGATTGCCGGGGAGGTTGCCGCGGAGGCCGTCAAGGCAGGCGATACCTCTACAAAAAGACTATCAAAGTACGAAAACATATGGAAAAAGGCAATCGAGTCCAAGATAAAGTCCGCGAAAAGAATCCAAGATAGGTGGATTGGATTGACGGATAGGGAATGGGATGACGAGATAAATATAATCGGTGAGATGAATACCGAGGAATTCCTGGATTTTATAAAGGCGGACTTTGGATTGTCCAGTATGTTGAGGATGGCGGCCAGTCATCCAAGACTAGCAGTCAGGCAGTTGTTTTCCATGTTAAACGCACGTGTAGCCGTGAATTCATCTGAAAAAGCCGCGGAAAAGTCCGTCTAGAATTAAACTGCAAACTGCTCTAGCACAACTCGCATACAGAGATTACGGGAAAACACAAAAATCATTTTCAAGTATCGGATCCGCTACATCTGCCAGTAAAAGCACCAAGATTCATCATGATCAGATTGTATCTTGACTCATCATCCATGACCAAAGACGATGCTCGGTACGTTGAAATGTAATTGGATTACAAGTACAGGCATGACCGCGATACGTGAATTGTTTGACAATTGGGCCACAGGCGGGCGGGCAGAGATGATGGAAAGGGAGCACAAAAAGGCGGTAAGGACATTTTTAACCAAGGCGAACATGAAAGGATCGTTTACGTTTTTGGATGTGGGTTGCGGGAACGGCTGGGTCGTAAGGATGATCGCAGGACTAGACGAATGCACGAGTTCCATGGGAATTGACGTGAGTAAGATGATGATTAAAAACGCCCGCGCCAAGACAGAGTCCAGAAAGGAGGCATACCTAGTTGCAGACATTGAAGAATGGAATACCCGGAAAAAATTCGACAGAGTGTTTTCCATGGAGACGATCTATTATGCAAGGTCACCAGAAAGGTTCGTGGAAAAGATTTTCAATCTGCTGAATCCCGGCGGGCTGTTCTTTTGCGGCATGGACTTTTATTCAGACAACAGGGCAACATCAAACTGGCCGGAAAAAATGAATCTAAGGATGCATCTGCTTTCAAGAATGGAGTGGCGGAAAATGTTTGAAGATGCAGGATTTCAAGTCAGAACCATTCTTGTCAAAGACAAGACAGATCGCAGAAAATGGAGGCGTGAGTTTGGCACCTTGTTCATCACAGGTACAAAGGGATAGTTTCAAATAAGCTGCACGGTACATGTTTGTGGCGAGCTGGAGCACGACACGCTGCCACGGCAGAGGAAACTCCTCCCTCCGTACAGGATATGTGATCTGGAGACAGATGGTCAAAGATGGCCGGCAACAGAACAGAAAACCAATCCTGCCAAAATTACGATGACGGTGAAAAACCAGAGATGTTTGGCTGTGGAATGAAAAATCTGTCCCGCATGGAGCAAGGCCAAACAGAACCTCAAGTGCCTGTACTCGGTTCAGGTAGGCTGCAAAGCGAAATATCGTGAAAACAGAAGGAGGGTTACTCCCAGCACGCCGTTATCAATATTTGAAGATGTATAGTAACGAATGGTTTGCCATATTTCCATGCGTCCGTATATTCCTAGAAGGAACCGACATGGTCTCGGCAGATAGATGCGCTACATCCGCAGTTTGCATCACAAAGGCAGGAGAACTGCATCGCGCAATCACATTCATTGCCCATGTTCATAGATGCCGCACATCCGCATGCCGCATCATCATCTGTAGTCGATAGATTAGATTGTGGTGGCAGAGTCTGTGAGCTAGGCGCATCCTCATAAACACTACGCGTCTGTTGATAATCGGAGCTGTCGCGTAACTGCGCCTCGCCGCGATTAGTTTGATATCCACCTGCGCTTGCGCTTGTCTGATAGCCCACTAGTCTAGATGGATGTATGCCGCTTTGTCCCTGACCCTGCTCCTTTTTCATCTGCCGGTTGCTGTAGACAAAAAATGCGCCGCCGCCGACTGCAGCCATTCCGGCCATCCCATAAATGATCGATACTGGAAAGCTGCCGGTTGGTGTTTGAAAGTCTGAAGGTGGTGTAGGCAGGACGCCAAAGATCTCAATTCCGTCAAGATTATCAAGCTGTGCAAAGCCAATCACGTGAACGTTTGCATTGTCGGCAGACTGGACTGTCCTAATAGTGTATTCTTTATCGGCAGAAAAGGTCGCATCAGCAGTCCTTTCGATCTGAATTCCTTCTCGGATGCTACTTTCACCCATCGTATACGAGGAGACGACAAAGCCAGCGATTTCATCACTCAGACCAAACCTAGCGGCATCCACATTGATTCCGGTCGGATCAAACAAAAAGTGCCAATTGGACAGCGGCTGATCCCGAATAAAATCCGCATCAATATTGTTGATGCGAAGTAGATCCTCGGCCTCGGACCCCGCAATCAAAGATGCAAGTTCAGGATCCTGCATTATAATAGGTGATAACGGATTGTTAATCTCGATTTCTCCAATGTGTACCTCATCTTGTATGGACAGCCCTCTCCACCCCATGTCAATTAATGCTGGGTTTGAACCATCCATTGCTCGAATTACATAGTTACCAACATTTCCAGTGATCAGTACCTGATAGTCGATTGCCGCGACAAGCGGATGACCCTTGAAGGAAGCGGCATAATCAACTTGGAGGTTGGATACTTGCGTCTGGCTATTGTCGCCAACAAGATTTACGTTAATCTGTTCAGCAATTGCAGCTGCATCTGCGCTACCAGTAGGGGCAGATGCAGTAACACTCCAAGATTTACCACGAAGCATGTCTGCCACTTGTCCACCATCAGAATATTCTATGAAGATTGTCTTTTGATACCGGATTTTAAACTCCGATGTGTCGGAATTTGGATTGATTCGAGTGTCAAGCTGTGCCGCCTCGGCAGAAATAGGACCGAGTGTAAGAATTAGTGATGCTATAATGGATAGTAAAAGTATCCTATACACAATGAAGATCGTTTTCACCCACATTTAACCTTATCTTCATCATCGGCTTTTGAAAAGGTAATATGGAAGACATGTCACATCAACATGTTCTAAAGGAAAATGATCACGATACTATCAGGAGGCACGGGCTCGGTCAAACTAGTCAGAGGATTAGCATCACATGATAGCAGTATCAACGTAGTAAGCAACGTTGGCGACAACTACTGGCTGTACGGCATGTACATATGTCCTGATATTGATACAGTCATTTATGGCATGGCAGATATTCTGGATTATGACAGAGGATGGGGAATTAAAAAGGACACGTTCAACTTTTTGAGACAGATGGAGGTGTTCGGAGAGGAGACATGGTTTCGAATTGGAGATCGGGACGCCGCGACGCACCTAGTCAGGACCAACATGCTCAAGAATGGGAAAAATCTAAGTGACATTACAAAATGGATGTGTGAAAAATTTGCAATCGGCGCAAAAATAATACCAGTCACAGACAGCACGGTAGAAACAAGAATCATCACCAACAAGGGAGAATTGCACCTTCAAGAATACTGGGTAAAGTATAGAGGAATAGATAAAGTCGAAGGTATCCAATACATCGGGGCAGACAAGGCAAGGCCGAACCCAGAGGCGGTAAATGCAATACATGATTCGAATTTGGTAATTCTGGCGCCGGGAAATCCGCTGACAAGCATAGGTCCCATGTTGCAAATAAAGGGGATTAGAAAGGAGCTTTCAAAAGTAAAAGAGAAGGTGGTGGCAGTGAGTCCACTGATCGGAGATAGTGCAATAAGCGGTCCGGCGGCAAAATATATGCAAGCCGCAGGAATAGAATCCAATGCATACGGACTAGCAAAGATGTATTCCGACGTCTGTTCAAACATAGTTATTGATTCAAAGGACAGGTCGTTGTCAAAGAAGATTCAAAACCTAGACATGAAGGTTTTTGAAACAAAGATCTCCATGAAGACTAGGCAAGCAGAAGATACACTAGCTTCATTTATCATAAAACAATTCCACGTTTAGCTTGCTCAAAATAGCAGTTATCATACCAGTAAAGACGTTTTCTAGGGCCAAGTCGCGTCTTGATCTACCAGAAGGTATCAAGGTGTCACTGTGTAAGATGATGCTTGAGGAACTTTTGCATACGCTGTCCATGTCTCCGTTGATTGAAAAGATCATCGTGGTTACAGGGGATCCAGCCGCGGCAAAAATTGCCGAAGAATTTAGCGCCGCGGTCGTTTGGGATATAGAGGAGTCTGGAGTCAACATGGCCGTGACACTCGCGGATGACTATATAAAGAGACATGGGGTAAATGCAACCGTCGTATTACCGCAAGACATCCCGTTTACAAAGATACAGGACATTGATTTTCTTCTCAAGATCCAGATCCCTCCGAATTTTGTGACGGTTGTCCCATCACGCAAGTTTGATGGGACCAACGCCCTAGTCCGAATGCCACCAGATATAATGACGACATCGTATGATCAGGACAGCTATAGAAAGCATGCAGATGCTGCAAGAAAGCATACAAGAAATCCGTCAATACTCTTTGTAAGAAGAATCATGATGGATATAGACGACATTGATGATCTCAAGTATGCTCTGGAACAAAATGAAAAGCCAGAATTATGCAATAAAATAAGGTATCTCGTTTCAAAAGATGGGATGGACTTGTAGTCATTCCCTCTTCCAAACTAGGTGGACCACGTTAACACGTACTAGGATTACATCGTAATAGAGCATGCAGGATCATGACGGTTGCTGGGTCCGCGTGGTTTTCATAGGACATGAATACAACACACCGCGAATTAATCAGTCGAAGGTGACGTGTCCGACTCTGAACCCAAGCGGCAAGAATGCCTTGAATCGATGTAGTTGATCACTAGAAATGCAGTTGATATAACACCAGATACTACAAACACAATCTCCAAGGTTCCAAGCATAGGATGGGAATATGCCGTATTGACAGAAATGTCATTCAGATAAGCTACCAAGTACACGTATGAAAGAATGAAATAGTTTGTCGCCCAGTGCAACATTATTGCGGCCACAAGTCCATGACGGTAGTATACCCATCCAAGTATCATACCGCCAATCATCGCCTGAGGGAATTTGCCTATACTCCATGATTCGTCAAAGACTACATGCGACATACCAAAAAGAATTCCAATGGTAGTAATCAGCAAGAGTGCGCGTCGCGAATCAGGCATGTCTAGATTGCGGAACGGGTGCCAGAGTGATGATACAAATGTACGGATAGAGCGTTTACGGTAAAACATCGCATAAAGAGGTAAGCCGATCAGGATGACACGAAATGCAACCTCTTCCACAATGGGTGCAAGACTTGCAGTAAAGAATTGTACTAGATCATTTCCAAAATCAGGCGGTTCTATTGGAAACCCAAGTCCACCCATGGCCACATCAATAATTGCAGACGCAAAAACTAGTATGCTGAACCATTTGAGCATTGAGACCATATAATTGGACGAAGAGTCCTTGCCGGATGACAAGGTCGGAGCTAGGGTCCTGATGAAATTGCGCCTTGGTCCAAAGATCCCAATGCCAAACAACATTACAAAGATTGACCAGATCACGACAAAACCGTCACCAAGATTCGCTTCAAATGGAAGTCGCTCAAACAGAGGTCCAAAGGCAAAATCCACGTATGATAACGGGTATTCATGAGTGATGTCCCTGCCAATGTCGGAATTAAAAAAAACATACGCGCCAACAGGAAATGACAGTAACATGATCCCAAAAATTATAGACAGTAGTGCAGAATATGGAATTCCAAGTCCCTGAAGTATCTTGTCGTATTCACGCAATTTACTAGTGTAGCTCTATCGAAGACTCTGCAAATCCCAAGCCAACCAGTGTCTCTTTAAGGGTATCACGATGATCACCTTGTAAGAAGATGTATCCTTCCTTGGCGGTGCCGCCGCAGGCATACCGGTTTTTCAAATCCTTTGCAACACGTTCCAGATCATTGAGTTTTGGGTCAAGGCCCTCAATCATTGTACCTTTTTTCTTAAAGCGTCGGGTTTCCAACCGTATCACGATTTTAGTGCTGTCTTTAGCTAAATCGCCACACGCACATAGATCATCAGGAAGGCCACATGTATTACAAATTACTACCATTCGTTCGTTACAATTTTTGTATACATACTATTAAGCCTTTTATTTCAAGAAGCCATACCCAATATTAATGACGGATAGGTTGACAAAAAGAGCTGCAGACATGTTGTTACATGGTGCCACGCTTGTTAGTGAACCATGTCCGTATTGCAGTGGAGTTAGGATCATTAAAGATGGGAATGCTCTGTGCATTGGATGTGGAAAAGAGCCGAAAGAAAGGGAGGGTAATAAAATCGCCCCAACATCCACGCTACAAGTGCTAGAAAAAAAGCTAGAAATGCTGTCAGAAGAGTTGAATTTAGAGGCGGATCTATGTAAGCAACAGGAGATAATAAAGTCCATAGATTTGCTAGCCGAGGCCATCATCAAGCTCAAAAATGCCAATTGCTAGACCACAAAAATTAGAATGATATAGTAATCCATGCAACGACCATCTTGTAGCATGTCGATACATTTGAGGACGTTCTTACGGATGACAGGTAGTCACAATAAAGGCATTAGAAAAATCATCAGGATCGGCATCATCAACCAATATTAAATGACAGAGTCATATGCTACAAGAAACATGCAAGATCAGATTTCGGAGTCAAGTATATCGTTTGCCTCAAAGTATCTCAAGGCGCTGGCAAACTCGTCTACTGTCAAGTGTCCGTCGACGAACCACTTTACTGTGTCCTTAAAGTATGCTGGGATTACCTCACCTTGGATGTCAAACGCGTCAAGTAGTTCCGAGTCCGTCGCGGCCGGCTCGGCATAGCCACCCCATCGCATTATAATGTGCATGAGATCGTCTTGCGTTGAATTTGTCCCTGTAACCGTGGACTGTGCCGGAACGTCATCTTTTGGCGCCGCCGATACATCATGTGTTACCAAGACATCCTTCAAGTGCAGGTGCATGACATTCCTAGTATCCCACACCCGGTACAAGACGTCGTGTTGTTCAACATGATCAGCAAGTGTGATTGCAAACTCAAAGACTGCCTTGTTGTTGTCCACGGATCTTGACACCGTGGCATTGTGTATTATGTCAAGTGGATTCATGATTATAGTACGCCCGTTGTCATAAAGCACGTATGTCTCGGTACCTATGTCAAGTACTCTGCTCCCCTTGTGGTTCACGAACATTTGCGCGCGCTGGACCGAATCAGGATCCCTGTCATCATGTACAGAGATGGTGCTGTTTAGGGACTCGCCCACGGTGATGTTTGCGGTATGGACAAAGCGTATCATGTTTGCCGTATATTCTATATTATCATATACAAGTGGGTACTGGTATAATCCAAAGTTTGTAACGATTGAAGGCGGAGTCCTGTCGGGGTTTCCACCAGAGCCTCCTGATGATCTTTGCGTGGTGTCGCTACGGGTGCCCGGCCTGTCAGATGGCGGCTCGGGCGCTGTATCTAGAGCCCGTGTACTGACTGTAACGGTATCAGATACTTCGCCTGTACCAAATGCATTTACCGGACTGACGCGAATTTCATACTGTGTGTCGGCTGTCAGGCCTGTTACGTTGGCAGACGTGTCTGTGGATACGCTGTCGGCAAATACACGCCATGGATCGCTACCGGTCCTGTAATCTATGACATAATCGGTTACTGGCGCGCCGTCTGTGGGCATATTCCATGTAAGGAATATCCAGGTAGCACCAGAGGCAGTACCAGGGGGAGTAGTCAGGCCGGTGGGCTTGTTATTCGTCGTGTTTAATACTGTGATTCGTGCGATCTCTGAATCCGTTCCACCTGCGCCATCAGATACCGTAAACAGGATGTGGTGTATTCCTAGGTTTG
>CAZDQM010000002.1:0-9591 GCA_964507825.1 uncultured Nitrosopumilaceae archaeon | reverse complement strand
TCTCTGCCGCATCACTGTCAAGATCCCAGTCGGGTTCTATGACAGTTAGGATCATGTCTCCGCCTATTATGTAGACAGATTTGTCGGATTGTAGTACACCATTTCTCAAGTCAAACGTTGCAGAATCGGTTACAGTGTTTTCATCACCTGATGCGTCAGTTGGATCGGTGTACTCTACTGTGAGTATGTCGCCTTGTTCGATGCGGTTGTTGGGACCGTCATCATGGTTGATGACAAAGTCCAATTCGAAAATACCCGCGTCACCACTAATCTCTACGATTGGGCCCTCATAGGGTACATCCTTCTTGTTGGCGTTATCATATGTTGTTGGTTCTGATACAGGACCAGATCCTTGCGCATCACCGCCAGCATATGCCAATGTCCTGGCATCACCGCCTCTTGAAACCGTGATCTTTACAGGTCCGTGACCTGTGCTGTGTCCGGTCGAGTTGCGTGTGTCCTCTGCGATTTCATCCTCACCAGCTGCTGAAATGTCAAAGTCGGGATCGTTGATTCTTACGTGGATTGTAAGGTCGCCTGACCCGATTCCTAGGTTTGGATTTGCCTTGGCATCTGCTACGCTCTCACCGTGTATCGGGAATGCTTCCCACGGAACCGGGTAGACCGTCCTGTCAAGGCTGATAGAGCCGGTGTTGGCTCGTACGCTTGCGGCGTCGCCTACCTCGATGATCTCACCAGATGCGTCTCTAAAGTCAACATAGTTGACCTCAATGTCGGTACCTGTGACTGATTCTCGTGTGTCGGGATCATTGCCGTTGGCGGCACAATACTGTGCTGGAATCTGGAATGAGCCGGTGAATACGCCTGTTGCAGTACCGGTTTCAATCAATGTGAAGCCGGTGGAGTGTAGAGCATCGTCTATCCCACACCCGTTTACTGTCCATGTCTCGTCATCAAATGTGATATCGAGTACTCGGCCCAGTAGATCATAGGCTCCAATGTCAGGCAAACCTGCCTTACCTACAGTATCAGTCTTCTCGACTACGGTAAAGATGTCAATTAGATCGCTGTCGACATTGAGATCCTGATCAGTTAGTGTTACAATAACAGTGTCTGCCACCTTGTAGGAGTCAGAGTCAAAGGCTACTGTACCAGAATGTGATGGTGCTTCTTGTTGGTCTGTGATCTGTGTTGCCACGCCGTCGGCGCCAACATCTAGGTAGTTGATCCTAGGTGAGTCCTCATCTGTGAGATCCTCCATTACGATGAATGTGACCTCGTCGGAGATTGTGTCAAGACCGGTGTATGTATTAGAATCATAGATGTTGAGTTGGTTGAGCATTGTGTACTCAATCGTGCCTTCAAAGGTGCTAGTGTTGTCGTCACTTTCTTCCAATTCGAGTCGGATTATCTGGTTTGCTATCCTCTCGGATGCTTTTGTGCCGTTGTTTTCAAATCCGAAGGAGAAAAAGTCAACCACTATCGGGTTGTCTTTTTCATCGTTGGCAGAAGCAGTGTATTTGATTTCGAGTTTGAGTTCTGTCTTCGTATCAGCCTGGTTTAGATCCATGAACACACTTTGTGTTCTGGTGCTAGAAGTTGGTGTGTGTGTTGATTCTATGCCTACCGTCTTGTCATTGGCATCGGTTTTGAAGTCTGTAGTGGTTGTAGAAGCAGAGGTGATACGTTTGATCTGATACTCTTGCATGTGCAAGTCTCCAAAGGAGTTAAGTCGCAGATCCGTGGCTAGCTTGCCCTTGTAATGTGCGGCAGCTATCGGTATCTGTTCCTTTAGTTCGGCTACCGTGTACTTTTCACCCAGTGTGTTGATTGCATTACCTAGTATGAACACTGCATCATATGCAGCTGTTGCATACGGATCCGTCTTCACTGCATCAGTAACGCCTGTGTAATCCAGAGGAGTCTCGATGGCAGGACTAATTGTCGTAAAGCCTGTTGCCTTTAGGAATGTTAGTCTTGTTGTAGTGTTGGTAATACCGGCGGCCGTATCTGCTGAGAATACATCAGTATGCTCGGCGTTTGTGATACTATCAAGTGCGTCGATGATAGCATTGAAGTTGGCATTACCATATACTACAAGCAGTACTGCGCTAGTGTTGTCAGCTGCATTAGCTGTTACGTTAATACCTGCTCCGGTAATACTTGCCGCGTTGGTATATGTGATGGTGTGATGTGCAGTATTGGAATTGGGATCGGTTCCTCCAGTGGTTCCGTCGAATGTGGCCTCAAGTATATTTGAATAATCAGTACCCCATTCATCGTTGGGAAGAACAATTGTGTAGATGTTCTTGTAATCCTTGAGTTGTTCTACCCAGATGTCATCAATTATTCTCTTGTCATCAACAGTCAACCTGAAGATGTTGTCGGCCCTTGCCAGACTTGTTGCTGTAGAACCATGGCTGAGGAAGACATAATCGTCTTCAACAGCAGTTGGTTTTGCGTCACTAGATAATATTGGACCAATCACGGCCTTAACGTCACTAGCAAACCCGTCTATTTTTGTTCCTATATTCGTAGAGGTTACACCGGTTGCACGGTCAAGTGCCAGATCAAATCCTTTATTCTCATCATTGTTAAAGGCCTCTATTGCCTTATCAATAGCTGCACGAGTGTTGCCACTAGCATCAGATGTAAAGCTGCTCTCAAGGAATCCTATCGTGATTGTCGAAGTCGTAAATGTTCCGATAATCGGAACCTCCGTAGGTTTTAAGAGTGTTAGAGCCTGATTCCCATCCGTGAGAAGTTCAACTAATTCATCCCCCTGCTTTAGAGTGATCTTCGGCTCACCGTTTGTCAAGGAGCGAACGTCGTAGTTGAACAGGTTGAATCCATGAACGTTGTCGTCAGTGTCGTCTAATAGATAATTCAAGAAGTCAGATGCCGTCATATTGAGATCAATGGTTAGGGTGGTGTCGCCTGACGTTTCAGTGTCAGGGATTATTCCACGATCACTGAAGAGTTCTACCGTCATTTCTGCGCCTTTATCTGCATGTGTTATTGATACTTGATGGCCGTCTTCGTCGGGGTCAGCGTCAGGAATGCTACCCAGTGTGAATGGTGTACCTGTCTTTAGAGTCGGAATGATGTGGGTTGGCTCAGTTACAGCGATGACCTCATCTACTCTACTGTTCTTGTTCAGATCTATGTCTACTAGTGTTACCGGGATTGCCTCTCCACTGTTCCACGTTTCGTGAACTGGCTTGATGTCAATGTCTGCAAAGCCAAATGCCACGATAACCGATGTATCGGTCTCATCGTAACTTATGATACCCTGCGTTCCTCGACCTGCATTCTCATGAATCTTTAGTACTGAATCATGAGCTTCATCAGTCGTACTGAATATACCCGTATTAATTGCCGTCTCTTCTATGGTAACAGCTTGTGGGATATTATTTAGAGAGGGGGTCGGTCCGTTTGTATTCGTACCAATAGTGATAACATTCTCCCAAGTCTCCTGTTGTTTAAGTGTCACTTCTAGGTTGCATGTTTCACACATCAGGGAACCCGCATCTCCGACTGGATTCGCACTATTGCGGTAATACATGTCGGCGTTGTCAGAGTCCGTTGCAAATGTCCATGTGTCCTCATCCGTTGGATCAATGTTGAGCCAAGGATCGGTCAGTACTGCATGAACATTTGCACCTTGTGGATATGATGGTCTGTCTAGTGTTAGGTCTGCATAGTCGTCTACGGTATCAAAGGTAAGCTTTACTGATTGGGGGGTGCCTCCTTTGTTGTATTTGATCTCTACATCGTCACCGTCGCTAAAGTCATAGAGTTGGATGAGTGGCCAAATGTTATCGGTGTTAGTACCATTCATGACTTTCAATCCAATCTGTCCCTGATAACCTGAGGGATCCTCTAGAGCGTTGAGTTGTTTTGCATTTCTGATCACATCGTCAGCGTAAATCATTATGCCTTCAGTTCCATCAAAGTCGCCTTCCATTATTAGAGCACCAGCTTTCGTCGTACTCTCAAACTCACCATAGTCAAGGCCGTTGTCGGTGTTGGTGTCTGCGGTGTCAATCGTTTCCTTATGCCCAAAGTATGCATACCAGCTTCCATCGGTGGCCTGGGCCATCCGGAGATCTTCACCATTGATGGTGACATCCGGTTCACCCTTTGCCTCATCTGTATTAGATATGATTGGATCAACGATCACAACCTCGATTACTTGAGATCCTGCAAAGTGGTTATCAAATGCAGTGTTTTGTGCAGAGACAAACAGGTTTGCGTTGGTCTGTGCCTCTGCGGCCGGCATCATGCCCGGTACTGCAAAAGTGACCCCGCCTGCAACCATGATTGTCATTAGTGTAAGACTAGGCATTATCCAGTTGACCGGACCGCATGTCATTCCTAGAATCTGTGAGCAGGCAATTACAACTTGGAAGTTTTATTCATTGCCAAAATCCTGCCACGTGATGAGAGATGACAAATAAATGACGCAGATCGCATGCAAAATCATGCCAAAGATGGATACATTCGGTCTGATCCGCATGCGCAACATGACACATTATATCGCGATTATTACCCTGATATCCATCATCTTTGTACCGGTGTACGCCCAGTCTCCGGTCAATCCGTCGCTGACAATAGAGTCAATCAATATAGAACCAGGCGAGTTCAATCGAATATCAAGCAAGGCAGTAATAGTTCCACTGGAAACAACACACTCTACAAGCTGGCAGGTCACCTTGGACAACAATCTGATTTATGCCAATCCGCAAGGAAATGCCGTAATCAGAATACATGATGCAAACAGGGAAGACACATTCATCGAGGTGGGCATGGGCAGTCCTCCTGACTATAAATTCTGGGTAGGTGTGCAGCTGCCCGATGAGGGATACGTCCCAATCCACAGCAAGCTTGTCCGCGGATGGGGAGAGTCATCGAAGACCATTGTATCCTATACGGACAGGGCCGGACTGACGGTAAACAACGGTGTAAGAATCGTCGTGACAAACTTGGACATAGGCGTGTTTGCATTAGACAGTTACTCGGTCCACGGCATGGAAGGCTCGACTGACCCGCCGGCGGTAAACTCGGGTCAGTATAATGTAGAGTTCCTGTCCGGCGATCCTTCCGCAAACATCTTCAGCCTGTATCCATTTGTACTAGCGGCGGCAATCGGAACCCTAGTCGGTATACTATACCTGACTAAAAGACGCGCCTAAAGTACTCGCAATTCTTTTTAATCCTGCATACACCGCACATCGGGGATACCGGCTTGCATATGTTCTGGCCATACATCACAAACGTATCATTGATATCGAGCCAGAACCGTTTAGGAACTTTTTTCATCAAGGCCTGCTCTGTCTCCTCCGGAGTCTTGGTCCGAACCAGGCCCAGCCGGTTTGAGATCCGGTGCACATGAATGTCGACTGGAATTGCAGGCTTTTCAAACGCATAAACTAGGACACAGTTGGCGGTCTTTCTTCCAACACCGGGCAGCTCTACTAAACTCTCAAGATCTTCGGGAACCCTTCCATTGTATCGCGTGTATATTATCTTGGCAACCTCGATTATGCGCCTAGATTTCACACGGTAAAATCCTATTGATTTTATTATCTTTTCAACGTCTCTGACCTTGGCCCTAGCCAAGTCCCCCGCAGCAGGATACACCTTGAATAAGTCCCTCACAACCCTTGCCGTATTCTCATCCCTAGTCCTAGCAGACAGTATAGTCCCAATCAAAATACTAAACGGCCCCCCAGTCTCGGCCTCGTGCAGCTCCCTTAATGCAGTCATTCTAGGCGGTTTTATTGCATTCATGGTCTTTATCATCCCGTCAAGAATACGCTTCATATGTTTTAGGAGAATATACTATACAAATATTAGATTTGCCGCCGCGATTCCAGCATGGAACTGACAAGGGAAGAAGAGTCTGCGCTAAGAGGCGAGCATGGAGAGGTGCAGGAACTAGCACATCGAATCCTTGTTGCAACCGGTGAGGCGACAGACGCCGAGAGACTAATTCCCATTAAATGGGCGCACCTGTCGGGCGTCAACTATAACACGATAGGCGATGCAGGCGAGGCGTTTCTTTCAGATTTAAGCAGAAAGGACGGCGCCAAGGTAAGGATCAAGACAACCCTGAACCCGATGGGCTTTGACGGCGACAGCGTATCTGAGTATAATCTAGATGATAATTTCATCTCAAAGCAGAACAGCATAAGGGATTCTTATGAAAGAATGGGCGTGATCCCGTCGTTTTCCTGCATCCCTTATGAGATCTTTGAGATTCCCGAGCCCGGAACGCAGGTTGCCTTTGCAGAAAGCAACGCCGCAATACATGCAAATTCTATTGACGGCCTGAAAACCAACAAGGAGAGCGCGTTTAGCGCCCTAGCAAGCGCGCTGACCGGCAAGAGCCCGTATTCTGACATGCGCAAGGACGCCGCTCCCGATATCACCGTCAGGATGGCAATTGATAATCCAGATGAGATGGCATGCGGCATGCTAGGCTTTTTTGCAGGAAAGGTAGGCGATGGAGCCGTGGCGATATCCGGTATTTCCGGCATGGACACGCGAAGCTGCAAGTCCCTCTGCGGCGGCATGGGCACCACCGGCACATGCGCAAAGTTCGAACTAGGCGACGCCCCGGGCTCTGAAAAGATAGATTTTGACGAAAAAGAGATGGGTAATGTACATGACGAGTTAAATACTGCCGACAGCGGCGATTTAATAACACTTGGTAGCCCGCAGCTTGGCCTAGAAGAGATTAAAGATCTATCATTAATGCTCAAGGGAAGATCATTTGCAAAAGACTGCATGATATTCTGCCCCAGAATAGTTGTACAGCAGGCCACAACACTTGGTTACACCAATGAAATAATGCGGGCCGGGGCGCGTCTCCTCTCGGACTGTTGCACGTGCCTGACTCCGCTAATCAACCCTGATAACATAGATGCAGTTACCACAAACAGCATCAAGGGCAGCTACTATCTGAAAAACTCCACCAAGGTCGGCGTAAACCTAAAACCATTATCTGAGATAATCCGGGATGATACCAGATGAAGATAATAGTGAGGGGCAGGGCTCACGGCACCATTCTAAAATCCGACAAACCCATTAACTTTCTTGGTACAGTAAACAAGAAAACCGGCCTCATACAGGACGAGGCGCACCCGCTTTATCAAAAGTCCCTGACAGACTCCATCCTGACATTTCCACACGGAATCGGTAGCAGCGTAGGCGCATACACCATATACTCACTAAAATCCTACAATACCGCTCCCGCTGCAATGATATGCAAAAAAGCTGATCTGACCGTTGCCACCGGGTGCGCCCTAGCAAACATACCCCTGATTCTAGTCGATGACACTAAATTCGAACAGATGCATGATGGCAGAATAGTTACCGTGGATGCCGAATCCGGACAGATTATACCCACCTTCTAATGTACCTGCCCGCAATCATACCGGTAACCGACGCAATCTGCATCTATAAAACGGCCCCGTCCTGACCGTCGCCTAATTCAGTAATGTGCGAGCCTCCTGCAGGCAAGACCCGCACAAACTCATCAAGCGGTATGGACTTGGCGATATCCTCGTGAACCCTAGCAAATTCAAGCCTTATCTTCTTTGCAGCGCCTGCCATGTCCCCGCTTGCTGGCTCTATTATCGCATAGCATATACTCTGCTTCTTGACGGGCTCGGGCGGGCCACACGTGGGCAAAAGGTTGCCGTGGTACCGCATGATTCCTACTGCCAGCTTTAGCGACGCGATCCGCACAAAGTTCCTCTGCCCGTCTATGATAAAGGAGCCCTTTGGCAGAAACTCCCCGCTAGGGGCGGCTTTTTTGACCTGATCAGGTAAAACCCAGTACGCATTGACCCCGTACATTGCCTCCCTCCACGCCCTGCTAAAGCAGGCAGTCGCATGCGCCACCTCGTTTAATCCGGCTGCAGTCGCCCCCGGCGAATCCTTTAGAATAAAAAACGGCGAGCCAAATACATCGGCATGGAACACGATATCATTCTTCTCCAAGTGCTTCCTTATTACCGCAGAATTTGACGACGAATCCCTCCCGCCGATTGCAATCATGTTATCCGATGTAAAAAACCACCTGTACCTCTGAAACCACGTCCTCTTTGCAATCTCTTGGAATCCTGTCGTCTCCTCACCCCTTGACTGGTTCCGGAGCTGAATAATCCTCTTCTCTGACCTCCGCATCTGCTCCTCTATCCTTGTTATGGCACCTGACTGCTTTTTTGCCTCATCATATAATGCTGATGCGATTGCTTGCGGGGAAGATTCCGGATTTATCTCTACATTCTCATCCATGACTCTGATACATGGAACCCCCTTTAGCGTGATTAATTCCGCGTCAGCCGATTTCAGTATATCTGGTACGCGGTAATCACTTATTGACAGTATGCCATCAGATGCCATGCCAATTACAGCCTTTGCTACACTTGTGATTTTACCTGACCTCTGCTTTACTAAATCAATGGCCTTTACCTGCTCCTCGAGCTGGATCTGATATTCCCGAACCTTCTTATCTGCAGAATCAGATTTTATCGCCCTTCCCGTATTCACTATATCCTCGGTAAATATTTTATCTAGTCCCTCCATGAACGAGGGGACGGGTTCTGTATCCTCCCGCGTTGTAATCTCAACCGGGTAGATCTCTGAGACCTCTCCACGTATTATAACACACTTGTGGTTCCCCCCAGCTATATCCACGACCAGCTGCCTTGTTACATTATATAATTTTTCAACCTCCTCTTGCGATAGTTTACTGGATGGTTTTCTGGGGTCGACTGCCGCCCTGTAAAAAATCTCCTCGGCATACTTTTTTGGAAAGCCCAAGCTCCTGCCCACCCACCTTACGGCTTCGATATCTACCCCTGTAACACCATCAAAGTGACTCCTTTGCAGGTCGAATATGTTGAGGCTGTTTGAGGGCGGCGGGCCATATTGCAACCCCACGGATAATTTTCGGTGCCTTACATCTATGGAGTGTAACAGTGCAAGAATCTTCATCTCAGAATTGCACAGTAAAAGATTCCCATCCCCGAACATCTCCGATACCAGGACAAACTCTTTCTCAAAATTGTTAAACCTCAGGTATGCAATCCGCTCGTCTGCAACCTGGCTGATCCCGGTAATCTTTGCGCGTAATAAATCATTTCTCAACCTCTTTAGCATCCTGTTAGGCTCTATCGGGTCAATCCTCCTTGCAGTAATCCATATCCCTCTCGTAGATAACATCATGAAAATATTTTCTTTTTCAGGGTGATGCAGCTTGAAGAGCAGGCTATTTTTCGTAATGCCATAAATGTTGCTTACATAGTATCCGCAGACATCCTCGCTTATCCTGTTGACCAGATAGCGCAGCTCAATACCTGCTAGGTTCATATATCGTTATCAGGACCCTGAAATTAATAGCCTTGCTATACCATACCTGTTACAGGTCGGCTCCGTATACATGAATATCGCATAGAACCGATTCTCCCTAGCTGGGGGCTGGTAAATTATCGTGACCTGAAATTCTCTCATGTCGGTGACCTGGGAGGCGCAGGCCTTGGCCGCCTGAATCATGGCAAGCCACTTGTTCTTACCCTCTATGGTTATACCCGCCGCCTCGCCGGGTCTCATGCCGCC
>CAZDQM010000001.1:0-14867 GCA_964507825.1 uncultured Nitrosopumilaceae archaeon | reverse complement strand
AGCAGTGCGACGTCGGGCAGGAACGCCTCTGCCGCGCCCACGCGTTGGGCCGTCCTCAAAAAACGCGCACCTCGGTGCGAAACGGCCATGTGTGGGTGTTAAATAGTTCAACATCGAGTACTAGTCGATGTATGGTGTTGTGCATCATAACCAATGCCCTCTACATCACTTTTTGACACGCAATGTGGAATCGTCATGACAACCTGCTCAAAATAGGACGCAGAACGGTCGTGCCAGGATACCGTCTTGGACGCACCGTCAGGTGTCAGCGGCGATTAGACTGCAAGCGTCAGTTCCAAGTGCACGATCCAAGCATGTTGCGGCAATTATCGGATCTTTATTCCGAGTACTATGCATGCAATCGAGATGTCGCCGCACCTGCATATCTTCAGTCATCCTCAATTCAGAATTCGGAACGTCAAGCCTTCAAACGCGGCAATCTTGGCCATCTCGTCAAAACCCTTGTCAAAAGTTACCAATTCATCACAGCCCATGTCTTTTGCCAGCAACGTGTGAAGCACGTCAACCGTGCCTACTCCGCTAAACCGAGACTTTCCGCCAGGCCTTACATGTCCCCCAGTTTCATGGATTATGTTCAGGGCACTTTTCATGACGGTACCCATGCCCATATTTTGCCCGTGTTCAAACCTTAGGCCGGGTAGCTTCATAAGCTCTGCAATTAGCTTGCCGTACATTGATCTGCTTTCGCGTAGCACAAACTCAGACTGCTGATCGTCGGGCATCGAATCCAAAAGATGTGTTTCCCTACCTTTTTTTACACGCATTACGGTTATGATCTCCATCAGCGCCAGTGATGATACGGTTCCCAGCGCATCACCGCTCCCAATCTCATCCAGAACGCGCCCAGCCATTCTGAACTGATCCGGTTCTTTCTCCAAGCCTGCCGATACGGCCAGTAGGATGCTGGAATCAAGGTAAGTCTTTCTTACCAACCTCTCACTTCTCTAACAGCTTTTACGGCATCGAACCTTCCCTCCCCCCATTCTTCTGACAAGATCCCTTTGATGTTGTCAAATGCCTTTGGGTCTAAATCCGGAACCCTGTCAAGCCCTATGGACTTTGCCAGTTCCTTTCGAAAGTCCATGTCATCCAGTACGTACTGGCCTACACGGAGTGATGGGGCGGATGCCACCTCTTGGTCTGTCTGGAGACGATCCTCGATCTTTATCTGGTCGGGGGTTTCCATGCCGTTACATTGATGGCAGTCTCTTTAAATCATTTCCTTGCCTCAAAAGAGGATCATCGCATGTAGGCATAGACCTGTGGCGTACCGTCTACTTGCACACCTACCGAAGCGGCAACACGCAGCAACGGCAACAATTGAGCTAGGTGCACAGGCATAATCAGAAAGAAAATTAGTAAGGAGTTTGCAAGCATCCCGATCACCTTCTGTCATTGTATGCGGTTTGAACCCTGCAGGATTCAAAGTCCTTCCGGTCCACTTTTCATTCATATTCCAAGGAAGCTGTTTCCGGGTTATGCCACGTGCAGCTGGCGCAGAGATCCTCGTGCGGGCAGAATGCAAATGGATTAGCCTAGTACAACAGGGCATTGCGGTCCGGGATGGCAAGCCCCGCACACGCGCGAGGTTATGTAGCATGGCTAACATGACTATATTGCAACTCGGCACCGGCGGCCAAAAATTTGGCCTTGAATCAAAACTGGTGATCTTGGAGGAGCAGTTGAAGGGATCTTCAAAAAAACTGTTGGAGTCAGACGAGAACGTCGCAAGGTGGTACGCGAACCTCGCGCGCTCAAGTCAGCTCACTGTCAACTCCCGAATAAGGCGGCTCGGCTGGTTCTGCAAGAACGCCGGGATAACCCCCGCCGAGATGGTCGCGACCGGAAGGGGGAGCAACATAAAGGCCGAGGACATGATAACGTGACGTGGATGGAGTCGCAAAAGTACGCGCCGGGATACATAGAATATGTGGTTAAGGCGCGCAAGTCCTGGCTAACGTACAACTATGTCGACATACGGCGCAAGATATAGCAAACGCCAAGATCCTCGTGACGCTGGAGAACGAGCAGGTTTCCACCCATGCGCAGCTCGAGTCTATCATGAACGCAGCTGATCCGCGCACCCGCATGTCCCTGATGGCCTTTGCCGGGCTGCGGCCGCAGGTGATAGGCAGCCATGACGAGACCAACGAATTGCGCGTCCTAGATGCCGAGAGGTTGCGCGTGAATGATGACGGAGTGAGTGTGATCTCGCTTGCGAAGATGCCGGCAAGGATTACGATAAGGCACTAAATTAGCAAGGCTGGCCACAGGTACTTTACATCCCTCACATCGCAGGGGGACTCTAGGCACGGGAAGTCGTCAATGTTGTCGACTTTGTCGACTTTGGCAGGCGCCGGGCACGGTAGAGCGACTTTTGGGACTCCTAGCACAGACTCCGGAGGCGTCAGGACGGGATGTCGTCAATTTCTTCAACTTTGTAGACTTTGTAGACTTTGTAGACTTTGTAGGCGTCAGGCACGGGAAGTCAATTTTGGGTCTCCAAGCGCGGTTTGTAGGCTTGTGTCTACACCAGATCAGTTTTTGGACGATTGTAGGGGGGGGTTATTCTGACTGCATCCTCAATCGCAGATACTTGCCAAGCAGTGGCATAGCAAGACGATAAATCCCCCGCCCGGACCTGTAGATTAATCCCTTCTCTTCTAGGCGCTTCAAGTGACTAGAGAGCGGACTCTTGTCCATGTCCAACGACTTTTGAATAGAGGAGAATTCCAAGTCCACATCAGACAGAGAGGCCGCAGAGTACAATACTCGTCTTTGTGCCGCGCTTAGTGGTTCGATACGCTGGTCAAAAAAGTCGCGGCCGAGGTCTTTTATCAGTCGATCTTTGATCTTTTCGTAATCATCTAAAGTAACATGCTCTTTGCCAACTCGAAGTATGATCTCACTACAAAAAAACTGGATAAAGTAGGGGTAACTGTCCGTGTCCCGTACGATTGTCGATACCAAGTCATCTGAGAAGCGCCAGACTGTGTTCTCCAAGGGCTTTGATATGGCGGCTCTGGCGTCTTCTTTGTCCAAGTTGGATACATTCATCACACCGAACATCCTCTCGGCATAAGAGCGCGCGGCCTTGACGTTGGGCATAAGGGTGGGCAGACCGCACAAGACAAGCGAGTACTTGCATCCGTTGGACTGGATCTCGTTTATCGCTCCAATAAAGTCCGTTAGTATGTACCAATTGTTGGGTTTTATGTCGACAACCGTGTGGAACTTGTCAAAGAGAAGCACTATTCCGTCGTAACCGTTTTCCTGTACGACCTTCCACCATTTTTCCAGATAGTCGGTTATCTGGATCTCCAGCGGCACGCGGCTGGCAGGATCGTACTTGAATTCCCATCCGACCCCCATGACGTCGATCTTTTGCGGCTTCATATGCCGGGCGGCATCCTACAGCTTTTGCTTTGTCTTCTCCACCCTAGAGATGTTTCCCATGGCGCTGTCTAGATCGTATTGCAAGGCCCGGGTAAACTCTGCGGGATCTGAGTGCTTGCTACTGAACTGGAGCTGCGTAACTGGTAGGAACTTGTTGTCGGTGCATATCTTGACGAACTCTTTCAGGAGGACTGTCTTTCCCACGCCCCTAAGGCCCTGCACCATAAGGTTGTGAACCTGTCCCTCCTGCATCCGCTGTAGCATCTGCGAGAACCTTGCCAGCTCCCTGTCCCTTCCTGCCAGATACGGGGGTAGCAGGCCCGAACCCGGCCTGAAAGGGTTTACGTGACTGGGCATGCATGCTCTATGTCCGCGTCTTATATGAAAATTAACTTGATGCCGATGCGGTGCTACCCAATCTTGACAACCTAGTTCCTAATGTGAGACTGATGATTGGAAATGGACTCCGATGATCCTATTGCTGAAAGCAATCTGATCTTGTTCCATATTCCACGTTTTACAGACATGTTCATGTACACATAACTGGACAGCCTCGTGAAAATAGTAGTATATAACTAAGTTAGCAGTGTGAAGATGCTTAATTTATAAATAAATTAGTAGTATACAGACAATTCTTATATAAATAACTTAGTAGTGTAGTGCATGGTTGCAGATGGCGACATCATAAGGGACAATCCATGGTGGAGAGGTTCTGACTGGGTTGACTATGATCCGGAGATAACGGCGTGGATGAGATCAAAGTTGCAGATTGTACCTAGAATAATGCACAAGATAATCTATGATTTTGAGCCCGACAATTCTGTAGTGTATACATTGAGGGGCACACGTCAGATTGGAAAAACCACCATGATAAAACTACAGATACACGAATTCTTGAAGAAAGGAACATCTCCTTGGAACATACTCTACTATTCATTTGATCTGTGCAAGACTCCGAGTGAACTAGTCGATGTAGTAGAGTCTTACAATCGATTAACACGTCGTATGTGGGATAAGGGGAGACATTACATTTTCTTAGATGAAGTATCGACCATCCCACACTGGCAAAAGGGTATAAAATGGCTGAAGGATAGAAACAGGATTGCAAACAGTACCATTATGGCAACGGGTTCTGATGCAATAGATCTACAGAGATCAATTGAACGGCTACCTGGACGAAGAGGAAGCACAACAGAACATCACGACAAAATTCTTCTTCCGTTAAAGTTTGCCGAGTATGCCAGTGCGATGGATTCGGAGATAAGAACGATTGTGGATTCGTATTTTCACAAATCCAAGGATCGGCTTGCAACGTTCGGCAAACTGGCACATGGTGAAGTAGATCGTGCAATAGATCTCGCTCATATGCACCAACACTCGTTAGACGATATTTTATCCAAATATATGTACAGCGGAGGAATTCCTTTTGTCGTAAACGCCCAAGCATCGACTTTGCCTATTCGTGAAAACGTATACAGTACATACATGGACAGCATCATGGGAGAGTGGTCACGGCTTGGCAGGGACAACAATCTGTTAAAACGCATTGGCAAGGAGGTTGTAGAGTCACAGGGAAGCCATGCGTCATGGAACAACATGGCCAAGAATGCAGATGTCGGATCCCCCAAGACGGTACAGGACTCTGTGCAAACACTCTCAAACCTCTTTGTCTTGCTTACAATATATGGATACAATATGGACAGTAGGAGTCCCATGTTTCACCGCAACAAAAAAATCTATTTTGTCGATCCATTTTTCTTTCACATGTTCAATGGATGGACTGCATCAAGGAACTATTTTGATGCATCATCAGAATACCTTGATTCAAGCGAAAACAAGAGTGTGTTGATAGAGAGTATTGTCGCCAACCATCTGACAAGACTGGCCTTTAATGTCAGTCCCAGCAAACAAAATTTTGATCATCATTATAGAGTCTTTTACCATATGGAGAAGGGTCGCGAGGTTGACTTTGTATATGACGACGGTGGCAAGATGGTGGTGCCGATAGAAGTAAAATATCGAAACAGGGCGAGACGTGACCTCGCCGGTATGTATCAGGTTCTGAACAAGACGCGTGGCAAGGGCTTGGTAATATCCAAAGATCGACTCGATATTTCTTCAGAATATGTGATGGTTCCGGCGTCACTCTTTCTGCTTTTGGCCTGATTTTAATTGTATTATATGATAATTAGGTTCCACTAACATCTGCCTCCTCTTTCATCCATTTCGGGTTGCTTTTCCTGATCGCCTCGGTGGCTTTTTTCTTATGAAATGCCTCAAGTGGCTTTTCATAGTTGTCGATGTCCAGTGACTAGTGGAGCCTCCTCTCATTGTAATAGTCCACGTATTCTTGTATTCCGTCATGATGTACCACTTCCTTTTCCAGCGTCTGAAAGAACCTCTTTAGCTTGCCGTTTGTCTGCGGATGATCCGACCTTGAGTTTATCAGGTATATTCCCTGCTCGAGCAGCTCGCTCTCAAAGGCAGTCGGCCTCCACGTCTTTTCGGGCGGCGAGTTACGCATGGTGACAAAGTGCTCTCCGTTGTCCGAGAGTATGGTGGCTGGCCTACCAAACCGCTCGATGGCCATGCGCAGCACGGCCCCGCCGTTGTGGGCCGTGGCCTCACCATACAGTCCGAATCCCGTCACGCACCTAGAGGTATCATCCAGATACGCGACCGTCTTGAGTCCTTTCAGGCGTGGATCCTTCATGTCGTGCCAGTTCACGTGCCACATCGCATTGGAGTACCTGCGCTCATAGCACATCCATTTGCGTATGCGCGATTTTGTAGCCAATGACGTGACCACCCTGTCCTCCTTAATGATCTGGTATACAATGTTGTACCTTATCACTATACCCATACCGCGCAGGCGTTTGAAAATTCTAGAGACCCCTGCGGGCATGGTCTTGTGGGATTCTAGCTCTACCTCGATCTGCTTCCTAGTCGGCCGCACCACACTTCCGGGACTCTGCAGCATGTGCATATCGCCGGCATCATGGAATTCGGCCAGCAGCTGCTACACACACCACTGGCGTATCTTCATCTCTTTTGCAATATTGGACGCCTTCTTGCCCCTCTTGCACTTGTTGATGATGTAACTAATCTGCCACCTTTTCTGTCTCATTCTCATGGGTTTTCGTGATCGGTATGGTGCAAAATAGTCTTTAACTGATCGCTTAAAGTTAGGGCGAACTAATTGTCGTACGATACAACTATTGTATTAATTCCTTGATTCGCGCCTCAAGACCATCGAGGGATCTACGGACGGCACTCTCACGACTGCCTATGTTTGAGCGCTGCGCATTGATGCACTCTGTACGATGCGCAATCATACGCCTTTGCTCTGCATGTCCTGATGAGCCGCGAGAGATACGCTCACGCAACGACGAAGATACGGTTGTAGATTTGATTATATCGGATATCAACTTTGCATCAACTCCCGTATCTGATACAGAGTCTCGAATTTGTCCAAGCGTGAGCTTGGCAAGCCGCTGGTTTTTCATATGTGCGGCCTGTACTAGACGACCCGTGATTTTATGCGCGGTCCTAAAGGGAATCTTGTTTTGTACGAGTTTTTCTGCAATATCTAGTGCAATCAAATAACTGTCATCCGCGGCTTTTTTCATCCTCTTTTTGTTTACAGACATCGTCAACAGCATGGATTTTACCACAAGCAGTGCGGCAATCGAAGTCCGTGATGCAGACCAGACGGATGGTTTGATTTGCTGTAGATCGCGTCCGTATCCGGTCGCTAGGCCCTTTACGGCAGACAGGATTTCTACTAGGCCGCCTATCACACCCGCGGTCTTTCCGCGTGTTAGTTCTAGTATGTCTGGATTCTTCTTATGCGGCATGACGCTTGATGGTGACGTGAACTCGTCAGATAGTTCAATGAATGAAAATTCCGCAGTCGACCAGATGACCAAGTCTTCTGCCATTCGACTCAGGTTGGTCATCATGATTGCCGTATTGCCTACAAACTCGGCCACAAAATCCCGCGTGCTTGTGGCATCTATGGAATTCTCAACGAGGCCGTCAAATCCTAGCATTTGGGATGTGGCATCCCTGTCAATTGGTATGCTAGTGCCGCCGACCGGTCCCGCGCCCAGCGGACTCTGGTTGACTCGGACATAGCATTCGGAGAACCTGTCTAGATCCCGTAATAATGCGTCTGCATGAGCCAGTAGATAGTGGGAAAAGGTTCCAGCCTGAGCCTGCTGCAGATGCGTGTACAGTGGCATGATGGTCTTATGGTGCTTCTGGGCGACGGATACCAGAGCCTCGGCGGCGTCAAGGAGGCAATTGCACAAAATATTGATGTCGTCACGAATCTTCATCCTGATGTCAAGCGCAACCTGATCGTTCCTAGAACGTGCAGTATGCATCTTGCCTCCACTTGCAGATCCTGCATTTTTAACGACAATGGTCTCGATTAACTCATGAATGTCTTCGGTGTCCGCCTCGGTACCAAGCCCGTTCTTTTTTAGATCCTCTAATACCGTGAGAATTTTCTTTGCATCACCCCTTGAAATTATATCATTATTATGCAACATTACCACGTGTGCCTGACTTCCAACAATGTCATAATCAGCAATTTCCATATCGTCCTTTATGGAAGATACATAATCTAGTGTAATCTCGTCTAGTTTGTTGCCAAGACGGGAACGATACATTATGTTACGCTTTAAAATGGTTATATATAGCATCGACGATTTGCCGGTATGTCACAGGACATCAAGCAGTTGCGGGTGAAAATATTTGACGAGCTTTCCCAGATAGTTGATCCGGAGATCAACACGCCCATTACCGAGCTTGAGCTGATTGATGAGGTGGATATTGAACAGTCAAACGTCAAGGTGGACCTGCATCTAACAAGCCCATTTTGCCCCGCGGTGTTTGGATTCAAGATCTGCCAGGATATTCATGACAACCTGTTACAGATTGACGGGGTAGATGATGTAAAGGTAAACGTGTCAAATCACTTTATGGCCGAACAGATCAACAACCAAGTCAACAACAGCCCGAATCCTAAAAAGGCCTAGGATCTATCCGCGAAACCCTAGCATGTATCCTCTAAGCAACTGAATTCCCATTGCAGGATCCACCCCCTTGGGACAGACCTGACTGCAAGATCCTGCAAAATGACATCGCCATATTCCATGTGATTCGTCAATGATCTTAAGACGTTTGTCTTTTCCCTCGTCTCTGGAATCTGCAACGTACCTATATGCCTGGGCCAAGGCCTGAGGCCCTACAAAGGAGGAATCGGTGGTCATGGTCGGGCATGCCGAGTTGCACAGGCCGCATTTTATACAGTTTGCAAACTGAATATACTGCTCATGCTCCTTTGGCGTCTGTAACAGTTCCTTGGTGCTATAATCGGCCTCGTCATCATCACGAATCAGGTACGGCTTGATCTTATGGTGGGAGTCAAAAAGTTTCTCGAACCTTACGGCTAGGTCGCGAACCACGGGAAAATTATTCATCGGTTCAACCGTGACGACGTCGGAGTCCAGCTCGCTAATCTTTGTAAAGCATGCAAGTCTTGGCTTGCCGTTAATTATCATCCCGCAGGAACCACAGGTTGCCTGCCTGCATGAATAACGCACTGCAACTGAGTGATCAAAGTGTTTTTTGACCTCCAAGATTGCCTCAAGCACGGTGGTCCACCTCTCGTATGGGATGCTAAACTCCATGAATGTAGATTCCGTATCCACCTCTGGATTGTACCGTGCAATCCTAAGGGTGATGCTCTTGGACGGCGAAATGTGAGTATCTGTCTGCTCTCTGGCTATTCCGGATACCTGCGCCATCTTCATACCATCCCCATGCCGGTCAGGATAATCGTCCTAGAACCGTATCCGATTAATATGAGCATGCCGGCCACACAGCCATATGAAACAGCCTTTTCATAAATCCTACCCTGTTTTAACTCTAGTAGTATGACACGCAGGCCGTTGAATCCGTGGATTGAAAGGAGGATGAGGATTATTTCCAGCATTCCGGCATATGGTAGGAATTGATAGTTTGCCAGCACATTTTCATATTCTAGGGATTCTGAAAATCCCTGGGTCATCCGCATCAGTATGTGTACTGCCACAAATGCGACTGCCGCTAGGGCGGTACCGTAATGGATTTTCATTATGTGACTTTCACGCATGTGGCTCACCAAACATTACTGCCATGCCATACATCATGGCAATTGCAGCTAGAACAATTGCAGAATAGATTCCTATCTTGTGTCTGTAATTTTGTGATGCAGGTTCGTACGGATAGTCCGGCCTTGCAGGCTTTCCAACACCAACTCCTCCATGGCCAAGCATTATTCGAATTCCATTCACAGTATGGAAAACGCACATTCCAATCACGATCGTAAGAACAAGATGTCCCTCAGTCGTCTGTGTCATTGCCAAGAATTCATCCCATCCCATTTTTCCTTGCAAGATATTGCCCGTCTCGTAAATATGTCCAATAAAATATGCCAATAGCCCCAGTCCAGTCAGGCGCATGAGCCAATACGCAACGCGTTCAATTCCAAAGCGTCCAGGGTTGGCCATTCCCTTGATTCCTTCTCGCCTGTCTGTATTATCTCCCATCAATATTTCCTCTCCACGGGTTGATAATTTGTTATGGTAACGGGATATGTCTTCATAATCGGCTCGGTCGTGTCATAATAAGCAAGCGTATGATGTAAAAAGTTTGCATCATCCCGTTTTGGATAATCTGTTCTCGCATGACTCCCCCTAGACTCCTTCCTGTTAATTGCACCCACCAAGACAACCTCGGCCACCCTGAACATCGAGTCCAATTCCATCACATTAACAAAGTTAGTGTTGTATTCCCTTGCCTTGTCATCTACATGCTTCCAGGTCATATCGCGTAGTTCACGAAGCCTTCGAAGGCCATCCAAAAGATTGGCCTCGTCCCGGTAAACATATGCCTTTTCGTTGAGAATGTCTGTAAGCTCCTGTCTTACCTCATATGGATTGGCATCCCCGTTACCGCGAAATATCTCATCATAGATTCGCTTCTCTTCGGCGGCGACGACATGATGAGGCCATTCGTCTATGAATGTCTCCTGTGACGCATATTCGGCCGCCAGCTCCCCAGTAATTCTTCCCCATACTATGCATTCTGATGTGGAATTGGCTCCCAGCCGGTTTGATCCATGGGTGCTGTTGCATGCAGCCTCGCCTGCCGTCCACACACCACGAAGCTCAGTCGCGCCGTCAATATTGGAGTGAATGCCGCCCATCATGTAATGGCACACCGGCCTGATGTCGAGCATCTCCTTGGCCGGATCAATCCCTGAGAATTTGATTGAGATTTCCCGAATCCCACCGAGTTTTTCCTTGATTACATCATCGCCTATGTGGCGAAGATCCAACTTCATGCAATCCACGCCGGTCTCGTGCTTGAACCCGCGCCCCTCATTGATCTCGGTGATGATCGAGCGCGATACTATGTCCCTCGGGGCAAGCTCCATCTTGCCGGAGGCGTACTGTTTCATAAAGCGCTCTCCCTCGTTATTGATCAGGTGGCCTCCCTCCCCACGGGCGCCTTCGGTAATTAGTATACCTGATGGCAGGATTCCTGTCGGATGAAACTGGACAAACTCCATGTCCTTGAGTGCAAGTCCGGCTCGAAATGCCATGTCTAGTCCGTCCGGCGTTGATGATAGAGCATATGTTGAAAAACTATACAGTCTTCCTGCACCGCCCGTTGCAATGATCAGGGCCTTGCCTTTTATTGAATAAAATGTACCAGACGACATTTCAATGGCAGTAATCCCTAGGAATTTTTTCCCGTTATGTATTATGGATGTGACAAACCATTCATTAAGATACTCGATATTTTCGAACCTTTGACACGTATCATACAGTGTCTGCATTTCAAAGAACCCCACCTTGTCTGACGCATAGGTTGCCCGTGGAAAGCTATAACCACCAAAGGCGCGCTGATCAATCCTACCATTCTCCCTTCTTGACCAAGGCATTCCCCACCTGTCCAGCTGGTAAACCTCCCTTGGGGTTTCCTTGCAAAGACGTTCTGCTACATCCTGGTCTGCCAGAAAATCACTTCCCTTTATGGTATCGTAAATGTGGGACTCTATGGTATCCCCCTCGTCCTCAAAAAGTACCGCCGCTGTGCCGCCCTCTGCAGAAACAGAGTGGGAGCGCATCACTTGTACCTTGGAAATGACTGCGATCCTTAGATGTGGTCCCCTCTTTGCTGCTGATGTTGCTGCACGAAGACCTGCAAGGCCAGAGCCACAAATGATCAAGTCATACTCAATGGTTTCAACCATGATTCAGTCAGTCTTGTAATTCCAGAGTTAAATATGTAATATATTCGAGCGATCGTTATTGTTCCAGCTGTTATTGGCTTAAAGTATGCGTGATGTTGACCCCCGAATCGTTAATATATATCACTAGTGATATACATCATGATGATTGGGGAATGGTTTCAGAGGGTAGGCTCATCAGTTCCACGAGGATTTTCTAGGTATTTCATTTTAGAACTATTAAAGAAAGAGCCGCATACTGGAAAGGAGATCATCAACCATGCAGTGGAGAAAAGCAACGGAATGTGGAAGCCATCACCCGGACTGATTTACCCGTTGCTAGGGCGCCTGCTAGATGAGGGACTGATTGAGGAGACGAGGGATGGCAAGTATACGCTGACCAAAAAGGGAATAACGACGGCAGAGGATGTGGATAAAATCAACGACATTGTCAAAAAGCAGATGGATGTCTTGTTCAGAATAGGCAACGTGGGAAGATTTGTTGCAATGGATATGTTAGAAAAGGTGATCACCATGGGTTCGATGTTAAGCTCCAATGTTGCAAACATGACAGAAGTCGAGGCCGCAAAATACAAAAAATTCCTAGAAGGAGAGCTTGACAAAATGGAGAAAAATGCGGCTGGAAGAAAGGGAAAAGAGATCCAGATAGACTAGCGTCAAGATTGCAACACCCGTACTATCCAAGTGTGGAACAGTAAAGGCAACGTCTTAAAGTATCGACTAGGTAACGGTACACCTACAGCTTTTAGATTGCAGGATATAATCAAATGCAAGTCAATCAGGCTTTGTGGGTTTTGAGCTGCATGAGCATCTTTGATTAAAGTATCATGTATCCAGTCATGAAACAAACCAGATACCCTTTTTGCTGGGTTATGCTAGACACGCCCTTTCAATAAATCTCAAGTCATAAATAATTCAGGCCTGCATCTAATACCATGCAATCGCTTCGTTCCATACTGGAGGAAAAAAGACCCCTTGTGATCCCTGGCGTCTTTGATGCAATGGGGGCAAAAATTGCAGGTAGCATGGGGTTTTCAGCCATGTTTCAGACTGGATACGGCACATCTGCTACGTTGTTTGGCATGCCGGATTACGGGTTCATAGGAGCCTCTGAAACGGTAGAGAACGCAAGAAGGATCTGCAGGGCGTCACCGGTACCGGTAATAGTGGATGCAGATACCGGATATGGCAATGCATTAAGCGTATGGCGACTGGTAAGGGAGCTAGAGGCCGCCGGAGCTTCTGGAATATTCCTAGAGGATCAAAAATGGCCAAAGCGATGCGGTCACATGCAGGGCAAGGAGGTTACGTCACAAGAAGAATATACTGAAAAGCTAGGTTCCGCACTCGATGCCAGAGAAAGCAAGGAGTTTATCGTTGTGGCCCGCACTGATGCTAGGGCCACGGAGGGATTGGATGCCGCCATAGAAAGAGGGTTGGAGAATAAAAAACTCGGTGCAGATGCAATATTCATCGAAGCTCCCCAAACCCTCGATGAAATGAAGAAAATCGGCAGATCGATTGATGCATCGCTTGTTGCAAACATGATCGAAGGAGGCGCAACCCCGATTATCCCTGCAGAAGAGCTTTACAAAATCGGCTTTAACATGGTGTTGTACCCACTGTCGATACTGTATGCAAACACGTACGCCACCATTGAAATCCTCACCGAGCTCAAAAATACCGGCACGACTACAAAGGCCGCAAGCCGGACCGTCAGCTTTGATCAGTTTAATGATATTGTTGAGTTGGGAAAATTTAGAAAATTGGAAAAAAAATACAGAGGTTCAAAAAGATAAAAAAATGCGTGTTACGCAATCATGCTGTATTTTTCTTTACTTCAATCTCAATTGTTGAAACGTTTCTTGCTTTGCCGTCGTTGGACTCTAGGGTTACAGAACCTAGCTTGATCTCTCCGATAGAGTATCCTGCATTTTCTGTCTTGCGTGAGATGATTTGAGCTACATCCACAGCACGACCGATGCTAAGACCTCTTGCTTTGATGTTCACGACAGGCAGGTTCGCCAATTGAATCAATGCCGAAGTAACATATGCCATCAATGGTTTCTTGCCAATGAATATGGTGTCTCTTGCTTCGTTTGACATTAGCAAATCACTACCTTGGGATAATTTAAAGCTAAGATGATGCTCTGCGGAATAGCCTATACGATGAGCCGAATTTCAGGCACAGGACGACCCGTTTTTCGGGCCGGATGCCGTCATGTACTAGTATACCATATCATCCCTGCCACTTTTTGTGCAAGGGGAAAATTTTATGAAAAATAACGACCAAATATTGCTAGGAGAAATGTCTAGTATGGAAAACGACTTGGCAAAGCAGGACAAAATCACCATGTTAGAATCGATGTCACAGACGAGCAATGATGCAGTCGTTAGAAAAATCATTTCATTGTTAAATGATCCGGATATAGAGATTAGGGGCGAGGCGTTTGGCGCTCTGATGTTAAACAAAAACGACATTTCAGCAGCACTTGTTGATTCACTAAATGATGAGGAAAGCAATGTACGGGCGTTTTGTGCGCTGATTCTGGGAAATAGAAAAACACAATGCGCGATCAACCCGTTAAAAAAATTGACAAGGGATGACAGGGCCATGGTTAGATCATGTGCATTGGGTGCGCTAGGATACCTCAAGGCAATTCAAGCTGAAATGGAGATTCGGCACTGCTTTACCGACAAGAACATGGAAGTGAAGAGATCGGCGCTAAAGGCGGCCATCGATATTGATTACAACATGACGGGACATGAACTAGAAAATTTTTCAAATGAAAACGATGAGGAACTAGGAAAGCTGATATCGATAGCCAGTCAAAAAAATGATTTACTCAAATAAACATGTCTTGTACATGATCTCCTAGGGAAAATTCCAGTCAAAATTTATGCATGCCGTTAAAATCAGAGATTCATCGGACTCGCATAAAACAGAAAATCATGCGCATCTTGTCTAGTGGTAAAATTTTCAGTATGTGTTCACGTCGTACCTAGATTTTCACTCAAATTTGTGAGAATGCATTAACCATATTGCGCAAATACTAGTACAACCAGACGGTAGTTGTGACAGAAACCAATTTCAAAAAACTGTACAAACAAGCTCAAGACTACCCACAACAAGATACGAGAT